>NZ_JBVHZH010000002.1:110849-340598 GCF_055574515.1 Streptomyces sp. NPDC029466
GGTGTGCCGGACGTAAAGCGAAGCAGTCCGGCACACCCCACCCGCGCAGGCCCGTCACCGCACCCCGACAGCCCCGCGCAGCGGCACCGCCCGCCGCCAGGCGCAACGGCGATCAACCACCACGGTGGGAAGCCGAAGAGGAACTGCTCACCGGGGGCAGATGTCCCCGAAACCCGAGATCTCCCGCGGGCTACGGGCCCCGGGCCCGACATACCGGGCCGACGGCCGAACCAGTCGGCCCGTCCGCTTCTGTTCCAGGATGTGCGCGCTCCACCCCGCCGTGCGGGCGCAGGTGAACATCGAGGTGAACATGTGGGCCGGGACCTCGGCGAAGTCGAGGACGATGGCGGCCCAGAATTCGACGTTGGTGGCCAGCACCCGGTCCGGGCGGCGGCTGCGGAGCTCATGGAGGGCGGCCTTCTCCAGCGCCTCGGCGACCTCGAAGCGGGGGGCGCCCAGTTCCTGGGCGGTCCGCCGCAGCACCCGGGCGCGGGGGTCCTCGGCGCGGTAGACGCGGTGGCCGAAGCCCATCAGCCGGCCGCCCTTGTCCAGCGCCTGCCGGACGTAGGCGGACGCGTCGCCGGTCCGTTCGACGTCCTCGATCATGCCGAGGACGCGGGAGGGGGCGCCGCCGTGCAGCGGGCCGGACATCGCGCCGACCGCACCGGACAGCGCGGCGGCCACATCCGCGCCGGTGGAGGCGATGGAGCGGGCGGTGAAGGTGGAGGGGTTCATGCCGTGCTCGGCGGCCGAGGTCCAGTAGGCGTCGACGGCCTTGACGTGCTGCGGGTCGGGCTCGCCGCGCCAGCGCTTCATGAAGCGCTCCACGATGGTGTCCGCCTTGTCGATCTCCTTCTGCGGCACCATCGGCAGGCCCGGCCCGCGGGCCGACTGGGCCACGTACGACAGCGCCATCACCGCGGCGCGGGCGAGGTCGTCACGGGCCGTCTGCTCGTCGATGTCCAGCAGCGGCTTCAGGCCCCATACGGGCGCGAGCATGGCGAGCGCCGACTGCACATCGACCCGGATGTCACCGGAGTGCACCGGGATCGGGAAGGGCTCCGCGGGCGGCAGTCCGGGGTTGAACGCCCCGTCGACCAGCAGCCCCCAGACGTTTCCGAAGGACACCTTGCCGACGAGATCTTCGATGTCCACACCGCGGTAGCGGAGCGAACCGCCTTCCTTGTCCGGCTCGGCGATCTCCGTCTCGAACGCGATGATTCCTTCGAGCCCGGGTACGAAGTCGGACATCAGGCAGCTCCTCAAGATGGGGACGGCAAACGGTCCGTGACCGGCTGCCGTGCGGTCGAGTCTCTGGTGTGCGGCGGCGGTGCGGCTCCGCGGCTGCGCCGGCAGCTCGCGGTCCGTACCGGTCACCCCGGTGATGCCCCGCCAGGGGGTGGGTCACGCGACGGTCTTGTCCGCGGTGGTCGGTCCGCGGGCGGCCAGGTGCGCTGCGGTGCGCCCCTTCAGGCCGGACGGACACGATAGCTCTCCGCGCCCGGGGGCCACAGGGGGCCCGGCCCTGATTGTGGCGGGTCCCTCACCTGCGGGGAGGGGTGCGACCCGCACAGCGGTCGATCTGCTGTCGGGAGGGTTACGGCCGGTCGACGAGGGGCAGACTTCCGCCCCTCCCGGCTGACCGCGTCGGACCGGGTGTTGCAAGATGAGGCCGTGCACCCCGCCGACGCGCCCCATGCCGAGACCCCCGATCCCTCCTCCATGCGTGCCCACTACCGCGCCGAGGGACTCGCCGAGTCCGACCTCGCCGCCAGCCCGTACGACCAGTTCGCGCGCTGGTTCAAGGACGCGACGGTGGCCGGACTGCACGAGCCGAACGCGATGGTCGTCTCGACGGTGGACCCGGCTGGCCGGCCGAGCTCACGGACCGTGCTCCTGAAGGCGTTCGACGACCGCGGCTTTGTGTTCTTCACGAACTACAACAGCCGCAAGGGGCGGGAACTGGCCGAAAATCCGGCCATCTCGCTGCTGTTCCCCTGGCACCCCCTCGCCCGTCAGGTCGTGGTGACCGGCACCGCGGAGCGCATCGGCCGGGACGAGACCGCCGCCTACTTCCGCACCCGCCCGCACGGCTCCCAGCTGGGCGCCTGGGCCAGCGATCAGTCCGCACGGGTCGGCTCGCGCGAGGAACTGGAGCGCGCCTACGAGGAATTGGCGGCCCGCTATCCGGAGGGCGAGCAGGTGCCGGCGCCGCCGCACTGGGGCGGCTACCGGATCGCCGCCGAGACGATCGAGTTCTGGCAGGGCCGGCTCAACCGGCTGCACGACCGGCTGCGGTACGTGCGCGAGGGCGACGGCTGGGGCGTGGAGCGCCTGGCGCCCTGAGGGCGGGGCCGGTGCCCCCTCGCCGGGCCGCGGGTCATCCGCCGTACGCAGACGCAGACGACCCGCGAGCTGTTTCCTCCGCGCTGTGTGGCGCGAAGGGCCGGTCGGACGAACCGGCAGCCCGCGGGTCGGGTGACTGCTTGGGATTGGCCGGCTGCGCATCCGAGGATGCGCTGGTCCGGCGCTGCACTGCGGTGAAGCGACGGGCCGCTAGCCCGCAGCCACCTCACGCGTCCGGTGCGAAATCATCTGCCGAACCACCTCCCTTCTCGTGTGCTCAACACACTAGGAACCCGTCCGGCCGCACACAAGGGAATTTCCCGTTGGCAACGATTTCCGCGAATCCCGTGTGTGCTGTGTCACGTTCCAGTTGAATGTTCCCAGGTGGAGCATGTGTGGCCGCGTTCGTGAGGGGTGCCAGTGACTGCTTCGTCAGCTTCTTCCGCCTCGTCGGCCTCGGCGCGCTGCGCCGCCGACGAGACCGAGGACTCGGGTCTGCTCGCCGCGCTGCTGGACGGTATGGACGCCGCCCTGGTCGCGTTCGCCGCGGACGGCACGGTCACCCACTGGAACCACGAGGCCGAGCGCATTCTGGGCTGGACCACCGCCGAGGCCGTCGGCCGTACGGGCCTGACCGGCTGGGCGGTCCGCAAGGAGGACGCCGACGGGATCGAGGCCGCACTGGCGGCCGCGATGCGCTCCCCGGGCCGTCAGGTCCATGAGTTCGCCCTGCTGACCAAGGACGGCCACCGCGTGCTCGTCCGCACCCAGTCCTCCGCGGTCCGCGCCCCCGGCGGCCGGGTCGCGGGGGTGTACTGCGCCTTCAGCGAGGTGCACACCCAGATGGATCTGGAGCGGTCCATCGCGCTCAGCGAGGCGCTGTTCGAGGACGCGTCGTGGGGCGTGGTGCTGATCGACGCCGATCTGCGGCCCGCGGTCGTCAACGCGCACGCCGCCCGCGCCCTGGGTGTGGGGCGCACCGCCCTGCTGGGCCGCCCCCTCGGTGAGCTGCTGGCGCAGGGCGTCGAGGAGCTGGAGTGCGCCCTTCAGCACGTCCTCGCCGAGGGCGCGCCGCCGGCCGTCAGCGAGCTGTGGGTGACGCTGCGCGCCGAGGAGGCCGAGGTGCCGCGCCGGTGCTGGCGCAGCGGCTTCGTCCGGCTGGCCTCCCCGCTGGCGGAGGAGCCGGTACCGCTGGGCGTGGCCTGGCTCTTCCAGGACGTCACGGCCACCAAGCGGGCCGAGCAGGAGAACTCCCTGCTGCGCTTCCGTGCCCAGCAGCTCCACCGGGCCGGCCGGGCGGCCGCGGACTGCCCGGACCCGGCCGAGGCAGCCGCGGTCCACCTCGACTTCGCCCTGGCGGGCTTCGCGGACCACGGCCTGGTCGACCTCGCCACGACGCCCACGCCCGCACCGTTCGGGGCGGTCGCCGAGGGCGATGCGCTGGACGCGTACGAGACGGCGGGCGCGGTGGGCGCGGAGTCCGCTGCGGGTGGCGCCGAGCCGGCGTCCGGGGCCGGGGACACCGCCGCCACCGGGACGGATGCCGGGCGCCGGACACCGGCGGGCACACCGCGGCTGGTGCGGACGCTGGCCTCCCCGGCCGGTTCGCCCGGCCCGTCCGCGACGCCGGCGGCGACCGGCATTCCCGTGCCGTATGTGCCGGGCCATCCGGCGCTCCAGGCGTACGAGCGGCGCGGTTCGGTGCGTACCAGCGCCGGACCTGCCTCGCCCGAGGGCTGGGCGGCGGCCCGCCGTTGGCCGGACGGCACCGTGCACGGGCTGTGTGTGGTGCTGTG
The DNA here is from genome assembly GCF_055574515.1 of Streptomyces sp. NPDC029466. Lineage (NCBI taxonomy): Bacteria > Bacillati > Actinomycetota > Actinomycetes > Kitasatosporales > Streptomycetaceae > Streptomyces > Streptomyces sp. NPDC029466. Next base: position 114,992 of record NZ_JBVHZH010000002.1, read on the forward strand.
CAGCCGCGGCCGCAGGCTCGGCGTCGTGACCTTTCTGCGGGCGCCCGCGCGCCGCCCGTTCGACCGCGCGGACGCGGACTACGCCGAGGAGGTCGCGGCCCGGATCGCGGCGGCCCTGGATCTCGCGGGTGCGGCCTCGCACTGAGCGCGCCGGCCGCTCACTGCCGGTAGAAGATCCGGTCCGCGTAGGCGTTCATCACCCCGGCGTTCCAGTCGTGCCCGCCGTCGACGTTCCCGGAGCGCAGCAGCGGCGGCTCGATGCCCCGTTCTGCGAGGGTGCCCGCGGCCGTGGCCACCACGGCCTGCATGATCGCGCTGGTGACGACGGTGGAGGCGGGGGCGAACGGCGCGTCGATGCCCGCCAGCGTCAGCTCCGCGTCCCCGACCGGAATCCGGCTGTCCAGCACGAGATCGCAGTGGTCCTTGAGGAAGTCCCCGGAGGCGTGCCGGGACGTGGTCGCCGCCGCGTACGCCACCGACGTCACGCCGATGACCTTGATGCCGAGGGCGCGGGCGTGCCGCGCCATTTCGACCGGCAGCGCATTGCGCCCGGAGAGCGAGATGATCACCAGCACATCGCCCGGCTCCAGCGGGCTGGTGTCCAATACGGCCCCGGCCAGCCCGTCGACCCGCTCCAGCGCGCTGCCGAGGGTCGCGGGCCGCACGTCCACGCCGACCACGCCCGGGACGGACAGCAGATTCATGATCGCCAGGCCGCCCGCGCGGTAGACCGTGTCCTGGGCGGGGAGCGAGGAGTGCCCGGCACCGAAGGAGAAGACCCGGCCGCCCGCCGCGACGGTGTCCGCGATCAGCGCTCCGGCGGCGGTGATCCGGTCGCCCTCCTCGTCGCGGACCCGCCGCAGCAGGTCGATCGCGGCGTCGAAGTACTTCCCGGCCAGCCGGTCGCTCCGGTCGCTCTCAGCCATTGCCGCGGGCCCCTCTCGTCGGATCTCGGCGCATTTGATCAGTGGCGCGGATCACGTTGCGGTCTGGACCAGTGCCCTGTCAATACGGCGGGGAAGGCCCGGTGCGTGGACGAGGCGGCACCGTTGTCAGCGGGATGCGTCAGAATTGAGTTCAGGGCCACCGCACCACACATCGAGGGGCACGCATGTCCGGACTGATCGACACCACGGAGATGTATCTCCGCACCATCCTCGAACTGGAAGAGGAGGGCGTGGTGCCCATGCGCGCCCGCATCGCGGAGCGGCTCGAACAGAGCGGCCCGACGGTGAGCCAGACGGTGGCGCGCATGGAGCGAGACGGCCTGCTTCAGGTCGCGGGCGACCGGCATCTGGAGCTGACGGAGGAGGGCCGCCGGCTGGCGACGCGGGTGATGCGCAAGCACCGCCTCGCCGAGTGCCTGCTCGTCGACGTCATCGGGCTCGAATGGGAGCAGGTGCACGCCGAGGCGTGCCGCTGGGAGCATGTGATGAGCGAGGCGGTCGAGCGCCGCGTCGTGGAACTCCTGCGGCATCCCACGGAGTCCCCGTACGGCAACCCCATCCCCGGGCTGGAGGAGCTGGGCGAGAAGACCGGGGGCGACCCGTTCCTGGACGCCGGCATGGTGAGCCTGATGGACCTGGACGCCGGGGCCGACGGGAAGACCGCCGTGGTGCGCCGCATCGGTGAGCCGATCCAGGCGGACGCCCAGCTGATGTACACGCTGCGGCGGGCCGGTGTGCAGCCGGGCGCGGTGGTGAGCGTGACGGAGTCGCCGGCCGGGGTGCTGGTGGGCAGCAGCGGCGAGGCCGCCGAGCTGGATTCCGAGATCGCCTCGCATGTCTTTGTGGCCAAGCGCTGAGATCGGTTTCGGCTGGTTTCCGTTTCGCACTTCCGCCCATATCTCGTCCACGAGCCCGCTGAGCTGCGCCGACGCGCCGCTCGGCGGGCTCGGCCCGTTCCTTCCCGCTGAACGGACTTGTGCGAATCCGTGCGATACGGCCGGTCTCGTGCCACCCTGACGCATGGCCATGCATCGGCCTGTCCTGGCCAGGGAGGGGGCTCGGATGCATCCACATATTCGGGAGACAGTCAGGGCCCCGGCGCTGCGAGCAGCCGGGGCCCTGCCTCCCCATGTCCCCCACCCCAGACCCGGAGCCCCGAGCTCCCAGGGTCTGTCCCCACGGGCCCCCTTCCCGGTAGGGCCCGCCTCCCGGCAGATGTCTCCCCGTGGCGGGCGCGGCCAATCCTTGAGCGAGGTCACTCGAACGAGGGGTGTTCCGCGTCGGAACGGCGCGTTCGAATAGGGGTTCGATAGTGTGGAGCTGCTCAAGGGACGATTGGGGGTGCCAGGGCACATGGTGCGGCGCATCGATGTAGCAGGGGCCGGCGGCGTGCGACTCGCCGCCTGGGAGTTCACCGACCCGCCCAAGATCGGCGGCGGGCTGGAGGAGGGCGAGCAGCGGCCGGGCGTGCTGCTGCTCCATGGCCTGATGGGGCGCGCCTCGCACTGGGCGGCCACCGCACGCCGCCTGAGCGCCCGTCACCGCCCGGTCGCGCTGGATCAGCGGGGCCACGGCCGCAGCGAGAAGCCCGCCGAGGGGCCGTACGACCGCGAGGCGTATGTCGATGACGCCATCGCCGCCATCGAGCAGCTCGGCCTCGCCCCGGTCGCTCTCGTCGGGCATGCCATGGGTGCCCTGACGGCCTGGCAGTTAGCGGCCCGGCGACCGGATCTGGTCAGTGCGCTGGTCATCTGCGATATGCGGGCCTCGGCGCTGGGCGCGGCCTCGCAGCGCGAATGGACCGAGTGGTTCCGGTCCTGGCCGGTGCCGTTCGCCACCCTCGCGGATGTCCGTAAGTGGTTCGGCGAGGACGATCCGACCCTGGAGCGGCCCAGACCCGCCCGTGGGGAGTTCTTCGCCGAGGTGATGGCCGAGCGCGCCGACGGCTGGCGGCCCGTCTTCTCCCGCCGGCAGATGCTCAGTGCCCGGGAGACCTGGGTGCATGACGCCCACTGGGAGGAGCTCGCCCAGGTGCCGTGCCCGGCCCTCGTGGTCCGCGGACTCGATGCCGAACTCGGCCGCGCCGAGGCCCAGGAGATGGTCCGGGTGCTGCCCCGCGGTGCCTATGCCGAGATCCCGGACGCCGGACATCTGCTCCCGTGGGAACAGCCCGACGCCTGGTGCGCCGCCATCGAACCGTTTCTCCATGCGGCCACGATGCCCTCGTAACAGCCCTCTGCCGTGCGCCACGGCCCCGAGGACCTGGCGCACGGCATCCGGCCTGCCGTCGGCTCAGCCGGCGTTGTCGAACTTCCAGACCAGCGGGGAGCCGCTCTGGTCCTCACCCGCCCAGTGGACCTCCACGGACTTCGCGCCCTTGGGGATCATGTAGGTCTGGCAGATGGTGTGGCTCTGCCCCGCCTTCCAGTTCTCGATGTCCAGGGCGTCCTCGCAGCCCGGACCGTCCTCGGCGGCACCGATGAGCAGGCCGCCGCGCTGGCCGTCCGCGTAGATCTCGGACTCGTCGGCCACATCGGGCGATTCCTTGACGACGCCGCCGCCCTTGTTCGTGTACTTCACCCAAGCGGTGGCCGCCACCAGGCCCTTGGCCCGCTTCGGGTCCGAGACCAGTTTCTTGGTCTCGGCCTCGGTGCTCACATGCACCTTCTGCGCGGCGACCTCGTAAGTGATGGTCCCGCTCTCTTCCTTGAACTTCCCCGTACCGCCCTGGCCGGGCTTCAGTTCACCGCCGCCCGCCGGGGCCGACGATCCCTTTTCCGTCTTGGGCGCGGCGTCGGTGGTGGTGGTGCTCTTCTTGTGGCCGCCACAGGCGGTCAGTGCCAGCGCCAGTACGGCGACGGGCGCGGCAGCGCGCAGCAAAGCGGTCTTCTTGTGCAGCACAGCATTCTCCAGACAGACGTTTCCCCCGTCGCACCACTCGGTTCCATGGGGGCGTGAACGGCCCCATGGGTGTGCGAACGGCTGTGTCAGCGGAGCATAGGAGGGGGCTTTCGGATTTGTCGAAACTTTGCCGGGCGTGGGGCGCGGGACCGTCACCGGTGATTCGCGTGAAATTCCCGAAAAGGCTGGGGTGTTCTGTTGATTGTTTGTCCAATTGGCGGTGAATTCAACGCGAATGCTGTGTGGTAGCAATTGCGCTGAGAAATCTTGGAAGTAGGGGTGTGCGGGATGGGGGTGCCGGTGACCGGCAACCGGCTTCCGGCGGCGGGCTGTCGGCTTCCGTCCCGGCTGCGGGCTGCGGGCTGCGGGCTGCGGGCTGCGGGCTTCCGGCCCCCGGTTGCGTGCCGTGGGCCGGCCGACGGCGTGGGTGAGCGAGTCCGGAACCGTGCCGCGGTCAGTCCTGGGTGCGGGTGAAGTCGCCGCGCTGGACCCGCCCGGTGAGGGAGTCGTCGGCGCCGGACAGCAGTGAGCCGTAGCCGGTGGCCGCCCAGAGGCTGTCCTCGGCGGAGATCTCGAAGTACGGGGCCGGGCGGCCGTCTTGCCGGTCGGTCAGCACCTCCGGGGCACGGCGGGCGCGTATCGCGCGCAGACAGGTCTCGCAGGCGGCCACCCGCAGTTGCTCGCGCCGGCCCAGCGGCCGCCAGGGTATGCGGCGGACGGCCGGGCCGTGCAGGGGATGGAAGAAGCACAGCGGGAGCGCCTCCGCGGCCCCGGAGAGGGCCGCCCGGCCCTCGGCGACCAGCGCGAACACCCCTGCCAGGTCCGGGACTCCACCCGCCCGGTCCAGGACCGTGCCCGCCGCGGCATACGCGTCGAGTGCCCGCTCGACGGCTGCCGGGGCGCCTTGCGCGGTGCGCGCCTCCTCGCCCAGCCGGACGACCTCCTCGGCGGCCCGGTCCCGCAGCCCCGCCTCGTCCGCCTGCCGGGCGGCGGCGAAGACCGAGCGCGGCAGCGCGAACGGCGTCGAGAGGTCCCGCAGCCGCGACCGGCGCCGCAGCAACAGCCCCGCCGCGGCCAGCAACAGCACCGGCCCGACGACGAGGGACAGGAGCCGCACGAGAGAGGAGCCGTGCCCGGGAGCGCGCTTCGCACCCGCGCCGTCCGCCGTGGTCCGCGTCGGCGACGGTGCACCGAGATCGGCGGTGGCCCGCTCGTACACCGCATCGCCGTTGCCGGCCTCGATGATGTCGATCGCGCGGGCGACCCGCTTCGCCGGGCCCGCGCCCTTCATGTCCTTCTGGAAGAAGACCGCGGCGGCGGCGTGGAACGCCTGATGCGCGTCCGAGGGCCATTCGTGGGCGGAGATGTCATCGGGCTGGTCGCCGAGGGTGATGAGGATGGCCGGGCCGCCGCCCATCCGGTCATGGACCACCTCGGCGAGCTGCTCCGGCTTGCCGCCCCAGCTGTCGCCCTCGACCAGCGGTACCAGCGCGACCCGGATCGGCAGATGGGTCCGCCGGATCCGGGCGGCCAGCTCCCGCTGCTGTTCCGCGTCGACGGCCGAGGCGAGGGACGGATCGACATGGACGGGGGAGCGGCGCAGCGCGTCGGCGATCTTCTGCCCCGGGCTCTCGGCCGCCGCGGCGGGCGGCGCGGTGCAGCACAGCAGCGCGACGGACGCGGCGCCGACGGCGAGGGCCCTGCGCAGCCGGTGGGTGCCGGCGGTGGCCCGCTGCGGGCCGGCGGGCTGGAGGAGGTCAGTGCACACCGAAGTACTCCCGTACATCGCGGGTGAGTTGATCGATTCCGACGCCGTCGCCGAGCGCGGCCAGCGGTCCGGGCAGGGTGGCGTACGGGACGTATCCGCCGCGTCCGCCGCTCCCGGAGGAGCGCAGTCGCAACACCGGGCCGGTCGTCACCCGGCACGCCTCGCACACCGGCAGCGACCGCGCCGGACCGCCGTCGGCGGGCCGGGCCGTCGCACGTCTGCGGGCCGCGCCGTGCAGCGGGTTGCGGTGGCAGACATGCCGCGCGGCGGCCGGTTCTCCGAGCGCGGTCCGTCCGGCGCGGGCCAGCACCACGGCACAGGCGAGGCCGACGGGGCCGGCGTCGACGTCGATCCGGCCGTCGCTGTCACCGTCGATCAGGAGTGCCGCGGCGTCCAGGCACTCCCAGGCCCGGCGCCGGGCCTCCTCGGGTGGCGCGGCCGAAGCCTCCAACGCGGCGGTGAGGGCGTCGAGATCCTGCCGGGCGGTGCGCCGCAGCCAGGACAGGCTGGGCCGGTCCGGCGCCGCGAGTGCCGCCGCGGCTCCGCCCGCTCCCGGGGCCGCCGGCCTGCTGCGCCGGACCAGCCGGCGGGCGACGGCACGGGCCGCCACCACCAGCCCGAAGACCAGACCCGCGGCGAACGTGCCGATCACCATGCCGGGTTCGAAGTCCCCGGTGAACAGACCGGGCAGCGCCTTCTCCTCGACCGGGTCGGCGGCGGGCGGCGGGTCATAGGGCGCGCCGCCCGTCTTGGCCCGCGGGGCCTTGCCGACATACGTGAGCAGCTCGTCCAGATGACGCCCCAGCTGCTCCTCGGCGGGCCCGGTGTAGGTGAGGTCGCGCGGGCGGTCGACGAGGTAGCTGTCATCGACGCGGGTGCTGTAGTTGACGAGTTCGATATCGCCGGTCGCCGGGTCGGCGAACACCATCAGGGCGTCGCGCCGCAGCCGCTCGTGCAGGTGCTTGGCCAGCAGCTCCGTGCTGCCCCCGGACTCGTCCTCCGGCGGGGTGGGCAGGGCGGCGATCACCACCGGAACGTCCAGCTCCCGCAGCCGCTTACGGAGCCGGTCACGCTCGGCGCCGCCCAGCGTGGACCGGCTCTCCGGGTCGAGGTAGAGCGGGTCGTGGCGCAGCCCGGCGGACACCCGGTCGATCCGGGCCCGCATATCGGCGGCCGTGGGACGGGAGCCGTCGCCACTGGTCGTGTCGTCGAAGACCTGGGAGGCGGTGAAGGCGATCAGCCCGCCCAGTACGGCGGCACCCGCCATCAGGGGCAGCAGTCGCGCGCGGGGGAACGGACCGGGACCCCCACCCGGCCGCTGCCGGGCGCTCCCCGCCCTGTTGTTGGCCTGCTTTCCCCCGCCGGACTTCTCGCCCCCGCCCTGGGCACCACCGCGCGCCGTCGGCACCCGCACCGTTCCGCCCGCCGCCGCGGCCCGCCGCACCCGGCGCCGCTGGAGGGCATGGACCGTCACCAGCAGCACGGTCAACGGGATGCCGAGAACGGCGATGCCCGTCACAAAGCTCTGGTTCTCGCGCTCGGTGCTGTCGGTGTGCAGACCGGGGCCGTCGTCCAGCCCCGCGTCCTCGTGTGCGGCGCGGGCCTCCTCGGCGCGCTGATGCGCCTGCCCGGAGGTGACCACCTCGACGAAGTGCCGGAACACCTCGCGGGGAGTGGCGTCGTACGGCATCGCGTACACCGATTCCGAGACGGCGTCCGCCGTGCCGGGCAGGTCCACGCCGTAGGTCTGCGCCGCGTCCAGGCCCGAGTCGCTCAGGGCGACATACAGGCCCCGGCGCCCCAGCCGGTCATGGACACCGGCGAGCAGGCCGTCCGCCTCGGTGCCGTAGGAGGCGTCCGGCAGGACCATGACGTACGCCGGAACGCCCAGCCGCCGGGCCTCGCGGGCGAAGGCGGGCGCGGTCGAGCGGGGGACCTCGCGCGGGATCTGGTCGCTGACATAGACCGGGCTCTTGCGGAGCTGCGCGGCGAGGTAGGCGTACTGCGTCGGGTCGCCGGGCGCGTCCGGGCCGGCCGGCGCCGCCTGCACCGCCCCGGCGCAGAACAGCACCGCCAACCAGCCCGTCACCAGCACCCATCCGGCGCGCCGCACCGCCCCCACCACCCTTCGTCCAGGTCGTGGTGACGCTACCGCCACCGCGCGCCGGCCGGTGCGGCCTGTGGATAACTATCCGGCGAGGCCACCGGCGCCCAGCCCAGGCGCCCAGCCCAGCGAGGCCGCGACCGGCGCCCGGCCCGGCGAGGCCACCGCCGCCCGCCCGGCGCGCGTTCAGCCCTTGCTGACGGCCGCCAGGATCTCCGGCAGCCGCTGGGCGGCCCGCGGCGCCATCACCCGCAGCCCCAGCTCCGCGATGCCCACGCCGTAGACCGCACCGACCGGCAGCAGCACCCACAACAGGTGGTGCAGACCGGCGACATGGAGCCAGATCGTCAGCGCCAGCAGCGGTGCGCACAGCACGGCACCCACCACGACCCCGCCGAAGAGACTGAACCAGGCGATCGCGCCCTGTCCCGGTGCGACGTTCTTGTTGCCCTCCGAGGGGATCGAGTACGGGAAGAACACCGACGACAGCGCCCCGGTGGCCAGCAGCGCGCCCAGCACCGCCAGCGAGAGCCCGTACACCTCCAGGAAGGCTGACCACGGCCCGATGAGCGCCGCGCTGCCGACGACGACCAGCGTGACGTACGGGATGGCCACCAGCGCCAGTGCCAGCGCGCGGGCCCGCAGTTCCTGGTAGGCGTCGCGCGGGGTCGCGATCGTCGAGGCGACCATCCAGAACGCCGAGGTGTCCTGCCCGAACTGGTTGTACATCTGCATGCCGAGCAGCGTGGCGGCGGAGAACGCGGTGTAGATGCTGCCGTTGCCCTGGAGGGCCGAGATGACCGGCACCAGCAGTCCGGCGGCGAGCGCGGTCGACCACGACATCTTCGACTTGGGGTCGCGCCAGCCGTAGCGCAGCGTACGGAGGATGACCGTGCCGGTGCGCCCGCGCGACAGCAGCCGCGCAAGCCCCCGCTCCCCGCCGCCGGCCCGCCGCGCGCTGTCCTTCTCCACCGCCTGGAGGGTGGAGGAGTCCGGGGACGTCATCAGGGTGGTCAGGGTGCGCTGCCACCACCACAGCAGCAGGACCAGTGCCAGCACCGTCAGGCCCAGGCCGGTCAGCGCCCGTCCGTACGCGCCGTGTCCGGCGTCGTCGACGGCGGCCACCGCCGAGACCGGCGGCACCCAGCGCAGGATGCCGCCCAGCGGTTCCAGTACGGCCAGGCCGTCCGACCGCCCCAGTTTCTGGGCGGCGATGTTGACGCCCTGGGCGCCGATGGCGATGAACAGGCCGCTCAGCACGGCGAGATCGCGGCCCCGCCGGCTGGTCAGCAGCCGCACCGAGGCGGTGGCGACGGCCCGCGCCAGCGATACACACACCAGCACCACCAGGACCACGGCCACCACACCGACGGCCGCGGCGGCCGCCCCGTCGGCGACCGCGATCACCGAGCCGGTCACCAGCGCGAGGGTCACGAACGGGCCGATGCCGACGAGCGAGGCCACCAGCAGCGAGGCGATCAGCGGCCGCGGCCGCAGCGGCAGCATGACCAGCCGGGTCGGATCGAGCGTCTCATCGCTCGCCGGGAAGAACAGCGGCATCGCCGCCCAGCCCAGGGTGAGGATCCCGGTCAACAGCACGACCAGCGCGCCGACATGGGCGTTGCCGCGCAGGGCGACCAGTCCCGTCACGACACCCGCGGCGAACAGCAGGCCCACGAGCACGGAGGAGACATACGCCAGCGTGCGCCCGGTCGACTGGCGCAGCCCGTTGCGCAACAGGGACAGTTTCAGCCGTACGAAGACGGCGGTCAGGGACGGCGCGGCGGCCGGTCCTCCGGCCGCAGCGGCGGATTCGGTGCTCATCGGGCGCCGCCACCGCCGAGCCAGTCAAGGTTCGCTCCCGCGCCCCGGTCGCCCGCGCCGACGAGTTCCAGGAAGGCGTCCTGGAGCGAGGGCGCCGCGCCGCGCACCTCGGCGAGCGGGCCGTCCGCCCGGATCTGCCCGGCGGCGATCACCGCGACCCAGTCACAGAGCGACTCGACCAGCTCCATCACATGGCTGGAGAAGATCACCGTCGCACCGGAGGTGGTGTAGCGCTCCAGTACGCCGCGGATCGTCTGCGCCGACACCGGGTCGACGCCTTCGAAGGGCTCGTCGAGGAAGAGGACCTCGGGGTTGTGCAGCAGCGCCGCGGCCAGCCCGATCTTCTTGCGCATACCGGTGGAGTAGTCCACCACCAGCTTGTGCTGCGAGCCGGCCAGATCGAGCACGTCCAGCAGCTGAGCGGCCCGCTTGTCGACCTCGTCGCCCGGCAGACCGCGCAACCGCCCTATGTAGCCGAGGAGTTCACGTCCCGACAGACGCTCGAAGAGCCGCAGTCCCTCGGGCAGCACCCCGATCCGGGACTTGACGGACACCGGGTCCTTCCAGACGTCGTGCCCGCCGATCTCGACGAGCCCGGCGTCCGGCCGCAGCAGGCCCGTCACCATGGAGAGGGTGGTGGTCTTACCGGCGCCGTTGGGGCCGACCAGTCCGATGAAGCGGCCGGCGGGCAGCGTCAGATCGATGCCGTTGACGGCGATCTGCTCGCCGAACTTCTTCCACAGGCCCTGGATGCGGACGGCGGGCGGACCGGCCGCACCGCCCCCGGGGGCCGCGGCCGGCCCGCCCGGCGAAGTGGCCGTGGTGCGCTGCGGCGGTGCCGATGCGCCCCGCTCCTCGATGTGTTCCGGCTCGTTCGCCACCGGTCCTGCCCTTCGACGTCCCCGCAGGGGCCGGTCCGACCCCCGTCCGGCATCCCACGATACGGGCGGATACCGGGACGGGGTGGGACTGTGGACAGCCTGGGGACAAGGGGAGCGGACCGGTCCGGGATCAGCGTGCCCGGAGGGCGGCCGCGTCCCGTGCGCAGGCATAGGCGAGCGGGCTGATCAGCTCCTCCGCGTCCGGCAGCCAGCGGTTGGCGGGGGTGGGACGGCGCGCCCACTGCACCATGCCGTGCGCGCCCACCCGGGTCGGCGGTGCGGCGATGTACTCGCCCTCGCCGCGGCAGATCAGATCGAGCGCGGCCGGTGCCCAGCCCAGGGTGCGTACGAGGGCGGGCACCTTCACCGAGGCGCCGGGGAGCACGAGGAAGAGCATCCGGCGGGCCGGGGTACGGGTGACCGGGCCCAGGGTCAGTCCCATCCGCTCCATACGGGCCAGCGCCAGACAGCCCGCGGTCTCGGGCACGTCGAGCGCCTCGAAGGTCCGGCCCGTGGGCAACAGGATCGAGGCGCGCGGCTGCTTGCTCCACATCCGGCGGACGGCGGTCGCGCTGCCGCTGGCCTGTCCGGCCCAGCCGGGCCCGGTGGGGTGCGCGCCGGGTGCGGCGCAGTCGGCGGCGTCGCACGAGCAGCGCGGGGTCTCACCGTCGTGCTCCAGCCATGCGCCGGGGAACACGTCCCAGTGCCGTTCTTCCGCGTAACGCACCGCAGTGTCTATCAGCTGCTCGCCGCGCTGCAGGGGGATGTGCGGGGCTTCTGTGACTCCGATGGTTTTTTCCACGCTGAGGACAACTTCCGTCGTCACCAAGGGTTACGGCTCAGGGGTGGACCTCAGGGCGCATCGTTCTCGCACGTGGGGCGCATGGGTGCACCGGTGGGGGCGCGTATGCGGGCGGGGCCCGAGGAGCGGGTAGCCACCTGCGTGACGGGCGGAGGGACCGCCCGGCGGCAGTCCGCGGTGCACCCGGGGGGAGCCCGGCACGGCGGCGCCGCGATCTGTGCACGGCACCGCAGCCTTTCCACCCGTGAACGGCGCTGGGCGCCGAGGAAGCACCGGACCTGGCGCAAAAGTGCTCAGGACCGAGCATCCTCGGCACAGCGCATATCACACCGATCCCACCTATCGCGCATATTCAGGATCTCTCGGATATCCGGCATATTCCTGGGGAATCGATCACGGGTAACGGCGTTCGGCGGTGAACGCACAGCGGTACTCAGGGGGTACAAGCATGGCCGCCAGGCCACTCGTCGCACGGCAGCCCAACGAACGGCTCCAGGCGCTGATCCAGGAAGCCGCCTGTTCCAACGCGGGCCTCGCCCGCCGCGTCAACATGTGCGGGGCGGAACACGGTCTCGACCTCCGCTATGACAAGACCTCCGTGGCCCGATGGCTGCGCGGCCAGCAACCACGGGGCCGCGCCCCGGCCGTCATCGCGGAGGCGCTGGGGCGCAAGCTGGGGCGCACGGTCACCATCGACGAGATCGGGATGGCCGACGGCAAAAACCTCGCGTCCGGGGTGGGGTTGCAGTTCTCGCCCACCGTCCTCGGGGCGATCGAGCAGGTCTGTGAGCTGTGGCGCAGCGATGTCGGCCGGCGCGACTTCCTCAGTGGCTCCACGGTCGCGGCGTCCGCCCTGGTGGAGCCCAGCCGCGACTGGCTGATCACCGGGGCGGACACCCAGGTCGCCCGGAACGCCGGTGCCCGGGTCGGGATCTCGGACGTCGAGGCGGTCCGCGCGATGACCACGGCGCTCAGCGAGCTCGACCACCGATTCGGCGCCGGACATGTCAGACCGGTCGTCGTGCACTACCTCAACAGCGTGGTCTCCGGGCTGCTGGCCGGTTCGTACCGGGAGTCCGTCGGGCGCGAACTCTTCGCCGCCGTCGCGAGGTTGACCGAACTGGGCGGCTACATGGCCGTCGACACCGGCCAGCCCGGCCTCGCCCAGCGCTACTACATCCAGGCGCTGCGGCTGGCCCAGGCGGCCGGGGACCGCGGCTACGGCGGCTATGTCCTCGCCGCGAGCATGAGCCACCTCGCCGCCTCGCTCGGCAATCCACGGGAGATCGCCCAGCTCGCGCGCGCCGCACAGGAAGGCGCCCGCGGCCATGTCACCCCGCGCGCGGAGGCGATGTTCTGCGCCGCGGAGGCGCGCGGGCACGCGCTGATGGGCGACGGGCGGGCCTTCGAGGTGGTGGCCGGCCGGGCGGTCGCCGCACTGGAGCGCGCCGAAGCGGCTGCCGACGCGGGCGACGACCCGGTGTGGATCGCCCATTTCGACCCGGCCTACCTGGCCGATGAACTCGCCCACTGCCACCGCGACTTGGGGCAGTCGGGGCCTGCCGCGCAGCGGGCGCAGGAGGCGCTGGACGGGCATCCGGCCGGCCGGGCCCGGCGCCGGGCCATCGGTCTGCTGCTACTGGCCGGCGCGCAGGTGCAGCAGCGCGAGGTGGAACAGGCCTGCCATACGGGCACCCAGGCGGTCGACCTGCTGAGCGGACTGCGTTCGGACCGTGGCGCGGAATATCTGGAGGACTTTCAGCTGCGTTTGGAGCCTTATCGGGACGAACCGGTGGTGCGGGAGTTCAGCGCGCGGCTGGAGTTGCGGGCCACCGCGGCGTGACCGACGCCTCACGACCGGGGTGACCGGCGCCTCACCACCGGGGTGGCGACTGCTTTGTCGTGCGACGTCGGGTTTTGTCGTGGGGTGACGGAAAGCCCAGGCGGTGGGGCCTGTCCGGCGGTTCCGGGGGCGGGCAGGGGCGGTGACCAGGCGACGTGGTCGAACGTTGCTGCGAACCGGTAGCGTGCAGCCGACGATTCCGTAGGTCTGCACGTTGGTAGGAGTCACGGTGACGCAGAGCGGACAGGGTCACGACCCGCAGAATTCTGCGGCCGGTCCCGCGCGAGAGGGCATTGTGCTGCCCGCCAACGGTGAGCCGTGGGTGCCCGATCAGCAGGCCGCGCCGCCGGCCGGTCAGCCGTGGGGCCAGCCCTGGGGACCCGGCCAGCAGGCCGCCGCCCCGCAGTCGTACGGCGAGGCGCCCGCCCAGGGGCAGCCCGCCCCGCAGCAGGGATACGACCAGGCACCGCAGCAGGGCTACGGCCAGGCCCCCCAGCAGGGCTACGGCCAAGGACCGCAGCCGGGCCACGCCCCGGCGCAGGCCCCGCAGCCGCAGGGCGGCCAGGGCTTCCCGCCGCCGCCCCAGGGGCAGCAGCCGCCGGCCATGCCGCCCTCGGCGCCGCAGCAGGCACCCCAGCAGCCCGCCGCGCCGCAGCCGCAACCCGGCTTCGACGCCGAGGAGACGGCGCTGCTGCCGCCCGGCGCACAGCCCGGCCAAGGTGCGCCCGGCGCGCTGCCGCCCGAGGGCCCGCAGTCGTACGGTCAGCCGATCCCGCAGCAGCCATACGGCCAGCAGATCCCGCCGCAGTCGCAGCAGACCCAGCAGCCTCAACAGCCGTACGGGCAGCAGCCCCAGGGTCCGTCCGGAGAGCTGGTGCGGGCCACGCCGCAGACCGGTGCTCCGCTGCCGCCCGCCTCGGGCGACGCGGAGGCCACCGCGCTGATTCCGCCCGTCGGCGCCCCGGCCGGCGGCCCCGGCGGCGCGCCGCTGCCGCCCGAGGCGGCCTCGCGCCCCGAGACGCCCGACGAGTCCACGACCATGCTGCGCGCGATCAAGCCGAACCAGGGCGGCCCCCAGGGCCGGCCGATGCCGCAGTCCCAGCCGATGCCCGGTGCCCAGGGCGCGGGCGACGCCGAGGCCACCCAGCTCATCTCTCCGGTGGGCGCCGCCGCGCCGCCCCCGCAGCCCGGCGCGCCGTACGGCGTGCGCCCCGGCGCACCTGGTGACCGTCCCACCCCCGCCGAGTTCGACGGCCTGTTCCGCGACGGGCCGGGCGCCCCCGGCCAGGCCGGACCGGCCGCCGCCCCGGACTCCACCGCGCAGCTGCCGCGTTTCGAGGACCCGGGCCAGCCGCCGTACGGGCAGCAGGGCCAGGGCTACGGCCAGCAGTTCCCGCCCGGCGGCGGCTACGAGCAGCGGCCCACGCTCGACGACGGCGGCAGCGGCCGCCGCCGGCTCGCCCCGATCGCGATCGTCGGCATCGTCATCGTGGCGCTCGCGGGCGCCGGCCTCGGTCTCGGCTGGGCGCTGAGCGGCGGCGGCAGCGAGGAGACCGCGAAGAAGCAGGGCTCCGGCGCCGACACCACCAAGGAGGCCAAGGAGCCGGAGAAGCCGAAGCCGACCACCGACCCGGCCGAGTCCCAGGCCAAGGGGCTGGACGCGCTGCTGGGCGACAGCAACAACAGCCGCTCATCGGTGATCAACGCCGTCAACAGCATCAAGACCTGCCACAACCTCGGTGGCGCGGCCAAGGACCTGCGCGCCGCGGCCGGGCAGCGCAACGAGCTGGTGAAGCGGCTCCAGCAGCTGCCCGTCGACAAGATCCCGAACCACGACCGGCTGACCGCCGCGCTGACCAAGGCCTGGCAGTCCTCGGCGTCCGCGGACAACCACTACGCGGCATGGGCCGGGCAGGTCGGCGGCAAGAAGGGCTGCCACAAGGGCAAGGCCCGGGTCACCCGGCAGACCGCCCAGGGCAACGCGGCCAGCGGGCAGGCCACCCTCGCCAAGAAGCAGGCGGCGCAGATCTGGAACCCGCTCGCCAAGAAGTACGGGCTGACGGAGCGCCGTCCCGAGCAGCTCTGAGCCGGGCCGGGACGGGCGCCGCCGGGCGGCCCGTCCCGCTCAGCTGTCCGGACGCCGTCGGGCGGCCCGCCCCGGCTCAGCTGTCCGGACGCCGCCGCTCCAGCGTCTTGGTGACGTTCACGAAGCCGTGCCGGGCGGCGACCAACTCGCCGTCCCGCACGACCTGGTAGGTCACCGTCCCGTTCACGATGCGGGGGAAGTCCTGGACGGCGAGCATGTCGTCCTCGCGCCAGCGCAGCTTCGGGGTCAGCCCGCCGGTGTCGACGGCCCGGTCACCGCGGTCCAGCGCGGTCTGGAGGGCGTGCGGGGTGATGTCCTCGACGCCCTGGTCATCGAGCTGCTCGATCATCGACCGCAGCACCGTGTAGGCGATCCAGGTCGTCTGCGCGCCCTGGTCGGCGGGGTCGATGCGGTTGTCGTTGAACGCGAAGTCGTTGATGACCTTGCGCATCGGCGCCCAGCGGGAATCTCCGGCGGCCGGATACCAGCCGGTGATGTCCGCGCCTTCCAGCGGTCCGGACCTGCCGCCCGTACGGTTCACCAGCGCCTGGCCGACGCTGCCGAGCACGGAGGCGACCCGCACCCGGGGGCTGTCCTCCTGGAGCCGCCGGAACGAGTCGAAGAACGCATCGGTGTGATCGCCGAGCGAGGCGGTCACACAGGAGCCGTTCGCTTTGCCGCCGGCCTCCGACGTGCCGTAGACGACCGGATCGGCACCCACGCCGTCCAGGGCGCGGTTCACCGCGGACGAGTAGTCGGTGCCGTCCTCGGGTGCCTTGATGTCCTTGGCCGGGTGCCGGCTGCCGTTCTCCAGGCCGGAGTTGAGCAGGGACGGCATCTGGTCGCCCTGGATGGTGTCCGGGCGGACCAGCGCGACGCGTTGGCAGTCGCGCGCCAGCTGGCGGCCGTTCCCGGCGAGCAGGGAGGCCTGCCCGCCGTTGACGGGGTAGGACAGCGGGCTCTCGAACTCCTCGTCCGAGGCGCCGTAGCCGCCGATGAAGGGAACGCCCTTGACCTCCAGCGGCGACATGAACGAGCGGCCGAACTGGCTGTAGGAGCCGACCACCGCGACCGCGCCGCGGTCCACCGCGCGCTGGGCGCACTGTGCGGCAGCCACCGAGTCATTGCGCTCGTTGCAGGTGAGCACCCGTAGGTGATGCCCCCTGATGCCGCCCCGGGAGTTGACCCAGCGGGCGTAGGCCTGCGCCATGGCGGGCATACCCGGCATATTGGTCGCCTTGGTGTCCTCGGGGGCCCAGGTCATGACCGTGACCGGGTCCTTCTCCCCGGAGTCCCCCGAGACTCCGGGGAGGGAGCCGCAGCCCGAGAGCAGCGACGCGATGACCGCCGTACATGCCGCCGCCGCACCGACCGCGGGGGCGTGAGAAGAAGGGCGGGGGGAGGAGCGTCGCCGTCCGGTCATGACACCGCAGCCTTCCGTCCTGCCAGGAACGGCCGAGTGACGACAAGGCAACGGATGGTGACGCCAAGGTGAACTCCGGGGGCCCGCTTGAGATCATCCGGGCGGAACGTACGATCCAATACTGTGCAAGGTTCGGAGAAGTCTTCCCGTCGCGGCCGTCGCTCGACCACCATGGGCGGCATGCCACTCAACGACATGCCGTGGTGGCGCTGGCGCAGCAATGTGCGCTCCGCGCTGCACATGCTCTCCGACCCCGCCTTCCAGCAGGAGACCTGGCTGGCCGGCCGCCCCGGGTACGGAGATGTCACCGACGCCGTCTACCGGCTCGTCGAGGACACCTGGCTGGACAACTGGTCCGCCGAGAAGTACGTCGGCACGATCTTCCGGGACGCCCAGGAGGCGCAGCTCGTCGATGTCGCTGTGCTGCGGGTGCTGCGGATCATGCACCAGGTCGGCGCGGACGCCCCGGTCACCGCGTACATGGCCCACCAGGGCTGGCCGGAGGCCGTACGGGCGGCCCGTGAGGCCCATGTGCAGCTGGCCACCGCGGACGGCGAGGACCCCGATGCCGCGCCGCGCTCGCTGGAGGTGCTGGCCATCATGACCGGTCAGGCGGACGCCCCGGCCTGACCTGCTCGGGCGGGTGTGCGACCCTATGAGGTCATGAGCGAGTCGCAGCCCACCCAGCCCGGTCAGCACGATCGGAACGATCAGTACGTCCTCACCCTGTCCTGCCCGGACAAGCAGGGCATCGTGCATGCCGTGTCCAGCTACCTCTTCATCACCGGCTGCAACATCGAGGACAGCCAGCAGTTCGGCGACCACGACACCGGGCTGTTCTTCATGCGGGTCCACTTCAGCGCGGACAGCTCGGTGAGCGTCGACAAGCTGCGGGCCAGCTTCGCGGCGGTGGGCGACTCCTTCGGCATGGACTGGCAGATCCACCGGGCCGACGAGAAGATGCGGGTCATCCTGATGGTGTCCAAGTTCGGGCACTGCCTCAACGACCTGCTGTTCCGCTCCCGGATCGGTGCGCTGCCGGTGGAGATCGCGGCCGTGGTCTCCAACCACACGGACTTCGCCGAGCTGGTCGGCTCGTACGACATCCCCTTCCACCACATTCCGGTCACCCGCGACACCAAGGCGCAGGCCGAGGCGCAGCTGCTGGATCTGGTGGCGGCGGAGAACGTCGAGCTGGTGGTCCTCGCCCGCTATATGCAGGTGCTCTCCGACGATCTGTGCAAGGCGCTGTCCGGCCGGATCATCAACATCCACCACTCCTTCCTCCCGAGCTTCAAGGGCGCCAAGCCGTACCACCAGGCGCACGCCCGCGGGGTGAAGCTCATCGGTGCCACCGCGCACTATGTGACCGCCGACCTCGACGAGGGCCCGATCATCGAGCAGGAGGTCGAGCGGGTCGGTCACGAGGTCACACCGGACCAGCTCGTGGCGATCGGCCGGGACGTGGAGTGCCAGGCCCTGGCGCGCGCCGTCAAGTGGCACAGCGAGCGCCGGGTACTGCTGAACGGCAGCCGCACGGTCGTCTTCGCGTAGGGCGGATGGGCCTCCGGGCGGTCGTCTTCGCGTAGGGCGAGCGGCAGCCGGGCGGTCGTCCGGGGCGGAGGGCCTCCGGGGCGGCGTCCTCGCGGGCGCATTGCCCACCGCCCCGGGAAATACCCTCCGCACCTCTCACGTTGTGGCCCCGAGGGGGCGCCCGGACCCCCTACGGGACGTGTTCGACCGCCCCCTACGGGCCTGCCTCTACGGGCGAGCCTCTACCGGCCGGCCCTCGACCGGCCGGCCCTCAGAGGCGGGACAGCGACGCGGTCGCGAAGAGCACCTCGCGGATCGCGTCGCGTTCGCCGTCCTGGCCCGCTGCGGCCTCCTCGGGGGAGATATGGCCCGCGGCCAGCTGGCAGAACTCGGCGCTGTCCAGGGCGATATGGGCGACGGTGCGCTCCGGGGTGCCCAGCGCGGCCGGTGAGTCCAGCGCTATGTACCAGTGGCCGCCGCCGTTGCCCTCGACCTCCAGATGGAGCGTACGGCCCGGGGCGCCCGCCTCGACCAGCCGCTGCGGCGGCGCGGCGAGCCCGGCCCGGCGGCGGTCGGCCAGCGCACTGGGCAGCAGCCGGGCGGCGAGGTCGACCATCTGGTGGAGATGCGCGGCGGCCGGCGGCACATACGGGTAGTCCACCGCCTCCGCGATATCGCCGGCGTGCACCCAGCACTCGAAGGCGCGGTCCAGGAACGAGTCGCGCAGCGCGAGCCGGAAGTCGCCGTACGGGACGGCGAGTTCGGCGACCCTGCTGCCGGCGAACGACACCTGCCGCATCAGCGCGTAACTCTGGTCGCGCCACGGGGCGTGGACGGTCAGCGGACGCTGCGTCTCGTGTGCCGCGCGCCAGAACGTTTCCGTACGGATGAGGGGGTCCGGGGTGCCGGGCGGGGCGGCGGTGCCGAGCGGGTCGGTCAGCCCGAGGGCCGTCGCGACCAGGCCGTCCACCGCCATCAGATGCCCCATGACACCGGCGACGGTGGTCTCCCGCTCGACCGGGCGGTCGCCCTCGAACCAGCGCAGCCGCACCGGAGCGCGCCACTCCGCCTCGCCCATGTCATGCAGCAGCGCATCCAGCTTGGCGGTCTCCGCGTCGTACGGCGCCGCCCAGTCGGGCACCGGGATACGGGCCGGCCGCCGGACCAGGGCGCCCTCCAGGACGCGGGAGCGCAGCAGCGGATCGAGGTCGAGGCTGTCGGCGGGGTGCAGCAGCCCGACGGCATCGCGCAGCCGCAGCGCCTCGTCCGCGCAGGAGGCGCAGTCGGTCAGATGTGCCTCGACGGCGGTGGTCTCCTCGGCGGAGCAGGCCGCCAGCGCCCAGGCGCCGAGCAGCGACTTGAGGACGCGGTGCGGCGGGGCGGGATCCGGGTCCGGGAGCGGCTGGGGCGCGGCGGGCGGCTCGGACCCGGGCCCGGCCGCTGGGAGGGTCTCGGTGGTGTCGCTCGCCGGGTCGTGGACGGGTACCGGCGGGCTGTCCGGAAGGGGGCCGTGGTCCTCGACCGCGGAGCGCGGGGAGGGTATCCGCGGCCGCTCACCGGGGCTGCCGGGCAGCTCGCGGCCGTCCCATTCGTCGGGGCCCTTCACCGCGACCGCCCATGGCCCGGACCGGGTGGTGCGGAGGATCCCGGGCCGGTGTGCGGGGAGTGCGACGGCAGCGGGCCGCGGGGAGCGTGCGGCCCCGGTGGCGCGGTGGGGGCCGTGGGGGCGGAGCGTGGGCCGCGGGCGGTGTACGGGGCGCGGTGGCCGGGCGGCAGGGCGTGGTGGTGATGGGCGGTGGAGAGCAGTTGCAGGCCCAGGCGGAGCCGGCGGCGGGCCTCGTCCTCGGTGACGCCGAGGTCGGCGGCGGTCTGGCGGTAGTCCCGGCGCTGGAAGTACGCCAGCTCCAGTGCGGCCCGCAGGGGCGCGGGCATGGACGTGACGATGTAGTCGGCGCGGGCGGCGGTGGATGCCTCGCGGATCTTCTGCTCTATCTCGGCGGGCGCCGGGGCACCGTCTCCGCAGTCGCGCGCCGAGGCCACTTCGGTCTGGCGCAGCCGCTGGACGGCCTGATGGCGGGTGACCCCCGCGATCCAGGAGCGCAGCGGGCCCTGCTTGGGGTCGTAGGAATCGGGGTGTTCCCAGATGTAGGTGAACACCTCGCGGGTGAGGCGGTCGGCGGCGTCCTCGTCGTCCAGGACACGGTGGGCGAGGCTGTGCACGAGCGAGGCGAAGCGGTCGTAGAGCTCGCCCAGCGCCGCGGCCTCGCCGTGGGCGAGCCGCTGTTGCATCCGCCTGTCCCAGCGCGGTGGCGCGTCGTGTCCCATAGGAACCCCATCCCTGCCCGTCGCCTCCGGGCTCACTCCTCAGCCGTCACTTCCGCACGCGCACGCACACCCGGAGCTGTACGCACGCTCACAGAAACCACCGTGCTACCGAATGTAATGCGCGGGTCTGACAACGCACGCTCCTTTGCGGCAAACCCAGTCCCCGACGGGGACCGGGGTGGTAAGGACCTCACGACGGATGGCCTCGCTTTGTGGCGATACTGCCCGATCGGAGCCGATCGATGCCGATCGTTCGTGTCCACATACGGTGATGTGTTATCCGTGTGTGACCAGATGTCGGCGAAAAGGTGCGGCCGCTGGGGCATAGCCTTAGGCCGACTGCCTGTTGAGCCAGGGATTCAGAAGAGTTTCAGGGGAGAGAGGCCGGGCAGTCGAGGCGGGGAAGGATGAGTTCCGGATGGAGCCGGGCCCATCCGGTCCGAAAGCGAGCGAAAGGCTTCGAGCGCGTGTCGTTGAAGGTGGCAGAGGACGAACAGGGCCCGTGGGCCGTACTCCAGGTGTCGGGGGAGATGGACCTGGTCACGTCGCCCGCGGTGCGCCAGCATGTGCACGACGCGGTGGCGGACGGCCGGAGATCGGTCGTCCTCGACCTCTCCGAGGTGCGGTTCTGTGATTCCAGCGGCGTCGGTGTGCTGATCGCCGCCCGCCGTCTGATGCGCTCCTGTCAGGGACGGCTGCGGCTGATCCTCCCCGCGCAGGGCGCCGTGGACGGCTCGCACGTCAACCGGGTGCTGGCCGCCCTGGGTGTGCGCCGGCTCTTCGAGGTCTATCCGGACCTGCGCACCGCCGTCGACGAGGCCGCCGCGCCGCTCTCCGCCTGACCCCGTCCGGGCACGCCTTCTGCCCCCGTACGCCCGCTCCTGTCTGATTCACCCCGCTCCGTACGGAAACTCCGCCCGTACGACGAAGCCGCCGTCGGAGGTATGACGCGCCTCCAGCGTCCCGCCGAGGCTCTGCGCGCGCTCGCGCAGCCCCACCAGCCCGTGCCCGCCCCCGGGAAGCGCGGGAACCGTCGCCGTCGCGTCCGGCGGCCCGTTGCGGATCTCCACCCGCAGCCCGTGCGCCGCACGGCTCTCCTCGGCCCGTCCGGAACCAGCTGCCCGTCCGGAACCACCTGCCCCTCCGGAACCATCCGCCCGTCCGGAACCCTCGCCCCGTCCGGAGCCTTCGCCCCGCACCGCGTCCACCGGATCCACCCGTACCCGGACCCGCGCCCCCGGTGCGTGCTTGCGGATGTTGGTGAGCGCCTCCTGGACCGTACGGAACGCCGCCCGCTCCACCGTCTTCGTGCCGCTCGTCCCGGCCGCCACCCCGCCCTCGTACGTCACATCCAGCGCGCTCATCTCGATCAGCCGCGGCAGCTCCGTCAAGTCCGGCTGCGGCGCCAGCCGGTGCGCCTCCGCCGCCTCACCGCCGTCCGCCCGCAGCACGCCCACCATGTGCCGCAGCTCCTCCAGCGTCCGCACCGACAGCTCCCGGATCGTCCTGGCGCCCGCGCGCGCCGCCGGGTCCTCCGTGCTGACCTGCACCGCCCCCGCCTGAAGGCTGATCAGACTGACCTGATGGGCCACCACGTCATGCATCTCACGGGCCAGCCGGGCGCGTTCGGTGGTCTTGACCCGGTCCGCGAGCAGCCGGTCCTCCCGGCGCAGGCTGCGGGTCAGGTCCTCGACACGGGAGGCGAGTTCCTGTCGGGTGCGCACCAGCAGGCCCAGGGCGATCGGTGCGGCCGAGGTGACGCAGGCGTCGATCAGCACCAGGGTGTTCTCTCGGTAGACGGTGAGCTCGAAGTCGGTGATCGGATACGGGAAGAAGTGCGCGGCGATCAGCAGCACCGCACAGATGCCGAGCCGCGCCCGGCCGGGCCGGCGGACGGCCAGGGTGTAGAGCCCGATCATCGGCGCGAACCAGATGTAGCCGATGTAGAGCCCGGGGAGCGTGAAGAGGAACACCAGCAGCGGGAAGCGCCGGCGCAGCACCAGGGCCGCCGCCGCCAGCATCGAGACACCGACCTCCAGGTCGAGTTCGAGGCCGTTGACCAGCATCGCGTCGGCGATCGCCAGCAGCACCGGGACCACCACGGGAGCCAGGGCGCGCAGCCGCCGCACCGGTGCCCCGTGCCCCAGCGCCCGCCCCTTCGCCTCCCCGCGGGCCACCGCCCGCCCCGCGCGGGCCCGCAGCCGGCTCCGCCCGCCCCGGGCCCTCACCACGCCCCCCGGGGATCGCCCGTCACCAGGCCGGCGCGGTCGGCGACGATGGCCGCCTGGATGCGGTTGATTCCGCCCAACTTCCCCAACAGGGCGCGCACATGGTCCTTGACCGTACTGGGGGCGAGCCCCATCCGCCCGGCTATCTGGGCGTTGGCCAGACCCTCGCCGAGCAGGGCGAGCACCTCCGACTCCCGCGGCGTCAGCCCGCTGACCGCCCGCGCCGCCGACGCCTGGTCCTCGGCGGTCAGATAGCCCCCGATCACCGCCCGCGTGACGCCCGGGTCGAGCACGCTCCCGCCCTCCGCCAGCGTCCGTACGGCCCGTACGAGTTGCTCCGGGTCGGAGTCCTTCAGCAGGAACCCGGCCGCGCCCTCACGCAGCGCCGCGGTCAGATACTCCTGGGCGTCGAAGGTGGTCAGCATCGCCACCGCGGGCGGCTCCGGGGCGGCGCGCAGCCCGCGCAGTACGGTCAGCCCGTCCACGTCCGGCATACGGATGTCCAGCAGCACGACATCGGCCGCACAGCGCAGCACGGTCTCCACGGCCTCGGCGCCGCCGCAGTCCGCGACCATCTCGATGTCCGGGGCGGTCCCCAGAATCATCCGCAGTCCCGATCTGACCAGCCGCTCGTCGTCCACCACAGCGACACGGATCACCGGCCGCCCCTTTCTCCTTCGCACCCACCCGCATCCGCGGAACCGCCCGGCGCTGCGCGATTCCGTTCCCCTGTCACCCGGGCCCGCCCTGCGACGGATCCGCACCCCCGCCGAGCGGCGGGGGTGATCCCGCGACCTCTGGAGGATGCCGCGGGGGGTCCCCCACGGGCAGAGTGGTTCTCATGCTGCACCACTGAAGGAGCCCCGAGCCCAGGACGCGGTGCAGTTCACATCGGCGGCCGCCGCGACCCCCACACGCGGCGGCCGCCTTTGGCGTGCGGGGGCGGTTCGGAGGGGGATCTCCCCCGCACCGCCGGAGCACGGCCTGTCACTCCCTCAAAGCCGCTGGTGAAGCAGGTTCCCGGAGTGGTGGCGCGCGTCGCCGAAACGTGGGCCGCCGGTCATGGCGTCGTCGACGGATGTCCTCGCGAGCAGGCATAAAATCGGATGAAATCAGCCCGCGGGTACGGAACACTCGGGCCGGCCGATGAGTTCTGCCATGCCTATCGGTCTCCAATGACAATCCACCGACCGTGTTCGTGCCGACAGCCCCTGGCTGCGAGGCGACTGTGACCAGGAACCCCAGCGAGGTGCTGCCGTGACAGCTGTAATCCAAGAACAACCGGCCGCGAAGGCGGGCCGCATACCGACCGTGGTGCGGCTACTGGTGCTCGCCACGTTCGTGGTGATCCTGAACGAGACGATCCTGGTCAACGCCATCCCGCGGCTGATGGACTCGTTGCACATCACCGAGCAGTCGGCGCAGTGGGTCTCCACCGCGTTCATGCTGACCATGGCCGCCGTCATTCCGGTGACCGGCTGGTTCCTTCAGCGGGTCACCACCCGCCAGGCGTACGCCATCGCGATGGGCGTCTTCCTCGCGGGGACCGCGCTGTCCGCCGTCGCGCCCTCCTTCGAGGTGCTGCTGCTGGGCCGGATCGTGCAGGCCGCCGGCACCGCCGTGATGATGCCCCTGCTGATGACCACGCTGATGATCGTGGTGCCCGAGCACGACCGCGGCCGGGTGATGGGCAACGTCACCCTGGCGATCTCGGTGGCGCCCGCGCTCGGACCCGCCGTGTCCGGGCTCGTCCTTCAGGCCGGCTCCTGGCGCATGCTGTTCGTGGTCGTGCTGCCGATCGCGGGTCTGGTGACCCTGTTCGGGCTGCGCAAGATGGACAACATCGGCGAGCCGCAGGTGAGCTCCATCGACTGGCTCAGCGTCTCCCTGGCGACGCTCGGCTTCGGCGGCCTGGTGTACGGCCTGAGCCTCCTCGGTGAATCCGGCGACCGGGTCGGGCTCGGCATCGGGATCGTCGTCGCCGGAGTCGCGGCCATCGCGGTCTTCGTGGTCCGTCAGCTGAAGCTGCAGCGCACCGGCGTGCCGCTGATGGACCTGCGCACCCTCAAGCACCGCACCTACGGACTGTCCCTGGCCCTCATCTCCGTCGGCTTCCTGGCGATGCTCGGGTCGATGATCCTGCTGCCGCTCTACCTCCAGAACATGCGCGGACTCAGCCCGCTGGAGACCGGCCTGCTGGTCATGCCGGGTGGTCTGGCGATGGGACTGCTCGGTCCGACCGTGGGGAAGCTGTTCGACCGGTTCGGCAGCCGGCCGCTGGTCCTGCCCGGCTCGATCGGCATGGTGCTCTCCCTCGGCGGCTTCACCCAGGTCTCGATGACGATGCCGTACTGGCAGGTGCTGGCACTGCACACGCTGCTGATGGTGAGCCTGGCGGCGACGTTCACCCCCGTCTTCACGCTGGGCATGGGCGCGCTTCCGCCGCATCTGTACTCGCACGGCAGCTCGATGCTCGGGACGTTGCAGCAAGTCGCCGCGGCGTTCGGGACCGCGCTGGTGGTGACCGTGATGTCCGCGCGCAGCGGTCATCTGGTCGCCGACGGCGTCGCCGCCGCGCCCGCGGCACTGAGCGGGATGAAGCTGGCCTTCGGTGTCGCCGCCGCCCTCACCGTGGTGACGATCGTCGTGGCCGCGAGACTGCCGCGCCGGATCCCGGCCGCCGCTGACGGCGCCCCGGACCACGACAACGCCGCGGAGCAGCCCGTCGGGTCATGAGGGCGGGGCGGGTCACGGGCGGCTCATGCGGGCCGGGCGGAGCTCAGTTCCCGGGCTCCGCACAGCACAGCGCAGGCCGCCCGCCGGCCCGTACGTCCCTCACAGCCAGCCCTCCCGTCCCACCGCCGCCGTCCGGATCCCTTCCGGGCGGCGGCCGTCGTACGGGCCGATGCCGCGGCCGGTGGCCAGGACGACGACCGAGGTCATGGCGGCCAGGCCGTAGGCCGTCGTGGCCATGGAGAGGGCGCCCTCGGTGGTCTCGAAGGAGCGGTTGAAGAAGTCGGAGACGGTCAGCCAGACCACCGTCCGTACGGTCATGTACAGCTCCAGCGCCGCGAACACCAGGAGCGCGCCCCGGACTTCCCGGCGCCCCCGGAGGGCCAGCACCCCGAGGATCAGCAGGACGAGCACCGAGCCGACGGTGGTGAACTCGGCGGACGCGGCGAGATCGAGCGCGCCGAGAACCGAACCGTCCACGACCCCGCGCAGATAGCGGCCGGTGTCCGTCCCGGTGGCGGTCATGTCGCGGACCGCCCAGCCGAGTTCGGCCAGCGCCATGACCAGGAACAGCACCCCGCAGATCCGGGACAGCCGGCGCCACTGGGCCTCGGGTCCGGTCGCGCCGGCCGCGGGCGGCGGGGCGTCCTGCCGCCGCTCGGTGGCCGGGAACATCGAGAACAGCACGACCAGCGCCACCACCACCCCCAGCCCGCGGGTGGCGAGAGCCCAGCTGCCCAGCGGGTCGTTGGTGTACTGGTGGCGGTAGGCGGCATGGAGCAGGCCCACGCCCTCGCGCAGCGAGAGGGCGAGCAGTACGAAACCGGACAGCAGCGCAGCGGAGCGCGCCACCCGCCGCTGGGCCAGCATGAGCCCGGCGATCACCAGGAACGCGGCGGTGAAGGCCCATTCGTACGGCCCGAGGATCTGGGTCGTGGGGGAGGCGCCCGGGTTGAACAGGCCCTCGACGAAGTCCCAGGTGCTGCCGTCCCCTTGGGTGATGCCGAAGACCGTCCAGGCGCCCAGCACTCCGGCGTACAGCGTCAGGCACAGCCCGGTGGCGAGATAGGCGCCGCTGTGCTCCGGGGCGGCCCGCCGCGGATCGGGCCCCGGGCGGACATCCACCGTTCCACCGTCCTGCATCACCATGACCGACCCCCGATCCGCCTCTCGTGGCCGCCGTACCGGCAGTTCCCGTACAACGGCCTCACTGTGTCAAGGACGGCGGGAGAGCCGGTGGAGGTTCCACCCCGTGTCGTCCGGCTCCCGCCCGGTTGATCAGCGCACATACCGCGCCGTGGCCGCGATGAAGTCCGGATCCCCTGGCGCGTGGTGGCCCGCAACTGAACCCAACAGGGCGCCCGGTACGGCCACGACGCTTGCCACAACTGCCTCCATGAGGGCAGTGGACCACAGCGGACCAGGTCAGCGGCAGGGTGCGCATGACCATGGCCGGACGAGGGGTGCCGCCCCTGCCGGAAGGGCGGCCGTGCGGCAAGATGGGGCCATGGGGATCTTCGGGGGCGAGGGCCGACTGATCGGTGGCCGGTACCGCCTGGGAATACGGCTGGGCCGCGGCGGAATGGGAACGGTCTGGCGGGCCACCGATGAAGTGCTGGGACGTCAAGTAGCGGTGAAAGAACTGCACTTGGACGAGGGAACGGCCGAACCCGAGGCGCGGGTGCAGCGTGAGCGGGCGATGCGGGAGGCGCGGACCGTCGCGCAGATCAAGCATCCCAATGTGATCGTCGTGCATGACGTCGTCGAGCAGGACGGCCGGCCGTGGATCGTGATGGAGCTGGTCGAGGGCGCGTCGCTGGCCGACCGGCTGCAGAGCGGCGGACCGGTCGCGCCGCGCGAGGCGGCCCGGATCGGCGTCGCGCTGCTGGGCGCGCTGCGCGCCGCGCACGCCCGCGGGGTGCTGCACCGTGACATCAAACCCGCCAACGTCCTGATGGAGTCGGGCACCGGCCGGGTCGTGCTCACCGACTTCGGGATCGCCCAGGTGCCCGGCGTCACGACGCTGACCGACACCGGCGGCTTCGTCGGCTCGCCCGAATACACCGCGCCGGAGCGGATGGCCGGGCGCGGCACCGGCCCGGAGGCCGACCTCTGGTCGCTCGGGGTGCTGCTGTGCGCGGCGCTCAGCGGTGCCTCGCCGTTCCACCGCGACTCGTTGGGCGGGGTGCTGCACGCGGTGGTGTACGACGAGATCGAACTCCCGGAATCCGCCCGCCCGTTGCACGCCGTGGTGGACGGTCTGCTGGAGCGGGAGCCGGAGCGGCGGCTGGGTGTCACCGAGACGGAGCGGCTGCTGCGCGGCTATCTCCAGTCGGGCCGCGCCCCGGAACGCGGGCCGGGCGGGCCGCCGGGACACGGGGCCGGTCGTGGCCATGGTGGCCATGGTGACCGGGGCGGTCATGGCGAGCACGGCGGTCACGGCGCCGGTGCCGCGGGGCTCGCGGCCGAGGCCGTGGCGGGCGGCCCGTTCCCCGGCGGCCCGAACACCCCGCGCTACCACGGGCCCGACGTCCACGCCCCCCTGTACGACGTCCCCGGCGGCGGGCTGCCCGGTGAACCCCCGCCCGGCGAGCACCCGTCCAGCGAGGACCCGCCGGTCGCGGGTACGCCGCCCCCCGGCCCGGCCGCTCCCGGCCGTACACCTTCCGCAGGGGGCGCCGGACGGCCCGGCGGCCGGACGGGCGGCCGCACCCCGGGCATGCCGATCCGGGACGCGCTCGACGACCGGGCGCTGGCCGCGGCCGCCCGCCCGCACACCGGCCGCGCCCGCACCGCCCTGCTGGTCGCCCTCGCGGCGGTGGTGATCGGCGGCGCCGGTGCGGGCCTCGCGGTGCTGCTGATGAACCAGGGCGGAGCCGACCACGGCAACGGCACCGGCACGGGCGGCCGGCCCAGCCGGTCCCAGCAGGCCTCGGCCACCGGGCCCTCGAAGGACGGCGGCTCCGGCACGGCGGAACCCACCGTCACCGCGCCACCGGCGGCCGGAGGCGCCACGAAGGTCCCGGCCGGCTACCGCCTCGTCCGCGACCCGGCCGGCTTCGCCCTCGCCGTCCCCGAGGGCTTCACCCGGTCCTATGAGAACGACCGCGTCTACTACTACTCCCAGGGCAAGCGGTTCCGGATCGGCGTCCAGCTTCAGCAGCAGGTGCCGGAGGGGCCGCTGGGCGCGATGCGCACGGCGCACGCCAACGGCCCCGCCGATTACCGCGGTTACCGCCAGGGGCAGGTCACCGAGACCACCCACAACGGCCTCCAGGCCGGACTCTGGGAGTTCGTCTGGGACGGCAGTTCCCAGGACGGCGGCGCGCGGTACACCTACGACCTCAGCTGGGACGAGGGCGGCCGGATGATCGATGTGTGGATCTCCTCCCCGGTCGCCTCGCGCACCGAGGCCAAGCGGCACTTCGACACCGCGGTCGACGCGTTCCGGCTGTCCGGGACGTGATCGCGGGCCGTCCGGTCGTCCCAGGCCGGCGCCCTTGCGGCCAGCGGACACTGGCACGATTGTGCGTGCCGCGTGAAAACTCATTACTGCCGGGTACACAAAGCGCCGGGGGAGGCATACGCTCGCCCGCATGACGGACTCGCAGGACACCGGAACAGCTGCCTCCGCCGCGGAGGCCCCCACCGAGGCCCCCATGGACGCCCCCGTGGCCACCGCGCCCGACGAAGCCCCCGCCGGAGGCAACCCGGTCGCCCCCGCCCCCGCGGGCGCCCGTACCGCGGCGGAGGTGGTCACCCCCGAGATCGCCGCCCGGCTGACCCGCGGTGTGGTGAGCGGGGGAGGCCGTACCGCCAACCACACCCCCTTCACCGGGGAGAAGCTGGCCGACCTGCCCGAGTCCACCCCCGAGGACGTCGCCACCGCCTTCGAGCGCGCCCGCGCCGCCCAGGAGCGCTGGGCGAAGGTCCCGGTCAAGCAGCGTGCCGCGGTCCTGCTGCGCTTCCATGACCTGGTGCTGCGCCGCCAGGCCGAGGTGCTCGACCTGATCCAGCTGGAGACCGGCAAGGCGCGGCTGCACGCCCATGAGGAAATCCAGGCGGTCGCCGTCACCGCCCGCCACTACGGCCGCAGGGCCCATGCCTACCTCAAGCCCAAGGCCCGCACCGGCGTCGTGCCGACCCTCACCAAGGTCACCGAACTCCGCCAGCCCCGGGGCGTCGTGGGGCAGATAGCCCCCTGGAACTACCCCTTCGAGCTGTCCGTCGGCGATGCCCTGCCGGCCTTCGTCGCGGGCAACGCCGTCGTCATGAAGCCCGACACGGAGACCGCGCTGACCGCGCTGTGGGCCCGTGAGCAGCTCATCGAGGCCGGGCTGCCGGAGGACGTCTGGCAGGTCGTGATCGGCGAGGGCCCGGTCGTCGGCCCCGCGGTCGTCGCGCACGCCGACTACGTCTCCTTCACCGGCTCGACCCGTACGGGCCGCGAGGTCGCCCAGGGCGCCGCCGCCCGGCTGGTCGGCGTCTCCCTCGAACTCGGCGGCAAGAACGCCATGTTGGTGCTCCGGGACGCCGATGTGGAGAAGGCCGCCGCCGGCGCCGTCCGCGGCTGCTTCGCCTCCGCCGGCCAGCTGTGCATCTCCATCGAGCGGCTCTACGTCCACGAGTCCATCGCCGACGACTTCCTCCAGCGGTTCGCCGCCCGGACGAAGGCGATGCGGCTGGGCAACGCCCTGGCCTACGGCGCCGACATGGGCTCCCTGGTCGGCGAGCGCCAGCTGGAGACCGTCACCCGCCATGTCGAGGAGGCCGTCGCCAAGGGCGCCACGCTGGTCGCCGGCGGCCGCGCCCGCCCCGACATCGGCCCGCTGTTCTACGAGCCGACCATCCTCGACGGCGTGCAGGCCCCGATGGCGGTCTGCGACGAGGAGACCTTCGGCCCGGTCGTCTCGATCTACCGGTTCCGCGACGAGGACGAGGCGGTGGCACTCGCCAACGCCACCCCGTACGGGCTGAATTCCAGCGTCTGGACCAAGGACGGCCGCCGTGGCCGCGCGGTCGCCGCCCGGATGCGGACCGGCACGGTCAACGTCAACGAGTCCTACGCCGCCGGGTACGCCAGCGTGCAGGCGCCGATGGGCGGCATGGGCGATTCGGGCCTGGGCCGCCGGCACGGCTCCGAGGGCATCCTCAAGTACACCGAGGCACAGACCGTCGCCCACCAGCGCCTGCTGCCGCTCGCCCCGTCCTTCGGCATGACCGACGAGGCGTACGCACAGTTCATGAGCCGCAGCCTGCGCGCGATGAAGGCGTTCCGACTCCGCTAACCAAAGCAGCAGGGAGAGCCAGTGCCCCAGGAGAACTCTGCCCGAAATCAGGACGGCAACAGCGACCGGGAGGCCGCCGACGCCCCCGCCGCACCGGACGACGGCTACGACTACGACGTGCTCGTCGTCGGCTCCGGCTTCGGCGGCTCGGTCTCCGCACTGCGGCTGACCGAGAAGGGCTATCGCGTCGGCGTCCTCGAAGCCGGCCGCCGCTTCACCCGGCAGACCCTGCCGAAGAACTCCTGGGACATCCGCAACTATCTGTGGGCCCCGGCCCTCGGCTGCTACGGCATCCAGCGGGTGCATCTGCTCGGCAAGGTCATGGTGCTGGCCGGCGCGGGCGTCGGCGGCGGCTCGCTCAACTACGCCAACACCCTCTACGTCCCCCCGAAGCCGTTCTTCGAGGACCGCCAGTGGGCCGATATCACCGACTGGCAGAAGGAGTTGGCCCCCTACTACGACCAGGCCAAGCGGATGCTGGGGGTCCGCCTCAATCCGACGATGACGCCCTCCGACGTCCACCTCAAGGAGGCCGCGGACAAGATGGGCGTCGGCGACTCCTTCCATCTCGCGCCGGTGGGGGTGTTCTTCGGGGACGGCGAGGATGCGGACGGGACCTCGAAGACGGCACCGGGCACGGAGGTGCCCGACCCCTACTTCGGCGGCCAGGGCCCGTCCCGTAGGGCCTGTATGGAGTGCGGCGAGTGCATGACCGGATGCCGGCACGGTGCCAAGAACACCCTCAACGAGAACTACCTCCACCTCGCCGAGCGGGCCGGCGCCGTCATCCACCCGATGACCTCCGTCGTCACCGTCACCGAGGACTCCCGCGGCGGTTTCGCCCTCGCCACCCTCCCCACCGACAACAAGCGCAAGGGCCGGGGCCGCACCTTCACCGCCCGCCGGGTCGTCCTCGCCGCCGGCACGTACGGCACCCAGACCCTGCTGCACAAGATGAAGGACAGCGGACTGCTGCCCGGCATCTCCGGCCGGCTGGGCGAGCTGACCCGGACGAACTCCGAGGCGCTGGTGGGCGCGCAGACCGACAACCGCCGCTACCGCAAGCGGCACGGCACCAAGGCCGACTTCACCCGCGGGGTCGCGATCACCTCGTCCATCCACCCCGACGCCCACACCCATATCGAGCCGGTCCGCTACGGCAAGGGCTCCAACGCGATGGGCGCGATGTCCATCCTCCAGGTGCCCGTCGACGGCCGCGGCTCGCGCGCCGGCCGGTGGGCCGCGAACTGTCTGCGGCATCCGCTGCTGCTGCTCCGGTCGCTCTCCAACCGCCGCTGGTCGGAGCGCACCATCATCGGCCTGGTGATGCAGTCGCTGGACAACTCCCTGACGGCCTACCGCAAGCCGGACGGCCTCGGCAAGGGCCTGCTCACCGCCCGCCAGGGCCATGGCGCACCGAACCCCGAGCAGATCCCCGAGGCCACCGAGGCGGCCACGCTGCTCGCGCAGGAGATCAACGGCTTCGCGGGCAGCAATGTCGGCGAGCTGATGGGGACGCCGCTGACCGCGCACTTCCTGGGCGGCTGCCCGATCGGCGCCGACGCCGACCACGGGGTCATCGACCCGTACCACCGCCTCTACGGCCACCCGGGCATCTCGGTCGTCGACGGCGCCGCGGTCTCCGCCAACCTGGGCGTCAACCCGTCCCTGACCATCACCGCGCAGGCCGAGCGCGCGATGTCGCTGTGGCCCAACAAGGGCGAGGCCGACCCGCGTCCCGCCCCGGGCCGCGCCTACCGCCGGCTGGCACCGGTCGAGCCGGTCCGCCCCGCCGTCCCCAAGAAGGCGTTCGGCGCGCTGAACCTGCCCTTCGTGGCGGTCCCGCCGGTCCCGCCGAAGAAGTCGCTCTCCTAGAGCCTCTCCCGCGCACGTACGACGGAGGGCCGCACCCCGAACCGGGTGCGGCCCTCCTCTTCTGTGCCTGCCGTTACGCGGCGGCGCCATCCGTCTTACGGCGACGGACCACGAAGATCGCTCCCGCGCCCACGACCATGGCGACCCCGCCCACGAGGCCGAGGGTCGGCAGCGCGGAGGAGGCACCGGTCTCGGCCAGGTTGCCGGTCACCGGCAGCTTGTCCATACCGTCCTTGGGCTTACCGGTGTTGACCGGCTTCCCGCCGCCCTGCGTACCGGGCTTGTTGCCGGGCTTACCGGGCTTGGCCGGCGGGATCTCGCCCGGGTTGCTGCCGGCCGACAGGATGGTGAAGTCGTACCACTGCTCCTCGGACCAGCCGCAGGAGCCGTCCTGGTTCTGGTAGTCGCCCGCCACCAGCGCGAAGCCGTCACCGGGCGTGGCGCCCTTGTCGGCACGGATCCGCATCTTCAGCTCGGCGGTCTGGTGCGCGTCGAGCTGGAACCAGCCGAAGTACTCCCCGTCGGTCCACTCGTCGAACGAGGTCCACTTGCCGGTGTCCGGGTTCTGGTACTCCAGGTCGAGCTGCGACTTGGGGTGGTCGAGGTCGCCGGTCGGCACCGCGTAGATGACCGGGTAGACCTCGTCCAGCGTCCGGTCCGTGGTGTTGGCCAGCTGCACGCTGAAGCCCTTCCAGCCGCCGCCCGCGACGAGCTTGGAGGGCAGGTTGGCGACGGTCACCTTGATGGCGGCGTCATCGACCGTGCACTCGTCCTCGTCACCGGGCTCGCCCGGCTCGGTGGGCTTGGCCGAGGTGGAGGGCTTGGGCGAACCACTGGGCTTGGTGTCGCCGCCGGGGGTGGCCGGGGCGGTCGGGCCGGTGGCGTCACCGCCCCCGGTCTCCTCGCCGGGCTCGGTGTCGTCGCCCGGGGTGGTGTCGCCCGGCGTGGTGTCGTCCGTCGCGTTCTCGTCACCGGCGTCCGGGGTCTCCGGCTGCGTGGTGGGCGCGTCGGTCTGCTCCGAGCCAGGGGTGCCCGGCGTGGGCTCGGCGCTCGCGGTGGACTCGGTCTCGGGGCCGGTCGCGTACGCGGCAGGGGCCGCCAGCAGGGCGGCGGGGGCTATGACGGCCGTCGCGGCGGCAGCCGTCAGGGCACGGCGAAGCTTCATCGAGAAGACCTCTCGGGTCCAAAGTGCCGGTTTCCGGCACAAGTGGTTGCGGGCCGTCGCGGTGGGGCGCGGGATGGCCGTGCGATTGCACGTACATGACCGGCCATGGCCGAAAAAGGTTGTTCACTCAACCAGAACCGCCGCCGTGATGCCGATCACACCTGTCACAGCGGCCTCACAGGATTCACAAAGGCAGTGCACAGCTTTGGCTCGGCGGCGGGCGTGCGCCGGGCGCACCCCGGGCACAGCGAAGGGCCCCGGACGCCGTCCGCGAGGGGGGTTGCGGACGGCCACGGGGCCCTTGGCTTTCGGTGCCGGCGTCAGGGCAGCGCCGGCACCGAGGGGCGGCGCTGGGGGGGGGGGAGCGCCGCTGGCTTTCGGGGTGGTGCGCGAGGGTGCGGAGCCCGCGCCGGTCGGACCAGTGGCGGTGCACGGTCCCTACCGGATGCGGTGCTTCGTTCGTCAAGCATCGTCCTGGATACGCCTCACCTGGCGCAACCATTTCGACCGGATGCGGTCGGTCCCGGGCGTCCCCAGGACCGACCACCCCATCGGATGTGACCGGGCTGCTGTCCCCTGCTGACCGGCCACGGCACGGAGCGAGGTCCCACGACGCGGGCCGCGGCTGGCGGCCGGCGTCTCATCGCTCCGGGTTTCCGCCCGTGGGGCGGCGTCTACGCGTAGTCGTGCAGGCCGCGCCTGGCTGGCGTGGCACCGGGAACAACGAAGCCTCGCAGCGGCCGGTCACGCGCCGTACGGGTGAGTCGGCAACCGAACTCAGATCCGGCAGCTGCGCCGGGGCGCGTGCGTTTCTTCACGCGCCTGCCCGGCCGCAAAACCGACCGCACACCAGCCAAAACTGGCCACGCCGCTGATCCGTGCCGCTGAGCCGTACCGCCTCAGATCTGGCCCCGGGAAAGCTCCAGCAGCGTCATCGCCAGCGCGGTGCCCGGCTTGCCGAGCTGGTCGCGGTAGTGGGCGAGGATCTCCATCTCGCGGGAGAGATTCACCCGCCGTCCGCCGGAGGTGACGCGCTCGTGCTGGATGACGGCCGAGACGGCCATCCGTTCCTGGACGAGACCGATGATCCGGCCGTCGAGGTCGTCGATCCGCTGCCGGGCGTCGGTGATGATCCCGGCGGCCTCGGGGGAGCGGGCGCCGGTGTCGGGGGCGGTGCTGGTGGGGGTGCTCATGTCCGTATCTCCTGGGGTGAGTGGCCCCGGAGCCGCGAGGGGTCCGGACAGACGCAGGCGCCCCGGACCTTGTCGGCCCGGGGCGCCTGGGGAGGTGCTCGTCAGTGGATCAAGCAGCACGACCATGGCAGCCGGTTGGGCCGGTGCCATAGGTAAAGACGAAGGTCAGCTGCTTGTTCATGGGGCTCAGTATGAGCCCGTTAGAATCGAAAGTCCAACCCCTGCTCCACACCGCCGGAAGGCCGCCGAAGTGCCATCAGCGCCCCCTGCCGCTGCCCCGGACGTCGTCCTCGTAGTCGACTTCGGCGCACAGTACGCCCAGCTCATCGCCCGCCGGGTCCGAGAGGCCCGGGTCTACAGCGAGATCGTGCCGTCCACCATGCCGGTGGCGGAGATGCTCGCCAAGAACCCGAAGGCGATCATCCTCTCCGGCGGTCCCTCGTCGGTCTACGCCGAGGACGCCCCCAGCCTCGACCGCTCCCTGTTCGAGGCAGGTGTCCCGGTCTTCGGCATGTGCTACGGCTTCCAGCTCATGGCCACCACCCTCGGTGGCACCGTCGACAACACCGGCGCCCGTGAGTACGGCCGTACCCCGCTGACCGTCTCCCGCCCCGGCTCCACCCTGTTCGAGGGCACCCCCGCCGAGCAGTCGGTGTGGATGTCGCACGGTGACGCCTGCTCCGCCGCCCCCGAGGGCTTCACGGTCACCGCGTCCACGGACGTGGTCCCGGTCGCCGCCTTCGAGAACGACGAGAAGAAGCTCTACGGCGTCCAGTACCACCCCGAGGTCATGCACTCCACGCACGGCCAGCAGGTGCTGGAGCACTTCCTCTACCGCGGCGCGGGCATCGAGCCGAGCTGGACCACCACCAGCGTGGTCGAGGAGCAGGTCGCCGCGATCCGCGCCCAGGTCGGCAGCAAGCGCGCCATCTGCGGGCTGTCCGGCGGGGTGGACTCCTCGGTGGCCGCCGCGATCGTGCAGAAGGCCATCGGCGAGCAGCTGACCTGCGTCTACGTCGACCACGGCCTCCAGCGCAAGGGCGAGTCCGTGCAGGTCGAGAAGGACTTCGTGGCCGCCACCGGCGTCCAGCTGAAGGTCGTCGACGCCGAGGAGCGCTTCCTGACCGCGCTGGCGGGGGTCAGCGACCCCGAGCAGAAGCGGAAGATCATCGGCCGGGAGTTCATCCGGGTCTTCGAGCAGGCCCAGGCCGAGCTGGTCGCCGAGGCCGGCGCCGAGGGCGAGGAAGTCGCCTTCCTGGTCCAGGGCACGCTCTACCCGGACATCGTCGAGTCCGGCGGCGGCACGGGCACCGCCAACATCAAGTCGCACCACAACGTCGGCGGGCTCCCCGACGACATCGAGTTCCAGCTCGTCGAGCCGCTGCGCCAGCTGTTCAAGGACGAGGTCCGGATGGTCGGCTCGGAGCTCGGCCTGCCGGACGAGATCGTCCACCGCCAGCCGTTCCCCGGCCCCGGCCTGGGCATCCGCATCGTCGGCGAGGTCACCAAGGAGCGCCTCGACCTGCTGCGCGAGGCCGACGCCATCGCCCGCGAGGAGCTGACCGCGGCCGGTCTGGACCGCGAGATCTGGCAGTGCCCGGTGGTCCTGCTCGCGGATGTCCGCTCGGTCGGCGTCCAGGGCGACGGCCGGACGTACGGCCACCCGATCGTGCTGCGCCCGGTGTCCTCCGAGGACGCTATGACCGCGGACTGGACCCGGATGCCGTACGAGGTCCTGGCCCGGATCTCCACCCGCATCACCAACGAGGTCGCCGAGGTCAACCGCGTCGTCCTCGATGTCACCAGCAAGCCCCCGGGCACCATCGAGTGGGAGTGATCCCACCCTTGGGGCCGGGGTGATCCCGCCGGTCGCCTGATGACGCCGCCGCTCGGCCTGCTGAGCGGCGGCGTTGTCGTTGCCGGCCTGGCCGCGCCCGCTCCCGGGAGGAACGCCCGGGGCGGGGGCATCGGGTCGGCGGGCGACGGCGGTGCGGCGGAAGCCGCGTGCTCAGCCCTCTACGGCCGAGGCCAGCCGCTCCAGCGTCGTGGCCATCGCCGGACCCATCCGTCGTGGGTAGCCGGGGAGTTCGACGATGAGACGGGGGAGCCGGGCGCGCGACCAGTCAAAGGTGTGGGTGACCCGGGTGGTGCCCCTGCCCCCGTCCCCGTCCCCGTCCCCGTCGCCGTCGCCGTCCGTGCCCTCCGCGCCCTCCGTGCCGTTCACGGGCGTCAGCTCGTAGCGCCAGCGCTGCCCGCCGACCAGCCGCCGGCCGCGGAACTCACCCCAGGTCTCCCAGGCGATGAGCCGGTCCTTCTCGTACTCCACCACGACATTCACCGACCGGTACGCGATCCGGGCCTGTGCCATCCCCATGCTGAACCGGTCGCCGGGCCCCAGCGGCGACGGCCCCTGCGGGCGGCCGCGCAGCATCCCCGAACCGTCCAACTCGGCGTGCCGGGCCGGGGCCCGGAGGATGTCGAAGAGCTCCCGCGGTGTGGCGACGATGTCCCTGCTGACCGATATGGCCCTCATGGTGTGCCCCCTCTGCTGCCGTTCCTGGTGCCCTCATCATGCAGGCTGCGGGAAGTGCGCCGGTCGCGGCCCTGTTTACCTGCGGTAGCGGAAGGTACCTTCCGCATCGAGCATCACGCCGTACGTGCCAGAGGAGGGCCGCGATGCCCGAGCCGACGCCCATACCCACCGATCAGCTGCACTTCGCGATGCCGCCGACGCATGCGACCGTCGAGGGCGAGCGGCGCTACCGCAAGGAACGCCTGGTCGCGGCGCTGCGTCTCTTCGGGCGCCATGGCTTCGAGGAGGGCGTCGCGGGCCATATCACCGTGCGCGACCCGGAGTTCCCGCACTGCTTCTGGGTCAACCCGTTCGGGATGTCCTTCCGGCACCTCAGGGTCAGCGATCTGATCATGGTGAACGCGGAGGGAAAGGTCGTCGACGGCCGGTACCACGTCAACCAGGCGGCGTTCGCCATCCATTCCCAGGTCCACCAGGCCCGCCCCGACGTCATCGCGGCCGCGCACAGCCACTCCACCTACGGCAGGGCGCTGTCCTCGCTCGGCGAGCTGCTGGAGCCGATCACCCAGGACGTCTGCGCGTTCTATGAGGACCATGCGCTCTTCGACGACTACACGGGCGTGGTGGTCGACGAGGAGGAAGGGCGGCGGATCGCGGCCGCCCTCGGGCCCCACAAGGCGGTGATCCTGCGCAACCACGGGCTGCTGACGGTCGGCGACTCGGTGGACGCGGCGGCGTGGTGGTTCCTCACGATGGAGCGCTCCTGCCAGGTCCAGCTGACCGCCAAGGCCGCCGGCAAGCCGGTGCTGATCGACCACCACAGCGCCGTCCACACGCGTGAACAGCTGGGCAACGACCTGGTCGCCTGGATCAACTACCAGCCGCTGTACCAGCAGATCGTGCGCACCGAGACGGACCTCTTCGACTAGGGGGCTCCCGGCTTCCGGCTCCCGGCTCCCGGGCAGCCGGGCGGCCGGGCGGCCGGGGCAGGGGTGCCTTGCGGGACGTACGGACGTTCCACAGGGCACCCGCCTCACGCCTTCGGGAACAGATCGAGGAACGGCGCGACCGTTGCCGAGATGCTGCGGCTGAAGGGTGCGTCGAAATCCCAGACCAGGAACAGCAGAAAGGCGATCAACGCGCTGAAGAGGCCCGCCATCAGCAACTCCCGCCCCGAGCGCCGGATTTGCAGGGTGAACATGACCCCGATCGAGATGGCGCCCCCGATGATCAGCCCGAACCACACCACCCCCGGCAGCGTCGACTCGGCCGCGTTCGCCCGGGCGGTGCGGGCCCCGTCGGCCACCGCGACCTGGTCGACGAGGGGCTGGTACGACTGCCCCTCGAAGTCATTGCGCGGACGGTAGTCGGTGACATCCGCCCGTACCTTCGTCAGCAGTTCGGTGCCGCGCCCGGTCAGCGCCCCCTGCTCGGCCATCACGGGCCACTCCTTGTGCACCACATGACTCACATACGCATCGACATCCGCACGGATACGGTCCCGCACCGGCGCGGGGTAGGCCCGGGCCCGCGCGCTGACCTCGTGCAGCGCCTGCGCCTCGGTCCGTACGGTGTCCTCGGCCGCGCTTCTGGCCTCCCACACACCGGCGATGGCCAGCCCCAGCACGATCGCGTACACCACCCCCACCATCATCGTCAGATACTCGATCACATCGGGTGTTTCCGACGGATCGTCGTCCTCGGTGATCCGGCGCTCCTTGAGCACCGTGATGGTCAGGACGACGCCGCAGGCAGCGGCCATGGCGAGGGTCAGCACCAGCCATTGCGACATGGAGACCTCCTACGAGGAACGGCGCCCGGCGGAACCGGACGAGGAGCTCGAACGGGGACGGAGGGCGGCGCCGGCCAGCACGGCCGGGGCAGTGAGCAGCAGGGTCGTGGTCACCATGGAGCGCCCGTCGCGCGGCCGGTGGTACGGCCGTGCGTAGCTGCGGGGCAGGACGGGCGGCGGTGACGCCGGGCGGCGGACGACGGGTGGGGGCTTCGGCTTCGGCTTCGGTGTGGGCGGCGGCGCTGTGGGACGGGCGCGTGGACTGGGCGGCGGTGACGGTGGTGGCGGTGGCGGGGGCGGTGCCGGCCGGGGGGTATGGGCCCGGGGCGGTGGGGGTGTGGGCTTGGGGATGTGGGGGCGTTGTGGCGGCCGGTGGGAGGGCGTCGGCGGGGGTTTGGCCCGGCTGCAGGGGAAGTGCCAGCCGCGCGGCATGGGGAAGTCCGTCGGTACGTCCACCGGCGGCGCCGTTCCGGCATAGGCGCAATTGTCGCCGTTGTCCGCGCGGTTGGGCCGGTCACGGGCGGCGGCCGTGGGCGCGACGACGAGCAGCGCGGCGATCCCGGCCAGCAGCAGGAACGCGGCGGCGGTCCGCAGCCCGGGACCGCCGGGACGCGGTCCGTCCGGCCGTCGCGGCGCATACGGTCCGGCCAGGTCATCGCGGCCGTGCAATCCGTGAAATCCGTTTATTTGACGCACGGCGAGAGCTTGCGCAGCACGCCCACCGCTCAGCCTTCGCGGTGGCCCGGTTCGCCCGAATAGGGGATGTGTCCTGGTTGCCAGGCCGATGCGCCGGTCAGGTGTACGGGGCGGCGCATTCCCCTGTGCCAGGCGTGGGTTCCCCGGGGCGTGGGTTCCCCGGTGCGCGGGTGCCGTCGCTCAGCTGTCGTCGCTCAGCTGCTGGTGTGGAGGTGGCGGTGGGGAGGTTCCGGGCACCGCTGTCAGGGCGGTGGGCGCGGCGGCGGAGCCGGTTCGCGGGCGGGCGTCAACACAGCGCTGTACCCGCCACCCGCCACCAACTGGACGTTTGAGGTGCCTCCTGCGGGGTGCGGCACAATTCGCCTCCGGAGAACTCAAGTTGATGATCAGCGGTGGCGGGCGGTAGCGGACGTGTCGGTGGATGCGGCGGGAAAGATGGCCGGAACGGACGAGCCGGGGGAGGGCGCGGAGCGCGCCGCCGGTGGTGAGTGCCGGTGCGGACGGTGCCCGCACGGCGCCCGGGCGGGACACCAGCAGGCGGTTGCCGCGTTTGTCGCGCTCCGCGAGGACTTCGCCGCCGGGCGCGGGGTGCCGGCCGGACTCGCGCGTTCCGCCGGGGCGGCCCGCCAGTGGGTCTCCGACGAACTGACGCTGTCCGCGAGGGAGGTCGCCCGGCGGCGCGCCGCCGGAAAGACCGCCTGGCTGGCGGCCGTACGGTGGCGCACCCTGCTCGCCGTCTGGAGCGCGGTGGTGGCGCTGCTGCTCGGCCAGGCGCTGACCGCCCTCGGCACCGGCTGGACGGCGGCCCGTACGGCGGGGCTGGTCGCGGCCGTCGTACTGGCGCTGGGGCTCACCGCGGCGGCCTGGTGGCACCGGGCGCACGGCGGGGCGCTGGCGCCGCTGATCGGCGAGGACGGGCGGCTGTCCACCTCACGGACGGTGGCGGCGGGCTGGGCGGCCGCGGTGCTGTACGCCGTCCTCACGGTGGCCGTGCAGCAGGTGACGGCCGGGGGCCCGGACGAGCGGCGCATGCTGTTCGAAGGGGTGGCGCTCGCGCGGTCCGGTGCGCTGCTGGTGGCGCTCGCCCTCGGGTGCGCGGTGGCCGTGCTGGCCTACGGGCTGGTGGCCTCGCGGGTCCGTTCGGGCCGGCTCCAGAAGGTGCCGGCGGAGCGGCCGCGGACCGCCGATCTGCTGACCGACGACGCGGGGCGGGGCAGCCTCCTGGACGTGCAGTACGTCCTGGCGAACGCGGCCGTACTGGGGTGCGCGCTGGTACGGCTGGCCGGGCACCCGGCGCAATTGCCGCAGCTGCCCTGGGGCCTGGTGGTGCTCCTCGCGCTCTCCGGGGCGACCTATCTGTGGGGGAAGGCGGTGTCGGGCGGGCGGCCGGTGATCCTCTCGGTCGTCCGCTCCCGCGAACTGGGCGATCTCGCCGCGCCGGTCCGTACCGGCGACGACATCGAGATCCGCGGGGCCGGTTTCGTCCCGCCGGGCGCCGGGACCCCCGACCGGCTCGCCCGCACCGTCGTACGCATCGGCGACGTACATGTCCCCGTCCCGCTGGTCCCGGTGGCCGGCGGCTTCACCAACCCGACGGACGGGGTGCTGACGGTCCCGGTACCGGTCGATGTCGAGCCCGGCCGGGTTGAGGTCCGGGTGGTCACGGCGGCGGGCGTGGAGACGAAGGGGTATGTGATCGACGTCGTGGATTAGGGGTGACGGGCGGGGCCGGTGGGTCTGGCGGCGCTGGCGGGTCTGGCGGGTCCGGTGGGTTTGGCAGGTCCGCCCTCGCGTCGGCGGGTGCCTGGTGCCTCGCGTCGCCGGGGGCGTGGCGCCCGGTCATCGGGCGGTGACGGGTGTGGTCGGTGCAGCCCGGTGCCGCCTGGCGGCGTCGCGTGACGATTCTGTGTGGCGTAGTCACCTGAAGTGCGTCGGTCCGTTGAACCTCTCGCGCACGTGCGTACGTATCTCCCCAGGAGGCGCGGGCGCGGGCACAATCGTCTGCGCCCGGTGGCAACGGAGAGGCGGACGTCATGGTGCACGCGAATCGTACGATCGGTGCCGACTTGGGAGGGGCGGGCGTCGAGGGTGCCGGCGCCGGATTGCGGGCGCAGCTGGCGCGCCATGCGCTGCTCCCCTTGCGGCTCTTTCTGGGGGCGACCTTCCTCTATGCGGGCATCGACAAGCTGACGGATCCGGCGTTCCTGGCGGCCGGTGGCGCGGGTTCGCTCGGCGAGATGCTGCGCCAGGTCCATGACGCGGCGGCGCTGCCGCAACTCGTGGAGATCGCACAGAAGAGTCCGGTGGGCTTCGGCTATGCCATCGCGGCCGGTGAACTGGCGGTGGGACTCGGGACTCTGGCGGGGCTGCTGGGGCGGCTGGCCGCGTTCGGCGGTGCGCTGATCTCGCTGACGCTGTGGCTCACCGTGAGCTGGGCGACCACGCCCTACTACTACGGCAATGACCTCGCCTACCTGGTGGCCTGGATCCCGCTCCTGCTGGCCGGTACGCCGAGGTTCTCGCTGGACGCCGCCCTGGCGAACCGCCGGAAGCGGCACGGGGCGCAGTTGTTCGGCTGAGGGTCGGTCCGCGGGCGGCAGGTGTGGATCACGAGGGCCGGGGCGGGGGCAGGGGCGGGGGCGGTGGTGCCGGGGCGCGGTGACGGTGCCGTCGGTAGTCGTGTCAGGAGCCCTTCGATGAGGTGGTTTCGGTGTGCGGGTGCGGGTGCGGGTGCGGGTGGCGGGTCCTGGTCCAGACGGCCGCGGTGATGCCGGAGAGGAGCAGGCCCGCCGGGAGGGTGAGGAAGAGCCACGGGCCGGGGGCCTGCCAGAGGCCGAGGGTGTCGAGGCCGTAGGCCGTGCCGAGGGTGAGGGCGGTGAGGCCCGAGATCAGCCGGGCCGGTTCGAAGGGGTGGCGCTTCACCTGTGGGCTCCCTGGGGGGTCGGGGCGGTCGGCGCTGCGGGGGCCCGCGGGACGGGGGCCGGCGCGGCGCGGGTGACGGCGACCTGGCCGGCGCCGAGTTCGAGTTTCAGCTCCACCGAGCCGCGCGGCTTCTCGCCCTTCTTGAGGCCGTCGGCGGGGAGATCGACCGTCCGCTGCCCGCCCGCCACGAGGTCCACGTCGTGCGGCGATTCGCCGGGCAGTTGGACATCCCCGAGGCCGAGCGAGATATGGAGGCGGGCGGTGACACCGTGCGGCAGCGTCACTTGAAGCCGCCCGGCGCCCACTTCCGCGCCGGTGTGGACCGTGCGGCCCGCCTTGAGGGGCAGACCGGTGAGGTCCAGCTCACCCTCTCCCGAACCGAGTTCATACTGCGGCCGGACGGCGCCGAGGGTGGTGGGGGACCAGGTGCGCTTCTGCCATTGGGCGGTGAGGTTGTCGGGCAGCGTGGTCGCGCCCGCCAGCAGCAGGGCCGTCAGCACCACCATGAAGACCGTGCCGCCGCCCGTGCGTCCGAACCAGGCGCTGAGCACCAGCCCGAGACCGAAGACGACCAGCGCGCACGCCAGGCCCGCCTGGAGGGCCTGCACCGGGCCGTCATGGCGAGAGACGGCGAGCGCGGTGCCGCAGCCGGCGAGCAGCGCGAGCAGGAACGTCCAGCCCCCGATCGGGCGTCCGACGCGGCGGCCCCGGCGCGGGGAGCGGGCCAGCGGCGCACCGCTCGGCGGCTCGGGCGGACGGCCCGCGTCGGACCAGCCGTCGTGCCGGTACGGGGCCGTGGCTGCGCCGTGTCCGCCCCGGTAACTGAGGTCAAGGGGCAGCGGGGTGTTGTCGGGCCCCCACAGATAGCCCGGGCCCGCCGCCTCCCCGGAGCGCTGGGCGCGCCACCAGGAGGGGCCGGTGGGCACCGGGGGCGCCTTGGTCTCGGGCGGGGCGTCGGCCACCGCCTGGGCCGTGGCGGTGTCCATCGCCTGTGGACCCTCGGCCTCCACCAGCCGCCGCCGGCGCGACCAATAGGCGGAGCCGGCCACCGCCAGCGTCAGCATGATGGCGAATGACATCATGCTGCCCTTGGCGAGGGTCGTCAGAAAGAGTCCGCAGCCGACCAGCGCGAAGAGCAGGGCCGTGAGCGCGGGGCCCTCCACCCGGCCGGACAGCAGCCGGCGGCCCTCGTTCTGGTCCTCGCCGTCGAGGGGGATGAGCAGCCAGGCGAAGCCATAGGCGATCAGCCCGAGGCCGCCGACGGAGAGCACGGCGAGCACGACCCGGAAGATCACCGGGTCGAGATCCCATTGCCTGCCCAGCCCGCCGCAGACTCCGCCGATCACCTTGTGCCGCCGGCTGCGGCGCAGCGGCGGATGCGAGGCGGGGCCGGCCGGGCCGGCGGGCGCCGACTCCTCGATGTGGGCT
The DNA here is from genome assembly GCF_055574515.1 of Streptomyces sp. NPDC029466. Taxonomy (NCBI): domain Bacteria; kingdom Bacillati; phylum Actinomycetota; class Actinomycetes; order Kitasatosporales; family Streptomycetaceae; genus Streptomyces; species Streptomyces sp. NPDC029466. Next base: position 159,282 of record NZ_JBVHZH010000002.1, read on the forward strand.
GCATCGTTCATGAGGCCATGGTGACAAGGGCGTCCGCGCCGCGACATCCGTGGAAACCCTGGCAGATCCCTGAGATCCGCTGCTGACGGCCCTGAGATGCCCCAGGGGGGTCCCGAAACCCCTCGTGCGTTCGCATATGCCCCCGCGCCCGTGCACGGGCGGAGGAACAGATGTGGACGGGTGGTGGCCGGGGGGCTGCCCGGCCACATCGACGACTATCGTTGCGCCCTGGATACGTACGGGTTTCCGGAGGGGCGTGCGGTGACGGAGGCGGCGTCGGTGGACGAGGGGCGACTGGTCGCCGGGCGATATCGTCTGGTTGAGCGGATAGGCCAGGGCGGTATGGGCACCGTCTGGCGTGCCCGGGACGAACTGCTCGGCCGTCAGGTCGCGGTCAAGCGTCTGCATGTCTCACCGCAGCTCGACGAGGACGAACTGGCAACGCGCTATGAGCGCACCACCCGTGAGGCCCAGGCAGCTGCGCGCATCAACCACCCCAATGTGGTGAGCGTCCACGACGTCGTGGACGACGCCGGGATGCCGTGCATCGTCATGGAGTACGTCCCCTCCACCACGCTCGGCGACGCCATCAAGGAAGCCGCGCGGACCGACAGTTCGGTGGAACCGCGCGAGGCCGCACGTATCGGACGCGGCATGGTGGCCGCGCTGCGGGCCGCACACTCCGCCGGTGTGCTGCACCGTGACGTCAAGCCGGGCAACGTCCTGCTCGGTGAGGATGGCCGGGTCGTGCTCACCGACTTCGGCATCGCGGTCGCCACCGGTGCCTCCACGCTCACCAAGACCGGCGAGCTGGTGGGCTCCATCGACTACTTGGCGCCCGAGCGCGTCAAGGGCGGCACCCCGGGCCCCGCCTCCGATCTGTGGGCGCTGGGAGCGACGCTCTATCAGGCGGTCGAGGGACGCTCGCCGTTCCGGAAGCCCACCGCGGTCGAGACGGCGTACGCGATCGCCATGGACCCGTTCGAGCCGCCCCGCAACGCCGGAACGCTGGCCCCGCTGATCGAGGCGCTGCTCGCCAAGGAGCCGGCTGAGCGGCCGACGGCGGAGGTCGTAGAGCAGGCGCTGCGCGCGGCCGAAGCCGAGGCGGAGACCGAGCTGATGGGCTGGTCGACGATGACCCTGGGGACGGTCGGGCGGAGCCGCACCGAGCAGGCCACCCCGGACGGTGAGACGGAGGCGCCCACCCGTCCGGTGCACGATACGGGCGAGGTGGCGGCTGCTTCGGACCGCGGCAGCGGCAACGGAGCGCGTACGGGTGCGGTAACGGGTGCGAGGGCCGGTGCCGTTCCGGCCACCGGCGGCGAGGCCGTGACCGGACCGGTCGCCTTTCCGGACGTGACCGGCGCCGGACGGTCCGCCGGTGACCGCGCGGACGTGCTGCCCGGCGGCAAGCCCCGCAAGCGGCGTGCCGCCCGGGTCGTGGTCTGGAGCGTCGTCGCGGTGCTGTTCGCCGGGGGCGGTGGGGGTACGGCCTGGTACCTGATGGACCGTGGCGACTCCGGCTCGACCCAAAACGCCTCCGACAAGGGTGTACCGCGCGTTCCCAGTGAACCGGACAACAGCATCGGACCGCCGCCTCCGCTCCCCGACGGCTACGGGAAGGCGAAGGAGTCCGCGCTCGGCGTGAGCTTCCCGGTGCCCGATGGCTGGCAGCGGAAGGTCGGTGACGGCGGCCGGGAGATCACCTACTTCTCGCAAAAGGACCTGGCCAGGCTGACCGTCAGCGTCCTGGACCTCTCCTCCGGTGACGCGGTGAAGCACTTCAAGGGGCTTGAGGCCCACCAGAAGGCGGATTACCCGCCCTACACGCAGCTGCGTTTGCAGAGCACCGTCTACCAGGGCGAACCCGCCGCGATCTGGGAGTACACCTTCGGGGGCTCGGCCCGTACGTACCGGGCGGCGGACCTCGGGTTCGGCCGCGCAGGTGGCACGGACTACGCGATCTTCGTGTCCGCACCGGCAGCCAAGTGGACGACGTTCGGGAAGGTCTTCTCGGTGGTGACGAACGGCTTCCGCCGGACCGACCCGAAGAGCTGAGGCGGCGGGCGGGAGCAGCGAGTCGGAACAGCTCGCCACGGACCGGCTGGACCGGTCGCCTCCGCCCCGCCCCGGGCCGGCCCCCGCAAACCTCAGGGACAGCCTCAGGGACGACCCTGATGCCCCGGGCCCGGATGTCGTGTGACGATCGGGCACATGACCACCGCCCCACCCCGCGCCGAGACGGGCTACGCCCCGGCGCCGGACCCTGACGACCCGCCTGTGCGCAAGCTCTACCGCAGCGCCGACGGGCGGCTGCTCGGTGGCGTCGCGCGGGGGCTCGCGGGCCATCTCGGACTGCCGGTCTCCTGGGTGCGGATCGTGTTCGTGGCCCTCTTCATGGCCGACGGGATGGGCGCGCTGTTGTATGCCGCGTTCTGGTTCTTCGTCCCGCTGGGCATCGGCGGTGTGGAGTACCGGCAGCCCGCCGCGGGCGACGGCAGGCGCCGCCTGCTGCGCCACCGGCCCGACAGGGGACAGGTCTTCGCGCTGATCGCGCTGCTCATCGGAGCCTCGATCGTCGCCTCCCGCTTCCAGCTGGGCCAGGCCGACGGCTATCTCTGGCCGGTGCTGCTGATCGGCGCCGGTGTCGCCCTGGTGTGGCGGCAGGCGGACAACTCCCGCCGCGCCCAGTGGCTGGAGCTCGGCCGCCACAAGGCCCTGCTGCCGATGGTGCGCGGCGCTGCCGGGGTGCTGCTGGTGGGCGTCGGAGTGACGGGCATCGTCGTGCTTCAGGGGTCGGTGCGCCATCTCGGGTCGGTGCTTCAGGCCGCGCTCGCCGTCGTCGTCGGCATAGCGCTGCTGGCGGGCCCCTATCTCGTGCGGATGGCCCAGGACCTCTCGGAGGAACGGCTGATGCGCATCCGCGCCCAGGAGCGCGCCGAAGTGGCCGCCCATGTCCATGACTCGGTCCTGCACACCCTCACCCTGATCCAGCGCAATGCGGACGACCCCCGGGAGGTGGCGCGGCTGGCCCGCGCCCAGGAGCGTGAGCTGCGCGCCTGGCTCTACAAACCCGAGGGCCGCGGCAAGGAGGAGGACGAGGAGCCGGCCACCCTGGCGGACGCGGTCCGCAGGTCCGCCGCCGAGGTGGAGGACCACCACGGTGTCCCCATCGAGGTCGTGGTCGTCGGCGACTGCCCGCTGGACGAGCCGCTGGGCGCCCAGATGCAGGCCGCCCGCGAGGCGATGGTCAATGCCGCGAAATACGGCGGCGAGGGCGGCGCGGTGCAGGTGTTCGCCGAAGTGGAGGGCCGTACGGTCTTCGTCTCGGTGCGCGACCGCGGCCCCGGATTCGACCTGGACGCGGTCCCCGCGGACCGGATGGGCGTACGGGAGTCCATCATCGGCCGTATGGAGCGCCATGGCGGCACCGCCCGGCTGCGGTCCGCCCCCGAGGGCGGCACGGTCGTCGAGCTGGAAATCGAGCGCGCGGCGACGGAGCCCGATATATGACCGGCCCCGGTGAGGGGCGGCCGGAGACGACAGCGCGCGCCGGGGCACGGGATGATGGCGGGGCAGACACCGAGGGACGGGCGGAAGAGATGAGCAGCGAGGACGCACAGCAGGACGGGACCGGCGGGGCGGACGGGGGCCGGACCGTACGGGTCGTGCTGGTCGACGACCACCGGATGTTCCGTACGGGTGTCCAGGCCGAGATCGGCGAGACCGGGCGCACCGGCGTCGAGGTCGTCGGCGAGGCCGCCGACGTCGACCAGGCGCTCACGGTCATCACGGCCACCCGCCCCGAGGTCGTCCTCCTGGACGTCCACCTCCCCGGGGGCGGCGGCGTCGAGGTGTTGCGCCGCGGCGCCACGATGATGAGCGACGTCGAGCGCCCGGTCCGCTTCCTGGCGCTCTCCGTCTCCGACGCGGCCGAGGACGTCATCGGCGTCATCCGGGGCGGCGCCCGCGGCTATGTCACCAAGACGATCACGGGCACGGACCTGGTCGACGCGATCTTCCGGGTCGCCGACGGCGACGCGGTCTTCTCCCCGCGGCTGGCCGGCTTCGTCCTGGACGCCTTCGCCTCGTCGGACGCCCCGCCGATCGACGAGGACCTCGACCGCCTCACCCAGCGCGAGCGGGAGGTCCTGCGGCTGATCGCCCGCGGCTATGCCTACAAGGAGATCGCCAAGCAGCTGTTCATCTCCGTGAAGACCGTCGAGTCCCATGTCTCCGCGGTGCTGCGCAAGCTCCAGCTCTCCAACCGCCATGAGCTGACCCGGTGGGCCGCGGCCCGGCGGCTGGTCTGAGCTGCACAACCGGCACGGGGCGGGCGCACCCGCAGCTTCATGACGAGGGAGTAACAAAGCACCACAGAAGGGCAACCAGGACCCCGCGGATCACCATCTAAGGGCGCGGAGAGGCTCACTGCCGAAGGCGGGGCCGGAACCATCCCCACGTCCTTCGCGTAGTTTTGTCCTGGAAGCGAGATCCCGATGAGCCTGACGGGCACGCCCTTCTTCCTCACCTCGCTCACGCTGCTGATCGTCGCCGTCGTGCTGCCCTTCGCCCTCTGGGGCCGAATAGCCGGGCCGCCCCTGGTGCGCGGTCTCGCCCGGCTGCTGATGCTGCTGTTCGCCCAGGTCACGGCCATCACCGTGGTCTTCGTCCTGGTCAACAACGCCAACAGCCTCTACGACACCTGGGGCGATCTGCTCGGCACCGACAGCCATGTCGAGGCGGCCCGCGACCTCGGCCCCGACGGCATGGGCGGCCGGCAGGTCGCGCACGAGCCCAAGCAGATCCAGCGCTTCCGCCCGGCCGACGACCCCAAGGTGGGCGCCGATGTCCGGATGACCGACCTCCAGGGCAAGATCTCGGGGGTGCGGGGCGAGGTGTACGTCTGGCTGCCGCCGCAGTACAACGACCCCGCCTACCGGAACAAGAAGTTCCCGGTGGTCCAGCTGCTGCCCGGCTACCCGGGCTCGGCGAAGTCCTGGCTGGGCTCGCTGCACGCGGCCCAGCAGCTGATGCCGCTGATGCGGAGCGGCACGGTCAAGCCGGCCATCCTGGTGGCGCCCCGGACCAACCTGCTCCCCGGTGTGGACACCGGATGCGTCAACCTCCCCGGGAAGGTCAACGCCGACAGCTGGCTGACCGTCGACGTCCGCAAGATGATCATTGACAACTTCCGGGCCGGCGACAAGCCGGACTCCTGGGCCCTGGCCGGGTATTCGGCCGGTGCGCACTGCGCCGCCAAGCTCGCGCTGGCCCACCCCGACCGCTACCGTGCCGCGGTCGCCATGTCCGGCTACAACGACCCGGCGCTGGAGCGCGACTCGCTGGCCGGCAAGGACCCCAAGCTGCGCATCGAGTCCAACCCGCTGCACATCCTGAAGACGGCCAACGCGGCCGGCAAGCCGCCCCGTACCGCGCTGTATGTGTCGGGCGCGGCCCGCGACGGCTACCAGTCCGGCCTCGCTCTGCGGCAGTACGCACAGCTCCCGACGACGGTGACCGTGCAGCTGATCCCGGCGAGCGCGGGCGGCCACACCACGGCGGTCTGGGAGCAGCAGGTCCCGCAGATCTTCCGCTGGCTGGGGACACAGCTCAGGGCGTGAGCACACGGGGACGCCGCCGGGCCCTCGGGCGCGAGCGGAACGGGGAGGACGCCACCGGGACCTCTCCGCAACCGGGACGGCGGACGCCACCGGCCCTCTCCGCAACGGGATGGGGCCCCACCGGGCCCTCTCCGACGCGACCGGGACCGGGACCGGGACCGCGACCGTGACCGGGGGCGGGGGCGGAAGCAGGAAAGCGAGACCCGAGTCCCTCTCCGCGCGCGGCAGTCGGCGGCGTCGCCGCGCACTCTCCCCCTGGCTACGCGGGCCGGGTCGCCGCCGCGAACGGCATCTGGTCGATCGGCGCGATCCGTACCGGCGCGCCCGGATGCGGCGCGTGGATCATCCGGCCGTCCCCGACGTAGATGCCCACATGGCTGATGCCCGAGTAGAAGAACACCAGGTCACCGGGGGCGAGTTGGGAGCGGGCGACCCGCGGCCCGGAGCTGATCTGGGTGTAGGTCGTACGGGGCAGGGCGACCCCGCCGGCCTTCCACGCGGCCTGGGTCAGCCCGGAGCAGTCGTAGCCGGCGGGCCCTGTCGCGCCCCAGACGTACGGCTTGCCGAGGGCGCTGTAGGCGAAGGCGACGGCGCGGGCGGCGCGGGGGTTGGGCGCCTGCGCCGCGGCGGCCCCCGCAGCGCCGGGAAGCCGGCTGAGCACGCCGCCCCCGTCGCCGCCCCCGTGGCCGTCCCCCTGGCCCGTGCGGCCGCCCCCGCGCGTGCTCCGTGCGCCGTCCCGGGCCGTCATCCGCTGCCGCTGCTCCGCGGTCAGCCGGGACAGCAGCTGCTCGGCGGCGTCCAGCTTGTGGACGACGGTGACCCGGTGCTTCTTCAGCTGCGCCTCGGTGTCCGCCAGCCGCTCCACGGTGTCCTCGGCCCGCTGCCGGACCTGCCGGACGCTGCCGAGCCGGCGCGCGTAACCGGCCACGGCCGTCGCCTGATGGCTGCCCGTACGCTCCAGCACCGCGGCGCCGTCCAGATAGCGCTGGGGGTCCGAGGACAGCAGCAGCCGTACGGTCGGGTCGACGCCGCCGGAGCGGTACTGGCCGGCGGCCAGGGCGCCCAGTTCGGTGCGGGCGGCGTTCAGCTTCCCGGTCCTGCGGGCGGCCTCGTCCTGGAGCCGGCTCAGCTCCTCGCGTGCGGTGTCGGCGGATTCCTTCGCACCGTTGTAGCTCTGCGTGGCCACCTCTGCCTCCTGGTACAGCGCGTCGACCCGGTCCTTGACCTGGGCGGGGGTGAGCCGGTGTGCGGCCTGGCCGGCGGCGTCGAAATCGGGGGTGGCGCTTGCCGCCTGCGCGAGGCCGAACGTGGGGGCGGCTCCGGCCAGCGCCAGGGTGGCGGCCGTACGGGCGGTGCGCGCGCTGCGCGAGCCGCCACCGGTGAGCGAGGCGAGCGGATGCTGCCGGGGCTTGCGGTGCGAGGCCACGGTGGCCGTCACTTCCTTCCCTTCGAGCCGCGGGTCCGGCGGCGGTCCGTCACGGGGGCAACGGGCCGCCGCCGCACCTCTCGGCGGGGGCGGCCGACGGAACGCCGGTGGGAGCCCGGCGAGGCGGGGAGTCGGCCGCCTGAGGGAGGACGCTAAGCCTGGGTGTCGCGGCAGTGAGTGCGCTTGCCCGGCATTGTCCGCTTTCGACCGCGGCGGGTACGCCGGTGACCGCGGTGCCATGGCCGTACGGCCGGGACCGGCCTGGCCTGACCGAAGCGGAGATAGGGGGTGCCCTGCCCGAAGGGCCGTGCTATACGGCGGCTACGATCCAGCACTATGGACGTAGTAATCAATATCTTCGTCGGCCTGCACATCATCGGCATCGCCTCCCTGCTGGGCGGCTTTCTGACCCAGATGAAGGCGATGAGCGCGGGCACCGCCCGCTTCGTGCCGGCCATGCTGCACGGCGCGCTGACGATGCTGGTCACCGGCATCGTGCTGGTCGGCCTCAACCAGGCCCAGGACCACCCGCTGAACAACCTCAAGCTCGGCATCAAGATGGCCGTCCTGGTGGTGATCCTGGCGCTGGTCTACGTCAAGCGGGACGACGAGACGGTCGACAAGCCGCTCTTCGGCGCGGTCGGCGGTCTGACCGTGGCCAACATCTTCATCGCGGTGCTCTGGACCTGACGAGCGTCCCACCACGGCACACCGCGCGGTCCTCGCCTCCGTATGGGGAGGCGACGGCCGCGCGGTGGCGTGTGGGGGGTGACCGTGGGGGGTGGTCTGCTGGGGGAGCGGGGCGGGCTCAGCCCGGACGGACGCTCCCGTATATCGGCATGTAGTAGATCGACTCCTCCCGGACGCTGGCGCCCGGCTTCGGAGCGTGCACCATCTTCCCGTCGCCCATGTACATGCCGACGTGGCTGATGTCGTCATAGAAGAAGACCAGGTCGCCGGGCTGAAGATCCTTGGTGGCCACCCGCTGGCCCACCTTGACCTGGTCCCAGGTCGTCCGCGGCAGATCGACGCCCGCCGCCTTCCACGCCGCCTGGGTCAGCCCCGAGCAGTCGTAGGAAGTGGGCCCGGTCGCGCCCCAGACGTACGGCTTGCCTATCTGAGCGCGGGCGAAGGCGAGCGCCTTTTCGCCCTTGCTGGTGGCCGAGTCGCCCGTGGAGCCACCCGTGGAGTCGCCACCCGTGGAGCCCCCGGTCGAGCCGTCGCCGTCCTGCTGCCGCTGGCGCTCCCGCTCCTGCTGCTTGCGCGCCTCCTCCGCGGCCCGGCGCTTGGCCGCCGCCTCCTTCTGGCGCTCCAGCTCCGCCAGCCGCGCCTTCTCCTGGGCGGTCAGCCGGGACAGCAGCTGCCGGGCCTCGGACAGCTTGTCCTGGACGGAGCGCTTGGACTCCTTGAGGGAGGCCTGCGACGCCTGCAACCGCTCCAGGCTGCGGGTCGCCTGGGCGCGCTGCTTGGTGGCCGCCGCCTGCTGCTCCTGGTAGTCGGTGACGGCCTGCTTCTGCCGGCCGGTCAGCCGCTCCATGAGGTGGTTGCGGTCGACGTACTGCTGTGGGTCCTTGGCGAGCATCAGCTGCGCCGTCGGGTTCATGCCGCCGGTCCGGTACTGCGCCGAGGCGAAGGTGCCCAGCAGGCGCCGGGACTCGTTCATCTTCTCGGCGCGCTTGGCGGAGGCGTCGAGCAGCTCGTCCACGGTGTCGCGCTGGCTCTCGGCGCGCTCCTTGGCGGCGTTGTATTTCTGGGTGGCCACCTCGGCCTGGTGGTAGAGGTCGTCGACCTTCTGCTTGACCTCTTCGACGGTGGGCTTGGGCGCCGTGGGGGCCGCTTGGGCGGACTGCGAGAGCAGGGTGACCGAGGCGAGGGCGGCGGTGGTGAGTCCGGCCGCCGTACGACGGCCGGTGGGTGAGGCGAGAACGCTGGTGCGCGGCTTGCGATGCGACGCCAAGACCGGCAACTCCTTCCGTGGACCGCCTACCGGGTTAGCTGTCGGGTTCGGGCGGTGTCGCTGACGGAAGGCTTGCCCTACGGTCCGGACGTCCACTGGCGACGGCCGTACGGATCGATTCACCCCGGTGGTGCTGGTGGGTCCCCGGCTCCGGGTGCCTGAGGGCAGGCCGGACTCGGCGTCGGCGGCCCGTGCGAACCTGTCGTCCGCGGGGAGGCGGGCTGCCTGAGCGAGGACGTTAGCCAACTCGTGTGGCTCCTGTGAAGGCTGATGTTCGATATGCCCGAAACCTTTTCGTGACCTGAACGCGATGCGGGGGTTGTTGTGGCAGATGTCGGGTTCGGGTAACCGAAGCGCCACCCGGCCGGCGCCTGGCCGCCGGCCCCTGACCTGCCCCTGCGCCCGGGGCCGACCGGAGACGGCCCGCAATCCGCCACTCCGCGGCGGACTGTCAGTGCGGCGGCCTAGACTCGGTGGGCGATGAGCAGCCTCTTTGACGACAGCTTCCTGGCGGACCTCGGCCACAAGGGCGAGGAGGAGCACCCCCCGCCCCCCGAGGACGAGCACGGCCCGGCCCCGGAGGAGATCCCCGCCGACCTCTTCGGCGGGAGGTTCGACGCGCCCGCGCCCAGGGAGTCGTATTACCGCGACGGCGCCGCCCGCCCCGCCATCGACCCGGCGACGCTGCTGGAGGGGCTCAACGACGAGCAGAAGGCCGCGGTGGTGCACACCGGCGGCCCGCTGCTGATCGTCGCCGGCGCCGGCTCCGGCAAGACCCGGGTGCTCACCCACCGCATCGCGCATCTGCTCGCCGAGCGGCATGTCCACCCCGGCCAGATCCTCGCGATCACGTTCACCAACAAGGCCGCCGGTGAGATGAAGGAGCGCGTCGAGGAACTGGTCGGCCCGCGCGCGAACGCCATGTGGGTCTCCACCTTCCACAGCGCCTGCGTCCGCATCCTGCGCCGCGAGTCCAAGAAGCTGGGCTTCACCTCGTCCTTCTCGATCTACGACGCGGCCGACTCCAAGCGCCTGATGGCCCTGGTCTGCCGTGATCTGGATCTGGACCCCAAGCGCTACCCGCCCAAGTCCTTCAGCGCGAAGATCTCCAACCTCAAGAACGAGCTCATCGACGAGGAGACCTTCGCCGGGACCGCTGCCGACGGGTTCGAGAAGACCCTGGCCGAGGCGTATGCGATGTACCAGGCCCGGCTGCGCGAGGCCAACGCCCTGGACTTCGACGACATCATCATGACGACGGTCAATCTGCTCCAGGCATTCCCGGACGTCGCCGAGCACTACCGCCGCCGCTTCCGCCATGTCCTCGTCGACGAGTACCAGGACACCAACCACGCCCAGTACACCCTCGTACGCGAACTGGTCGGCCCCGCCGAGACCGCCGCCGAACTCTGCGTCGTCGGTGACGCCGACCAGTCGATCTACGCCTTCCGCGGCGCCACGATCCGCAACATCCTCCAGTTCGAGGAGGACTACCCGGACGCGACCACGATCCTGCTGGAGCAGAACTACCGCTCCTCGCAGACGATCCTGTCCGCCGCCAACGCCGTCATCGAGCGCAACGAGAACCGCCGCCCCAAGAACCTCTGGACGGACGCCGGCGCCGGCCCCAAGATCACCGGCTATGTCGCCGACACCGAGCACGACGAGGCCCAGTTCGTCGCCGACGAGATCGACCGGCTGACGGACGCCAAGGACGCCAGGGCCGGCGATGTCGCCGTCTTCTACCGCACCAACGCCCAGTCCCGTGTCTTCGAAGAGATCTTCATCCGGGTCGGGCTGCCCTACAAGGTCGTCGGCGGTGTGCGCTTCTACGAGCGCAAGGAGGTCCGCGATGTGCTCGCCTATCTGCGGGTGCTCGCCAACCCCGAGGACACCGTCCCGCTGCGCCGCATCCTCAACGTTCCCAAGCGCGGCATCGGCGACCGCGCCGAGGCGATGATCGACGCCCTGTCGCTCCGCGAGAAGATCACCTTCCCGCAGGCGCTGCGCCGGGTCGACGAGGCCTACGGCATGGCGGCCCGCTCCGCCAACGCCGTCAAGCGCTTCAACGTCCTCATGGAGGAGCTGCGGACCATCGTCGAGTCCGGCGCCGGCCCCGCCACCATCCTGGAAGCGGTCCTGGAGCGTACGGGCTACCTCGCCGAGCTCCAGGCCTCCACCGACCCCCAGGACGAGACCCGGATCGAGAACCTCCAGGAACTCGCCGCCGTCGCCCTGGAATTCGAGCAGGACCGCGGGGAGGAGAACCCCGGCACCCTCTCCGACTTCCTGGAGCAGGTCGCCCTGGTCGCCGACTCCGACCAGATCCCGGACGAGGACGAGGAAGGCAGCGGCGTCATCACCCTCATGACGCTGCACACCGCCAAGGGCCTGGAATTCCCGGTGGTCTTCCTGACCGGCATGGAGGACGGCGTCTTCCCGCACATGCGCTCGCTCGGCCAGACCAAAGAGCTGGAGGAGGAGCGCCGGCTGGCCTATGTCGGCATCACCCGCGCCCGCGAGCGGCTCTATGTCACCCGCTCGACGATGCGCAGCGCCTGGGGCCAGCCCTCATACAACCCGCCCTCCCGGTTCCTGGAGGAGATCCCGGACGACTACGTGGAGTGGAAGCGGACGGGCCCGGCGACGCCGTCCGCCTCCATGGGCGGCCTGTCGGCCGGCGGCGGAGGCGGCTTCGGCTCCTCGCTGTCGTCGTCGCGCGCCAAGGGCCCCAGCGGCTTCGCGACCCGCCGCACCTCGGACCGCCCGGTGGTCTCGCTGGCCACCGGCGACCGCGTCACACACGACAGCTTCGGCCTCGGCACGGTCGTCGGCGTCAAGGGCAGCGGTGACAACGCCGAGGCGACGATCGACTTCGGCGGCGAGAAGCCCAAGCGGCTGCTGCTGCGGTACGCGCCGGTGGAGAAGCTGTAACGGAAGCCGGAAGCCGGAAGCCCCCGGGCGCATGCCTCGGGGGCTTCGACGGAGCGTCGGCGGTCAGTTCGGGTCGAGGCCGTGGTCGCGCAGCCACGGCAGCGGGTCGACCGCCGCGCCGCCGCCGGGACGCACCTCGAAGTGCAGATGCGGACCGGTGGAATTGCCGGAGTTGCCCGAATAGGCAATCTGGTCACCGGCCTTGACCGAACCGGAGCGGATCTTGGTGCTGCTGAGATGGCAGTACCAGGTCTCCGTGCCGTCGGGCGCCGTCACGATCGCCATGTTGCCGTAGGCGGAGTTCCACTGGGTGCGTACGGTGCCGTCGGTGGCGGACATGACCGGGGTGCCGTAGCTGACCGGGAAGTCGATACCGGTGTGCAGCGACATCCAGTTCACCCCGGCCTGGCCGAACTGGGCGCTCAGCCCGTGCTGCTTGACCGGCAGCAGGAACTTGGGCCGCATCGCCTCCTTGCGGGCCGCCTCCTCCGCCTTGCGCTTGCGCTCCAGCGCCTGGCGCTCCTTGAGGTCGATCCGCTCCTGGGTACGGCTGGCCCGGTCGCGGAAGTCGTCGGCGCTGGCGCTGAGTCCGGCGAGCTGGGTGTCGAGCTTGTTGTTGGCCGCGGCCGGCTTGACGGCCCCGGCATCGGGCGCGGCCTGGGCGGTCGCATCAGCCTGGTCGTCCCCGCCGAAGCCGGTGACGGACGCGGCGGCCACCGCGCACACGCCCATGGCGGCGACCGAGGGCACCGCGACGGTCAGCAGCGCCGACCGCTTCGCCGTACGCCGCCGGCCCCGGCCGCGGACGACCTTCCCGGCGTCCGGCCCGGCGACCCGCCGGCCGGCCGGGGCGGGGGCAGGGGCAGGGGCGGCGGGGGTGATCGGCATGGCCTGCGTCATGGCGTCCGCCACGGCCGCGGCCTCGCTGTAGTCCTCGGCGTCGCCGGGCGAGTGCTCGTCCGCCTCGGCCCGGCCGGTGTCGGCCCGGCCGGTGTCGTACGGGTCGTTCGCGGGCCGCTCGCCGTCGGGGCCGCCGTTGCTGAAATGTCCGGCCTCGTCCCAAGTGGCGCTGTCCCACTGGAGGGTGTCGGTCGGGGGCGGCCCGGCCTGCGCCGGGATATTGGCGAGCAGGTCCTGGTCCGTGGTCGACCAGATCGCGGTGGCCTCGTAGCTCGCGGTCTCCTGGAGCGCGGTGGCCTGCCGGTCGAAGGCGTCGAAGGTATCGGCGGCCTCGTACGCGCCGGTGGCGTAACTGCCGGTGTCATACGCGCCGGTGGGATAGCTCCCGGTGTCGTAGCCGCCGTGACCGTACGCGGTGGCGTCATAACCGGCCGTCTCGAACCCGGACGAGGCGTACGCGCTCGCGTCGTGCGCCGGGGCGTCGTAGGTGGTGTGCGCGTACGGGTCGTAGCCCGCGCCGGAGGCGTGCGGGTCGGCGGCGGCATAGGCGCCGGTGTCCCATCCGCCGGTCTCCCATGCGCCGGTGTCCCACTGGGGGGAGGTGTAGCTTCCGGTGTCGTACGCGCCGGTGGCATAGCCGTCGCCCGCCGGGTATGTCCCCGTGTCGTAGGCATCGGTGCCGTATGTGCCGGTGCCATAGACGCTCATGCCGTAGGCGCCCGTCGCACTGTGTGTGCCGGTGTCGTACATCCCGGTGTCATAGGTGCCGGTGTCGTACATACCGGTCTCGTACGAGCCGGGGAGCGAGCCGAAGAGGGGGTCGCCGTCGCCGTATTCGGCGACACCGGCCGGGGCCTGCTGTGCATAGGAGTCGTAGGCCGGGTAATGCGCATACGAGGCGTCGGCAGGAGAGCCGGTCGGAGGCTGGGCCCCCGAGGGGTGACGGTCGTTCACCAACTTCTCTTTCGCCTCGGCAGCAGGAGAATTAGCGGCGACTGTACCCGGCGGTACGCGACGGCGACAATCTTCAACTGGTTTTGGGCTAGGCCAGATCGGGCATTTGGCCGCCTTTCGGCAGTCCCCATGCGAGCTCTTGGCGCCTCGTTCGAAGTTTGTTCGACTTCTGGTCAAGATCATGTCGTGGATACGGCACCGATACGGCGTCGTGACGACCTCCCGCGGACGCCTGGCAGGTCCTCGCGGTCGTCGCGGTCGGCCGGTCAGGCCACCGAAATGGTCTCCGCGGCTCCTTCCGCGGTTTCCGCCGCGGCCAGCGCTTCCCGTATTCCGGCGGCGACGGTGCCATTGACCGGCAGGGCGAGATGTCCGACACCGGCGACATGCACGTTGTACGCGAGCAAATCAGGGTGACTGATTCTCGCTGTTGTGGCCGGAACCATCACCTGGTCCTCGGCACTCCAGAAAGCCACGAATTGCGTGCGGCAATTCGGCGCGGGCCGCGCCAACTCCGCTATCACCTCGGAATCGGGGCGCATCTGGCGGACGAGGGGGTGGGCCGACAGCAGGGGTGCGATACGGGTGCCGGAGTGCGGGGTGCCGAGCGTGATCACCGTACGGACGCGGGTGTCGCCGCCCAGCCGCTGTACGTAATAGCGGGCGATGAGCCCGCCGAGGCTGTGGCCCACGAGGTCCACCCGGCGATGGCCGGTCCGGGCACAGACCTCCTCCACATGGCGGCCGAGCAGCTCGGCGGCCTTACGGAGATCGCAGGTCAGCAGGGAGTGGTTGAGCGCCTCGACATGGCGCCAGCCGTGCCGGTGCAGTGAGCGGCGCAGCAGCAGGAACACGGAGCGGTTGTCGATGAAGCCGTGGAGCAGGAGGACCGGCGGATGGGCCCGGCCCTCGGTCGGCAGCATCGTGGGCGCGCCGGGGGCGGGCTGCGGGGCCGCCGGCTCCAGGAACCCCTCCGGGGGCTCGGCTACGGGAGGGGCTGTGGTTCGTGGCATGGGGCGTTCCTGGGAGATGCCGGTCGGATAGAGGAGGAGATGGCCGGCGAGGATCGCCAGGTCCACGACCGTGCTGCGCAGGAGAAGGGAAGAGGTGCGGGTGGGGAGCAGGCGCGCGCACCGGAGGGGCGTGGAAACCAGGCGCGCGAACAGAAGGGGTGCGGAGAGAAAGGGCAGGGCCTGCATGGCCGACCTCCCGAACGGCACGCGGAAGGCGGCGTCGACCCCCGTATGCCCTCGCGGGAAGCCCTGGGCGGCGATGACGGGCAGGCGACTGATGGCGCTGACGCGTGCCCGGCGGTTCGGTGGCCCGGCTGCTCCCCGTGCGCCCGGCCCGCGCCCTGCGCCGCCCGGCTCCGGCGGCACGACACGCGGGACGCGGCGCGTAGCGAACGTGTCCCGTGTGTGATTTCCCCCTCCCCGGATGTCACGAAACGGCTGGGTACGCGATGCTGGCGATAACGTTCGTTCACGCTCGTGGCCGCCGGATCGCGGTCGCGCGATCGATTGTCGGCTCGGCGGCACCACAGTGCCGTGCATGGCTTGGAGGCAGTGATGAGTGTGGCTCGGCATGACGAAGCGCAAGCGGGGAGCCAGAGCGCGGCGGGCCGGTCGGGGCCGATCCGTGTGGTGGTGGCCAAGCCGGGCCTGGACGGGCACGACCGGGGCGCCAAGGTCATCGCGCGGGCGCTGCGCGACGCCGGTATGGAGGTGATCTACACCGGGCTGCACCAGACCCCCGAGCAGATCGTCGACACCGCGATCCAGGAAGACGCCGACGCGATCGGGCTGTCCATCCTCTCCGGGGCGCACAACACCCTCTTCGCGAAGGTCATCGCCCTCCTGGAGGAGCGGGACGCGGCGGATATCAAGGTCTTCGGCGGCGGCATCATCCCCGAGGCGGACATCGCCCCGCTCAAGGCCCAGGGTGTCGCGGAGATCTTCACGCCGGGCGCCACGACCGCCTCGATCGTGGAGTGGGTCCACACTCACGTCCGTTCGCTGGCGGTCTGAGACGCCGCGGAGCCGGTGCGGCGGCCCGGCCCGGCGGCCGGGCCGCGGTGGGGGACCGGGGCGGCGGGCCCCGGTACGCGCGGCCACGGCGGGGGCGGCCCTGGCGTCCGTGACCTTGGTGTTCGTGACCTTGCTGTCCGCCGTCTTGATGTCCGCGGTCTTGCTGTGCGCGGTCTTGATGTCCGCGGTCATGGCAGGCGGGGGCCCGGCTCGGCCCCGTGGGGGGCGGTGGGTGCGGCACCGGTACTGCGGTCCGGGCCGGGGCCGGTGTCGTCGCCGGTGGGTGGCGGGGTGAGTTCCGTACGCATGGTGGCGCGCAGGCGCAGGGTGCCGACCAGGCGCTGGAAGGCCTCGGACCAGTAGCCGCCGGAGCCGGGCGAGGCGCCCTCCGGCTCGTCCGTGGCGGCCGTGAGCATGTCCAGACGGTCCGCGGCGGCCGGGTCCAGACAGCGCTCGGCCAGGCCCATCACCCCGCTGAAGCTCCAGGGGTAGCTGCCCGCGTCCCGGGCGATGTCCAGGGCGTCGACCACCGCTCCGCCGAGCGGCTCGGCCCACGGGACCGCACACACCCCGAGCATCCGGAAGGCCTCCGACAGGCCGTGCGCCGCGATGAACTCCGCCACCCAGCGGGCCCGTTCGTCCTCGGGAAGCACGGTCAGCAGCTTCGTCAGGTCCCGTGACGAGCCGGCCGGGGCGACCTCGGCGGCCTGGGACGGGGCGGCCGGCGCCCCCAGCAGCGCCCGCGCCCAGTCGGCGTTCCGCTGGCGCACGGCGGCGCGGCACCAGGCATCGTGCAGCTCCGTCCGCCAGTCGTCGCCCACCGGCAGCGCGATGATCGCCGCCGCGTCCCGGCCCCCGAAGCGTGGGTGCCAGCCGTCCAGGGGTGTCGCCTCCACCAACTGGCTCAGCCACCAGGACCGTTCGCCCCGTCCGGAGGGGGGCTTGGGGGCCACGCCGTCCCGCTGCATCCCCGGATCGCACTCATGGGGTGCCTCCACCGCGATCACCGGTGCGTCGGCCGTGCGGTCCAGGCCGATGCAGGTGTGCGCCCGCTGCGCCATACGGGCCGCGAGGGGGGAGCCGGGCAGCGTGGAGAGCAGTTCGGCGGCGGTGGCGCGGACATTGCGGCTGCGGTCGGCCAGGGCCTGTTCGAGGAAGGGCTCATCCGCCGCCGAGAGGTCCGCGCGCAGTGAGTCGAGGAACATCAGGCGGTCCTCGGCCCGTTCCGTGGGCCAGGTCGTGGTCAGCAGTGCCAGGCCCGCGGGCGGGTCGTGGCGGCGCAGGGCGGTCAGCAGGGCGACCCGCTCCGCGAACAGGCCCTCCTCCCAGGTGCGCCGTACGGCCGCGGGGTCACCGTCGCCGGGGAGCCCGGCCCGGCTGCCGGTCCCCCGGAGCGCGAACTTCCATTCGTCGTTGAGCCGGGCCAGCCACAGGGCCCGCGGCCCCGCCAGGGTGAGCGCGGCGGGCCGCAGGTCCGTACGGGCCCGGGCGGCGTCGAGCAGCGCGGGCAGCAGGACCTCCGGGGCGCGGTAGCCGTGGTCGACGGCGGCGGTCAGCCACTGGGGCAGCAGCTCGGTGAGGTCGGGGGCCGTGCCACGGCGGCTGCCGCCTCCGCCGGCGCCGCGGTCGGCGAGCAGCAGGGACAGCCGGCGGCGGGCCGCGGGCGGCAGCGGGGGCCGTGGGTCGGCCGGGGCCGGGGCGGGCCGTTCACCGGCCGGCGCGGGGCGCAGTGCGGCGCGCCGGCGCACCGTGCTCACCGCGGCCGCGTCCAGCAGCGCGGCCGCGGGGCCCTGCCCCGGCCGCGCCGCCACCGGCGGGGTCCGCCGTTCGGTCCCCAGCAACGCGGCGCTCACGAGATCGGACCAGGGGGCGGGGGCGGCCGTGGTGGCCGCGGCGGAGGGGGCGGGTGAAGTGAAGGGGACGGGTGACGTGGTGGGGGTGGGTGAGGTCGTGGGGGTGGGTGAAGTGGCGGGGGTGGGTGAAGGGGTGGGGGTGGTGCGCGTCATGCCCTTCCTCCAGGCATCGGGGGTGGACGGCGGCCGGGCGGGCCGGGGTGTCGTGGCGCCGGTGCGGGTCACAGGGACACCGGGGTGGGGTCCCAGGCGGTCAGCGGCAGAAAGCCGCGATGGCCGCATTCGCCGAAGACCGTGATCGGGGCCCCGCCCGACAGGGCGACCAGCTGCCACAGGCTGGTCCGGCCGACGCAGCGCGGGTCGAGCGGGAGTGCCGACTCGCCGTCAGCGTCGGCCAGTTGCCACCCCGTCCCGTCGCGGCTCGGTATCGGGGTGACCTCGCTGAGCACCACCGGCCAGGAATCCAGCCACGGGTCGTCGCGCAGCGCGTCGCCGTATGCGGCCAGGGCGGCGTCTATGCCACCGCCCGGGGGCACCGGCCCGTGGGTCACCGGGGCGTGCCGCTCGCCGAAGGTGGCACGCAGCGGGCGGGCACCCGGGTAGTAGGCGAGGTCCGCGTCGAGCACCAGGCCGGGCGGCAGCGCCAGGTCCAGGGGGCGGCCGGTGGAGCCGCCGAAGGAGAGATGCAGCGCCATCCGGCCGGTCCGCTCGCCCCGCAGAAAGATTCTGCGGGTGAGCAACTTGCCGTCATCGCTGTCCTGTTGGGCGAGCACCAGCCAGCGGTCCCGGACGGTCGCCGCCTCGGAGCCGGTCAGCAGGTCCGCCGCTTCCGTGGTCAGCCCGACGCGCGCGCGGACCGTCGCGGCGAGCGGGCCCGGCAGCCGCTCGATGCCGAGGAACCCCTGGTCGAGGAGGTGCAGCAGCGCACACTCCTCCAGCATCCTGGCCGGCCAGTCCGGCCCGGACGCCACTACGGACGACAACTCCCGTACACGCGAGGCGAGTCCGGGAGCCTGGGCATCGACCATGCGGGCCGCCGTCTCGTCCCAGGAGTCGCCCTCGCTCCCGTCCGACGCCAGTCCGGACCGGAGCAGATCCTCCAGTCGCTGTTCCAGCTCCGTGGCCCCGGCGCCGATCCGCTGCATCCGGCGCTCCGCCCGCCGCCGGGCGGCCTCCGGGTCCGCGGGTGCACGCGACGGGGCGCCCGCGCCCGACGGCGCGCCCGCGGCGCGCCCGGCCCGCTCCCGCCGTCCGGCCAGCCACTCACCCGCCCAGGGGGACGGTTCCCCGGCCGGCACCTCTCCGCCGTCGTCGCCCGCCCAGAGCAGCAGCAGTCCCAGGGCGTGCTTGCAGGGAAACTTACGGCTGGGGCAACTGCACGTGAACGCGGGCCCGTTGAGGTCCACGACCGTTTGATACGGCTTCTTGCCGCTGCCCTTGCACTGCCCCCACACCGCGTCCCCGCCCGCGCCCGTTTCCGACCACGGTCCGGGCGCCGCGAGCTTGCCGCCCGCTCTGCGTGATGCCTCGTCAGGTGCCAGTGCGAGCACCTGATCCGTCGTCCAGCGTTCCCCCTGCGGATTCATGTCTCCGACGCTACGGCGCCCCACTGACAATCGCTGTGGGCCGCGATGAACTCGCAGGCCAGAGCCGCTTTTCGGGCGATTGTCAGTGGCGTGGTGCAGGGTTGATTCCGCAAGCGGCCGCCGCGATTGCGAGGTGCCGGCCGCACACCGTGCGACGAGGGGGAACCATGTCCGCGAACAGCTTCGGGACGACCGACGACACGAGCCGGCAGACCGCGGGGGCGGCGCCGGAAGCCGCGGGCGGCGAGGCGCTGCGGCCGCATGCCGAGGACAGTTTCGCGGGCGAGCTGCGGGCCCTCGCGGCGGCCGACGACCGGCCGCGGCCGGCGCGCTGGCGGCTCTCGCCGTGGGCGGTCGCGACCTACCTCCTCGGCGGCACCCTCCCCGACGGCACGGTCATCACCCCCAAGTACGTCGGCCCGCGCCGGATCGTCGAGGTCGCCGTGACCACCCTCGCAACGGACCGCGCACTGCTCCTGCTGGGCGTGCCCGGCACAGCGAAGACCTGGGTGTCCGAGCATCTGGCGGCCGCCGTCAGCGGCGATTCCACCCTCCTGGTGCAGGGCACCGCCGGCACCCCAGAAGAGGCGATCCGCTACGGCTGGAACTACGCCCAGCTGCTCGCGCACGGCCCCAGCCGCGAGGCGCTGGTGCCCAGCCCGGTGATGCGCGCGATGGCGCAGGGCATGACCGCGCGGGTCGAGGAGCTGACCCGTATACCCGCCGACGTACAGGACACGCTCATCACCGTCCTGTCGGAAAAGACCCTGCCCATCCCGGAGTTGGGGCAGGAGGTGCAGGCGGTCCGCGGTTTCAACCTGATCGCCACCGCCAATGACCGCGACCGGGGGGTCAACGAACTCTCCAGCGCGCTGCGCCGCCGCTTCAACACCGTCGTACTCCCGCTGCCCGCCACCCCGGACGAGGAGGTGGACATCGTCTCCCGCCGGGTCGGGCAGATAGGGCGCTCGCTGGACCTCCCGACCGGACCGGAGGGACTGGACGAGATCCGCCGGGTCGTCACGGTCTTCCGCGAACTGCGGTCCGGCCTCACCACCGACGGCCGGACCAAGCTCAAGTCCCCCTCCGGCACCCTCTCCACGGCCGAGGCCATCTCCGTGGTGACGAACGGGCTGGCGCTGGCCACCCACTTCGGCGACGGTGTGCTGCGCTCCGGCGACGTGGCCGCGGGAATCCTCGGCGCCGTGGTCCGCGACCCCGCGGCCGACCGGGTCGTATGGCAGGAGTATCTGGAGACCGTGGTGCGCGAGCGCGACGGCTGGAAGGACTTCTACCGCGCCTGCCGCGAGGTGAGCGCATGAGCGAGCGCAGCGAGCGAACGACCCACGGGGGCGGGCCGGTGCTGCTCGGGGTGCGCCATCACGGCCCCGGATCGGCCCGGGCGGTGCGGGCCGCCCTGGAGCAGTGCAGGCCGACCGCGGTCCTGATCGAGGGGCCGCCGGAGGCGGACGAACTGGTGCCACTGGCCGCCCGGGAGGGGATGCGGCCGCCCGTCGCGCTGCTCGCCCATGTGCAGGACGACCCCGGCCGCGCCGCGTTCTGGCCGCTGGCCGAGTTCTCCCCGGAGTGGGTGGCGATGCGCTGGGCGCTGGCGCACGGCGTCCCGGTCCGTTTCATCGATCTGCCCGCGGCGCACTCCCTGGCGCGGGGGGAAGACGAGGAGACGGCGGACGATCGGGAGACGGCGGACGAGGCGGCGGACGAGACGGCCGGCGGGCAGGAGGCCGGCTCCGGTGCCGAGGTGCGGATCGATCCGATCGGGGTGCTGGCCGAGGCGGCCGGGTACGACGACCCCGAGCGCTGGTGGGAGGACGTGATCGAGCACCGCGGGAGCGGGGGAGCCGGCGCGGACGCGCTGGCGTCGTTCGCCGCGCTGGCCGAGGCGATGGGCGCGCTGCGGGAGACCTACGGCGACGGGGGCCATGACCGCGACCCGGTGCGGGAGGCCCATATGCGGCTCCGGCTGCGGGCCGCGCGCCGGGAGTTCGGGGACGACCTCGCCGTGGTGTGCGGCGCCTGGCACGTCCCCGCCCTGGCGCGGCGCACCACCATGACCGCCGACCGGCAGCTGCTCAAGGGCCTGCCGAAGGTGAAGACGGCGGTGACCTGGGTGCCCTGGACCCACCGCCGGCTCTCCCGCCGCAGCGGCTACGGCGCCGGAATCGCCTCCCCCGGCTGGTACGGCCATCTTTTCAGCGCCCCCGACCGCCCGGTGGAACGCTGGCTGACCAAGGTCGCCGGGCTGCTCCGAGAGGAGGACTACGCCGTCTCGTCGGCGCATGTCATCGAAGCGGTGCGGCTCGCCGAGGGGCTGGCCACGGTCCGCGGCCGCCCGCTCGCCGGGCTGACGGAGCTGGACGACGCGGTGCGCGCCGTCATGGGCGACGGAACCGATGCCCCGTCCTCGCTGATCCACGACCGGCTGGTGGTCGGCGAGGTGCTGGGCGAGGTCCCGGAGGACGCCCCCGCGGTGCCGCTGCAACAGGACATCGACCGCAGCCGCCGGACGCTGCGGCTCAAACCCGAGGTGCTGGAACGGGAACTGGAACTGGATCTGCGCAAGGAGACCGACGCCGGGCGCAGCCGGCTGCTGCACCGGCTGCGGCTGCTCGGCATCCCCTGGGGCGAGCCCACCCGCTCCCGCGGCAGCACGGGCACCTTCCGGGAGACCTGGCGGCTGCGCTGGGAGCCGGAGCTCGCCGTACGGGTCGCGGAGGCCGGCATCTGGGGCACGACCGTGCTCGCGGCCGCCACCGCCAAGGCGGCGTCCGAGGCGGCCGGAGCAGCCGGCCTCGCCGAGGTCACGGCGCTCGCCGAGCGCTGTCTGCTCGCCGAACTCCCCGACGCCCTCCCGGTGGTGATGCAGACGCTCGCGGACCGCGCGGCGCTGGACGCGGACGTGGGCCATCTCGCCCAAGCGCTGCCCGCCCTCGTACGGTCCGTGCGCTACGGCGATGTGCGCGGCACGGACGCCGCCGCGCTCCGCGAGGTGGCCACGGGCCTGGCTGAGCGGGTCTTCGTCGGACTGCCACCGGCCTGCCCGGGGCTGGACGCCGACGGAGCCGCCGAGATGCGCGGCCATCTCGACGCCACCCACCAGGCCGTCGGCCTGCTCGGCCGGCCGGAGAGCGAGCGGCAGGCGGGCGGGAAGCAGCTGCGGGCCCGTTGGGCCGGAGTGCTGCGGGCGGTCAGCGAACGGGACGCCGTGCCGGGGCTGCTCCGCGGCCGGGCGACCCGCCTCCTGCTGGACGACGGCGAGTTGGGCGAGGGGGGAGCGGAGCGGCTGATGGGGCTCGCCCTGTCGCCGGGCACCCCGCCCACCGAGGCCGCCGGCTGGATCGAGGGCTTCGCCGGCGGCGGGGACGGCGGCATGCTGCTGGTCCATGACGCCCGCCTGCTGGCGCTGGTCGACGGCTGGCTGACCGGTGTGCCGGACGCCGCGTTCACCGACGTCCTCCCGCTGCTGCGCCGCACCTTCGCCGAGTACGAGTCCGGAGTGCGGCGCACCCTCGGCGAACTGGTCCGCCGCGGTCCCGCGACGGCACCCCGCCACCCGGCCGGCGACGCCCCGGACGCGGCCGTGCCCGGCTTCGGCCCCGGCCTGGACCGCGATCGTGCCGCGGCCGTCCTTCCCACGCTCCGCATGCTGCTGGGCATCGGACAGCGCGGCTTCGACGACGAGCAACCGGACCCATCCCGCCCGGCCGGCGACTCCCGCCCGGCCGACGACCTCACGGGGGCACGGACATGACCACCACGACACCGGACCCGACGGCCCCGGCCACCGCCACCGCCCCGGCCACGCCCACGGCCCACACCCCGGCAGCGACGACGGCCGCGGCCGAGGACCCGGCCACCACACCGGCCGTCGCCCCCACCCCCGAGGCCGAACGGCTGCGCCGCTGGCGGCTGGTGCTCGGCGGGGGCGGCGCGGACGGCACGGGGTGTGCGCTCAGCGGCCGGGACGCCGCGATGGACGGGGCGCTGGCCTCGCTCTACGGACGGGAGAAGGGCCGCGGCGCCAAGACGGCCGACGGCGGCAGGCGTTCGGCGGGGCTCGGCGCCTCGGCGCCCGGGGTGGCCCGCTGGCTCGGCGACATCCGGACGTACTTCCCGTCGTCCGTGGTGCAGGTGATGCAGCGGGACGCCATCGACCGGCTGGGGCTGTCCACGCTGCTGCTGGAGCCGGAGATGCTGGAGGCCGTCGAGGCGGATGTGCATCTCGTGGGCACCCTGCTGTCGCTCAACAAGGTCATGCCGGAGACCACCAAGGAGACCGCCCGCGCCGTCGTCCGCAAGGTCGTGGAACAGCTGGAGAAGAAGCTGGCGCAGCGCACCCGCGCCACCCTCACCGGGGCACTGGACCGCTCCGCCCGTATCAGCCGGCCGCGCCACCGCGACATCGACTGGGACCGCACGATCCGGGCGAACCTCAAGAACTACCTCCCCGAGTACCGCACGGTCGTGCCGGAGCGGCTGATCGGCTACGGCCGCGCCGCGCGGTCGGTGAAGAAGGACGTGGTGCTCTGCATCGACCAGTCCGGTTCGATGGCCGCCTCGGTCGTCTACGCCTCGGTGTTCGGCGCGGTGCTGGCCTCCATGCGGACCCTCGACACCCGGCTGGTCGTCTTCGACACCTCGGTCGTCGATCTGACGGACCAACTCGACGACCCGGTCGATGTCCTCTTCGGCACCCAGCTCGGCGGCGGCACGGACATCAACCGCGCGCTCGCCTACTGCCAGTCCCGTATCACCCGCCCCGCCGACACCGTCGTCGTCCTCATCAGCGACCTCTACGAGGGCGGTATCCGGGACGAGATGCTCAAGCGGGTGGCCGCGATGAAGGCGTCCGGTGTGCAGTTCGTGACGCTGCTCGCACTGTCCGACGAGGGGGCGCCCGCCTACGACCGCGACCACGCGGCGGCCCTCGCGGCCCTGGGCGCACCGGCGTTCGCCTGCACTCCGGACCTCTTCCCGGACGTGATGGCGGCCGCGATCGAGAAACGGCCGCTGCCCATACCGGACATGGCGGAGCAACGGTGACAGGTGCCCCCGGGGGACTTGCGTGGCACCTGGTTGCTCATGCAAGTATCAGCTCATCGCTCGATCGCCCGCGACGCGTGTGACTCCGAGGGCATTCCTCGGCTGTCCCCGTCCGTATGGGAAGGTCCCCCCTTGTCTGCTGTGTTCGCCCTGCCTGCCACTGTGCGCCTGCCGCGCACGGTGGCCGTGCGGCGTGCGCTGCTGGCCGGGCTCTTCCTGGTGGGCTTCATCGCCCTCGGCTTCGCCTTCGGTCCCGGCGCCCATGCCGACGACCGCACGCAGAGCGCGGAGCTGCCCGGGGCCGTGGCCCCGGCGCGGCCCGCGGCCGAGGCGTCCACCCCGGACCGGGCCGCCACCCGGGACGGGGCGAGCCGGCTGTCCGGTTCCCGCGCCGCGGTCACCGACCGGGGCGAGGAGACCGGTGCGCGGTTCGCCGAGCGCACCCACGCCGCGTCCGACGGGGTGGCGAAGGCCGTCCGGCCCGCCGTCGAGCAGACCGCACCGGTCACCGGCCGGGTCACCGAGCCGGTGAGCCGCGTCGTACGGGAGATCGGGGACTCGGCCGGTGCCGCGCTGCCCGTGCACCTCCCGTCCGGTGAGCACGCCGAACACCCCGGAGACGGCGGCCCGCACCAGCCCGGCCGTACGCCGGGCGAGGCGCCGTCGGCCGGTTCGCGGACCGCCGCCACGGTCGACCGCGCTGCCGCCGCAGAGGCGGCTCAGCTCCTCGACGACCTGCGCCAGCCGGTCTCCGAGGGCTCCTCGGCCACCGTTCACGAGCAGCGGGACCCGGGCCACGACGGCCTTCCGGGGCAGTTCCCGCAGGGCCCGGTGGCGCCCACCTCGCACACCGCCGGTGACGGCCACGGCCCCCGTGGCGGGGACCAGTACGCCGCCGCCCCGGCGGACCCCACGCGCTTCCGGCTGCTGCCCGGTGGCGTCCGCACGGCCGATGGCGCTCCGACGCGTCGGCGTGCCGAAGAAATCCTCGAATTCCCGGGCTAGGGCAGACCGCTCCGCGTCTGTAACTGGACCTGCCGCGCGGGGGCGGGACAGGTCTGCCCGTCAAACCCCTCCGAATTCGAAGGACTTCACCACCATGCGCTCCCACATCCGTCGTTCCATCGTCGTTGCCGCTGCCGCCACCGGTCTGTGGGCCCTGGGCTCCGCCGGCGCCAACGCCGCCGAGCTGCCCGTCGGTTCGGACCTGCCGTCCACCGGCACGGTCACCGACACCGCCAAGCAGCTGCCCACCGGCGATCTGGCCGGCACCGCGACCAAGACCGCCGAGACCGCCAAGAAGACGGTCGGCGAGGTGACGGACAAGGCCACCGGCGCCCTCGGCGGCGTGTCGGCCCCCAGCCTGCCCACCGGCGAGCTGCCGCAGGCCGGCGACGTGACCGGCGCGGCCGACGGCGTGCAGAAGCAGGCCAACGGCGCCGGCCTGCCGGACGAGGCCGCCGGGCTGAAGCAGGCCAAGAAGGCCGTCAAGACCGTCAAGAAGGCCGCCAAGGGCGCCGACCTCGGCCAGGCCGGCCGCCTCACGGACGGCACGCTGCCCGCCGTTCCGAAGCTGCCCGCCACCCCGGGCGTCCCGTCCCTGCCCGGCACCCCGGCGCTGCCCAAGGCCCCCGCGCTGCCCAAGGCCCCCGGCTCGGCCGACAACCTGCTGGCCGGTCTCGCCAGTGCGGGCATCCGTCCCGAGCAGCTGACGAAGCAGGCCCAGGGTGCGCTGGCCACCGCGCGTCCGGTCGTCGACCAGACCGCCGCCGACGTGCTGCCGCCCGTCGCCCGCCGGGTCGTCGTCAAGGTCGTGCCGGTCGCCCAGGGTGCGGTCGGCGGTGCCGGTCAGCTCGCCGGTGACGCGGCCGGCCAGGCCACCCCGTTCGTGACCGTCGTCGGCGGCCAGGCGCAGCTGTTCGCGCAGGGCGCCGCGGCCGACGCGGTGCCGTTCGCCCAGGGCGTGGCCGCCGACGCGGCGCCGTTCGCGCAGGGTGAGGTCGGCAAGGCGGCCCCGTTCGCCCAGGGCAAGGCGGCCGACGCGGTGGCCTTCGCCCAGGGTGCGGCCGCTGACGCCGCCCCGTTCGCGCAGGGTCTGGCCACCGTCGTCGTGACCGACGCGCAGGGCACCGCGGGCCAGGCCGTCACCGGCGTCCGGAGCCTGACCCCGGCGAAGTCCGTGCCGGCCACCCCGGCCGTCCCGGCCGTGCCCGCCGTCCCGTCGGTGCCCGCCGTCCCGTCCGTGCCCGCGGTGCCCGCCGTCCCGGCCAACGTGACCGACGCCGTCCCGGCCGTGCCCGCCGTCCCGGCCAACGTGACCGACGCCGTCCCGGCCGTCCCGGCCAACGTGACCGACGCCCTCCCGGCCGCCCCGGCCGCCCCGGCCGTGCCCGCCGTCCCCGCCAACCTCACCGACGCCGTCGCCGTCCCGGCCGTGCCCGCCGACCTGGCCGACCTGACCAACGCCGCCAACATCCCGGCGCTGCCGGCCCTCCCGGTTCAGGCCGTCTGAGCCGCAGCCGGCACCACCGGCTCCCGGTCGCGGCGGCGACCGATGCCGGAACACCCAAGAACAGCCGGGTGGACCTCTGTGGGGGAGGTCCGCCCGGCCTTGGTGTATTTGTGCGGCAACAAGCCGCCGTCCACTACGAGTTGGGCACCCGCAGCCGTTCCCAGCTGACCCTCCCCGGCACCCCGTCCGCGTCCTTGCCGCGGAAGCCGAGCTTGCGCTGCCAGGCCGCGTACGACGCGCGGTCCGCCTCGGTCCACTCCGGACCGGGGCCCTCTTCGTAGCGGTCGCATCCCTCGGCGACCAGCCGTTCACCCATCGCCGTGATCACCGGGCTGCTGGTCCCCGACCGGAAGAAGTCCCGGCCGGGAAACGGTTCATACCGCGGAGGCCGCGGTTCCGGCGGCGTCGGACCCGAGCCGTCCGGTTCCGTACCGTCCGTCTCCGGCGCGCCCTCCGCCGGCTTCGCCAGCCGCTTCCTGACCCGGCCGCGCAGGTCGTCCATCGCGATACCGCGCGGATCGACCTTCCCGGGCTGCCACTCCTTGTGGCCTATCACCGAGCGTTCGTTCCAGCCGTGCGCCCGGCAGATCGCGGCCGACACCTTCTCGACGGCGATCCGCTGCTCCTCGGGCCACGGGTCCTTGCCGTCCCCGAGGTTGATGCACTCGAAGCCGTAGAAGTGCCGGTTGCCGTCGGTGTCCGCCTCGTTGTCCGTCGGCAGGTCCGGGTCCTCGTTGATCACCGCGCGCAGTACGTCACCGTCGCCGAGCCCGGCGTGGTTGGCGCGGCCGTTGCCGACGAGATGGACCTCGCCCTTTTTGTCGATCACGCCCAGACACAGCGGCCCCGGCAGATCGGAGCGCCCGTCGTAGCAGAGGTCCACCGAGGTGTCGGTGCCCTCGGTGGCGGTGTGGTGGATCATCACGCCGTGCGTCGGGCCCCAGGGGCCCTTCGCGTTGCGATTGTGCGTACGCCAGCTGCGGACCTCATGGACCACCAGGCCCTCGTCGCGCAGTGCCTTCAGCAGCCGGCTCGCGGTCAGCGGGGTGGCCATCAGGCGATTCCTTCCTCGTCGACCGCGGCTGCGGCCGGGCGGTGCAGCCGGTGATCCGTATCGGCCGGTGGAGCGGTTCGCGCCGGGTGCGCCGGCGAAAGCGGTCACGGGCCGGGTGACGGACGGGGTGACGGATGGGGTGACGGTGGTGATGCCGCGGATGCGGCGGGGAAGCTCTTCCGCATAAACGTGGGAGAGGTCGTATGTGCCGGCATTCCCCGCCAATCCCTTCGGGCGCCGAGTGCGCGGACAGCGGGAAATCGAGAAAGGGGACGGAGGGCGGCCGCCGGGGCGTGTGACTCCTGGTGCGTAAGTATGCGTATGTGCTCAACACAGTGTCCGTAAGCGGGAGTTGAAGGGTCAAGGGGCCATTCCGGACACCGCCTGCGGAGGTCTTGTGCACGGGAGTCGCCACTTCTTCCCAACTGGATTCCCGCGGCACCGGAACCGGAATCGCCTGAGACGGGGCGCACGGGGGCGTATCGGGAGGAGAGCGCGAACGGTGCGCAACACGGGAGCTCACGGCGACCGGCAGCGGGGAGCCCGCGGCCGGCCGGTCCGGAGCACATCCGCACCACATATGCGTGCGGGACGGAGGAAATCCACCCGACAACATGCGGAAATCCCAGGGAGGCGTAACTTGGCCAAAAGATCTGTGATGGTAATCACCGCTGGAGTGTGATCTGCGATTTAGGGCCTCAGCTCCTGCGGCGATAACCTGCCGGACGGACATGCCGCGTATCCGGTCTCCGTGTACGCCTCCCCTGTGACAGCGCCGTCACGTTGCCCTTCGCGGCACGCCCATCGCAGACGAACGAACCGCGATCACTACGGCGATTCTGAGAAGACAAGGGACGGACGCGCGTGGACCTGTTCGAGTACCAGGCGAGGGACCTCTTCGCCAAGCACGGTGTACCGGTGCTGGCCGGTGAAGTCATCGACACGCCTGAGGCAGCCCGCGAGGCGACCGAGCGGCTGGGCGGCAAGTCTGTCGTCAAGGCGCAGGTGAAGGTCGGCGGCCGCGGCAAGGCCGGCGGCGTCAAGCTGGCCGCGACCCCGGACGAGGCCGTCGCCCGCGCGACGGACATCCTCGGCATGGACATCAAGGGCCACACGGTCCACAAGGTGATGATCGCCGAGACCGCTCCGGAGATCGCTGAGGAGTACTACGTCTCGTACCTCCTCGACCGCACCAACCGCACCTTCCTGGCCATGGCCTCCGTCGCCGGTGGCATGGACATCGAAGAGGTCGCGGAGAAGACCCCCGAGAAGCTCGCCAAGATCCCGGTGAACGCCAACGAGGGTGTCACCAAGGAGAAGGCCGCCGAGATCGTCGCCGCGGCGAAGTTCCCGGCCGAGGTCGCCGACCAGGTCGCCGACGTGCTCGTCACCCTGTGGAAGACCTTCATCGCCGAGGACGCGCTCCTCGTCGAGGTCAACCCCCTGGCCAAGGTCGCCAGCGGTGAGGTCATCGCCCTCGACGGCAAGGTCTCCCTGGACGCCAACGCCGAGTTCCGTCAGCCGGAGCACGAGGCGCTGGAGGACAAGGACGCAGCCAACCCGCTCGAGGCTGCGGCCAAGGCCAAGGGTCTGAACTACGTCAAGCTCGACGGCCAGGTCGGCATCATCGGCAACGGCGCGGGTCTCGTCATGAGCACCCTGGACGTCGTCGCCTACGCCGGCGAGAAGCACAACAACGTCAAGCCCGCCAACTTCCTCGACATCGGTGGCGGCGCCTCCGCCGAGGTCATGGCGAACGGCCTGGAGATCATCCTCGGCGACCCGGACGTCAAGTCCGTCTTCGTCAACGTCTTCGGTGGCATCACCGCCTGTGACGAGGTCGCCAACGGCATCGTGCAGGCCCTGGAGCTGCTCAAGTCCAAGGGCGAGGACGTCAACAAGCCCCTGGTCGTGCGCCTCGACGGCAACAACGCGGAGCTCGGTCGCGAGATCCTGTCGAAGGCCAACCACCCGCTGGTGCAGCGCGTGGACACCATGGACGGCGCGGCCGACAAGGCCGCCGAGCTGGCTGCTAAGTAAAGGACGAGGACACAACAACCATGGCTATCTTCCTGACCAAGGAAAGCAAGGTCATCGTCCAGGGCATGACCGGTGCCACTGGCATGAAGCACACCAAGCTGATGCTCGGTGACGGCACCAACATCGTCGGCGGTGTGAACCCGCGCAAGGCCGGCACGAGCGTCGACTTCGACGGCACCGAGGTGCCCGTCTTCGGCTCCGTCGCCGAGGCGATGGAGAAGACCGGCGCCAACGTGTCCGTGCTCTTCGTGCCGCCGGCCTTCGCCAAGGCCGCCGTCGTCGAGGCGATCGACGCCGAGATCCCGCTGGCCGTCGTGATCACCGAGGGCATCGCGGTCCACGACTCCGCCGCCTTCTGGGCGTACGCGCAGGCCAAGGGCAACAAGACCCGGATCATCGGCCCGAACTGCCCCGGCCTGATCACCCCCGGCCAGTCCAACGCCGGCATCATCCCGGGCGACATCACCAAGCCCGGCCGCATCGGTCTCGTGTCCAAGTCCGGCACGCTGACCTACCAGATGATGTACGAGCTCCGTGACATCGGCTTCTCCTCGGCCGTCGGCATCGGTGGCGACCCGGTCATCGGCACCACGCACATCGACGCCCTGGAGGCGTTCGAGGCCGACCCCGACACCGACCTGATCGTGATGATCGGCGAGATCGGCGGCGACGCCGAGGAGCGTGCGGCCGACTTCATCAAGGCCAACGTCTCCAAGCCGGTCGTCGGCTACGTCGCGGGCTTCACCGCGCCCGAGGGCAAGACCATGGGCCACGCCGGCGCCATCGTCTCCGGCTCCTCCGGCACCGCCCAGGCGAAGAAGGAGGCCCTGGAGGCCGCCGGCGTCAAGGTCGGCAAGACCCCGTCCGAGACCGCGCGGCTGGCCCGCGAGATCCTCGGCGGCTGATTGGCGTTCCCGCGCCGCCGGATCCGTCCTGCGGCGCAGTGCCCCGGACGCGGGCCCGTACCCCTTGGGGTGCGGGCCCGCGCCCGTTCCCGGGGGCGGGCCGTACGGATCAGCGCAGCTCGGGGGCCAGCCGCGCCTGCCGGATCTTCTTCCGCACGGCCGCGTTGCCCTGCACCCGGGCCGCGTCCCGCTGCTCCCGTGCCGCGTCCCGCTGCTCCCGTGCCGCGTTCCCCTGCTCCCGTGCCGCGTTCCGGTGATCCCGGGCCGCCGTGTCCCGGTGCCGGGCCGGTGCCGGCCGGGTGTGCGCCGCAGTCGCCCGGGCCCGCTCCGGCGGCGTGTAGTGGTCCGGGGTGAGGGCCATCATCACCAGCGTCACCAGCGCGAACAGCCCGGTTCCCCCGAAGGCCGCCCGGGTGGCCCGCCGGGCGCTGCGTTCACTGCCGCTGCGTACGTCCGCCGCGGTGGACGGCGCCGTCGGTGGCACGGCCGGCAGCGCGGTGATCCGGGCCCGCAGGATCTCGCCCTGCCGTACCGGCGGCTGCCCGTCGAGCCCCAGCCCCGGCAGCAGCCCGGCGAGCCGCTCGCGTGCGTGCGCCAGCCGCGCCGCCGTGGCCGGGACGCTCGCCTCGATCTCGGCCGCGGTCTCCGCCGGCCCGAGCCCGATCACGTCGTGCAGCAGCAGCACCCGCCGGTACCGGGCGGGCAGGCTCAGCAGGGCCGGCAGCAGCGCGCGGTCCGAGGGCCCGGCGGCCGACGCCGTCCGCAGGCCGCGGGCGGTCCGCAGCCCGGGGCAGAGCCGGTGCCACGGCGTCAGCGCGTACTCGTACACCGCCGCCCGCACCCACCCCGCCGGATCCGGATCCACCGCGACCTCCGGCCAGCGCTGCCAGGCCAGCCGGAACCCCCGCTCCACGGCCCGCCGGGCGAGCCACGGCCGCCCGGTGAGCAGATACGCCTGCTGGGTCAGCGCCGCCGCATGCCGGGTGTGGAGATCGTCGAAGGCGGTGGCGGCCTGCTCGCGCTGGGTCATACCCAGCAGTGTGGAAAACCCGCCGCACCCGCGCGGTGCGACACGTCGGGCATTTCACCAGTACATGGCCGAAAGGTGTCTTGTTGGCAGCATGGCGGCGTGAGCCAGTTGATCGAGCGTGGCCCCACGTTGTCCTCGCACGGCCGGACCGCCGCCCAGCGTTCCTCCGCGATCGGCGCGGCCTTTCTCGGCGGTGTGACGGCCGCCGGCCTCGGCCTCGGCGCGCTGACGGTCGCCGTGCTGCTGCTCTGGGTCGCCTCCCCCTACCCCGACAGCGGCCCCTCCCGGGCCCTGCATCTCGCCGCCGACCTGTGGCTGCTGGCGCACGGCGGCGACCTCGTACGCACCGCCGCACACTCCGACGTCCCGGTCGCCGTGCCCCCGCTGCTGCTCGCCGTGCTCCCGGTGTGGCTGCTCCACCGCGCCGCCCGCCACGCCCTGGCCACCTCGGCCGACGGCCCGCCCGGCCCCGCCCCGTCCACCGGCCCCGCCCCGTCCACCGGCCCCGCCCCGTCCACCGGCCCCGCCCCGTCCACCGGCCACGCTGCGGACGCCGCCCACCGGGTCGCGCCGCGCACCCTCCTCGGTGCGCTGCTCGCCGGGTATCTGCTGATCGTGGCCGGTGCGCTGATCTACGCCTCCGGTGGACGGCTGCGGGCCGAGCCGCTCAGCGTGCTGCTGTGCGTACCGGCCACCACGGCCGCCGTCCTCGGTGGCACGGCCTGGCGCCTCCTGCGTCACCCAGGCACCGAGCTGCTGCCCGCCAAGGTCCTGCGGCTCAGGTCCAGGGCACCGCGCCGGCTCCGCGCCTTCCTCGGCGGTTCCCGGGTCGCCGCCGCCCGCCGGGGCACCGTCTGCCGGGCCGCCGGCGCCGCCCTCGGCGCCCTGCTGGCGGCCGGCGGTCTGCTCACCCTGCTCTCGCTCGGCCTGCACGCGGGCCGGGTACGCCACGACCTCCTCCAGCTGGCGCCCGACTGGGCGGGCCGCGCCACGGTGCTGCTGCTGTGCCTGGCCCTGCTCCCGAACGCGGCAGTCTGGGGCGCCGCGTACGGCCTGGGGCCGGGGTTCACCGTCGGCGCGGGCAGCACGGTCGCCCCGCTGGGGACCTCGGCACATCCCGTGCTGCCGCAGCTGCCACTGCTCGGCGGGCTGCCGGACGCCGCCCCCGGAAACCCGCTGACCTGGGCGGTGGCCGTCGTGCCCGTGGTGGCGGGAGTGCTGCTCGCCCGTGAAGTGGCCCGCTCCGCCACCGCGCCGAACTCCCCGGGAGCCCCCTGGTCCTGGTGGGCGACGGCCTGTGTGGCGGCCCTGGGGGCCGGTGTCTGCGGTGTGGTCATGGCCGCGCTCGCGGGCCTCGCCGGCGGCGCACTGGGCACCGGCGCGCTCGCCTCCTTCGGCCCGAGCTGGTGGCGTACGGGCCTGGCGGCAGCGGCCTGGACCGCCCTGACCGGCATCCCGGCCACGGTCGCACTACGGGCCTGGTGGCTGCGGGCCCGGCGACGGGAGGCCGGGGCTCCGCGGAACGAGCCGGCCCCGCAGGGGCTGGCGAGCGCGGAGGACGAGGTCGGCGCCGCGACGTACGACGGAGCCGACGCCGCGAAGGACGACGCCGCGCAGGACGACAGCGGCACCGAGACCGACAGTGGCACCGAGAACGAAAGCGGCACCGAGAACGACAGCGACGACACGAGCCCGCCCAGCGCCCTCACCGCGGCCCGGTGCGGCACGGCCGCGCCCCTTGGGGGCGCGGGGAACTGCGCGACCGGCCCCGACGCGCCCGCAGGCGACTGACGGCGCCTACCCGGCCCCCGGGCCGGGACCCGCGGAGCGCCTCGCTACTTCTGCGTGCTCAGCAGCGGCCGCAGTTCCTTGGGGAGCAGGTTCTCGCAGGACTTGCCGGCCGACTGCGTCAGGGCGTCGTTGACGCAGGTGAAGTAGTCGCGGTAGACGATCTGCACGGTGAACGTCGCGGCCACCATCATCAGCGCCAGCGACGCGGTCACCAGCCCCGCGATCGCGGAGGTGACCTGCGGCCGGGTGGAGCCCGGGGCGGACGGGGCGCCGGGCCGGCCGTCGCGGTCGGGCTGCTCGGCGGCGGGTGCGGGGCGCCCCTCCATGGCGGCGGTGGTCGCCGCGGCGGAGCTCTTCGCGGGGCTCGGCTTGGCACGCAGCGAGCTGATGCCCCAGTAGATCGCCAGCGCACTCAGCAGCAGCGCGACCTCGGGCAGGCTGAACAGCACGAAGAAGAACGACCACATGCCGGCGAGGAGTGCGTAGCGCGCCCGGCGCTGGGCCGGGTCGGTGGGGTCCCAGCGCAGCCCGCCGGGGCCGCCGGGACCACCGGGTCCGCCCTGCTGGCCGTTGCGCCCGCCGGGCCGGGTGCCGAAGCCGCCGTTCTGCCGCCCCGGCTGCCGGGGGCTCCACTGGCTGCCCCAGCTCGGCGTCGACTCGTCCTGCGGCTGCTCCTCGTCGCCGTCGCCGTCCTGGCCGGACCGGGCGGGGTGGCGCGGGCGCCAGGCCTGGTCGGGGGTGCCGGCCGGCGGCGGGGCGAAGGGGTTGTCCCGCTCGGTGTCCGGGGAATCCGGGGTGGTGGGTTCCGACGACGAGGACGACGAGGACGACGACTTGCGCTCCCGCGGCAGCAGCACCGCCCCGGGGGCGGTGGTGGGCTGGGGGTACCACCCAGCGGTAGCTGGGGGAGGGAGCAAAAGGGCCGCGCGGCGGCGTCGGTCCGTCATCTGAGGTGTGTCTTCCCCTTGTCTCGTCCGCGCGCGGGCCGCTGCGGCCGGCGCGTGGTTACCACGAACTGCATGCAGTCTTACGCCTGACGCTACCTCCCGTGCCCGCCCCCGTCCCGTGGGGGCCGCGCGGTGTGCCGGTATCGTTGCTGACGGTCGGCGCCTTCGTAGGGTTCCCCGGATCTGCGGTACCCGCAGTCTTGTACGACCACACAAAGCTCGCGAGATCGGAAAAGAGCCCCCGCCGTGGCTTCCTCCCCACCCCCCGTCCAGCCCGCCCGACCCGGCCGCCCGGCCCGCATCGTCGCGCTCGTCTCCGGTTCCGGGACGAACCTTCAGGCGCTGCTGGACGCCATCGCCGAGCAGGGTCCGGAGGCGTACGGGGCCGAGATCGTGGCCGTCGGCGCCGACCGCGGTGCCATCGCCGGACTGGAGCGCGCCGCGGCCGCGGGGCTCCCGACGTTCGTCTGCCGGGTCAAGGACTACGACAGCCGGGCGGACTGGGATGCGGCGCTCACCGAGGCGACCGCCGCGTACGAGCCCGACCTGGTGGTCTCGGCCGGCTTCATGAAGATCCTGGGCAAGGAGTTCCTCGCCCGCTTCGGTGGCCGCACGGTCAACACCCACCCGGCGCTGCTGCCGAGTTTTCCCGGTGCCCACGGCGTGCGCGACGCGCTCGCGTACGGCGCGAAGGTCACCGGATGCACCGTCCACTTCGTCGACGACGGTGTCGACACCGGCCCGATCATCGCCCAGGGCGTGGTCGCGATCCGGGACGAGGACGACGAATCCGCGCTGCATGAGCGCATCAAGGAAGTCGAGCGATCGCTGCTCGTCGAGGTCGTGGGGCATCTGGCCCGGCACGGCTACCGCATTGAGGGACGAAAGGTACGTATCTCGTGACCGCCGAAGGTACGAAGCGGCCCATCCGCCGCGCGCTGGTCAGCGTCTACGACAAGTCCGGGCTGGAGGAGCTGGCGCAGGGTCTGCACGCGGCGGGCGTCCAGCTCGTCTCCACCGGATCGACGGCCGCGAAGATCGCCGCGGCCGGGGTGCCGGTCACCAAGGTCGAGGAGCTGACGGGCTTCCCCGAGTGCCTCGACGGCCGGGTCAAGACCCTGCACCCGAAGGTGCACGCCGGCATCCTGGCCGACCTCCGCCTGGAGGACCACCGCCAGCAGCTGGCCGGGCTCGGCGTCGAGCCGTTCGACCTGGTCATCGTCAACCTCTACCCGTTCCGGGAGACCGTGGCCTCCGGTGCCACCCCCGACGAGTGCGTGGAGCAGATCGACATCGGCGGCCCCTCGATGGTCCGCGCCGCCGCCAAGAACCACCCCTCGGTGGCCGTCGTCGTCAACCCCGCCCACTACGGCGAGGTCCTCAAGGCCGTCGCCGACGGCGGCTTCGAGCTGGCCGGGCGCAAGAAGCTGGCCGCGGAGGCCTTCCAGCACACCGCGGCATACGACGTGGCCGTCGCCTCGTGGTTCGTGGACGGCTACGCGGACGACTCCGCCTTCCCCGAGTTCCTCGGCGCCACCTACTCCCGCAAGAACGTCCTGCGCTACGGCGAGAACCCGCACCAGGGCGCCGCGCTGTACGTGGACGGCAGCGGCGGGCTCGCGGAGGCCGAGCAGCTGCACGGCAAGGAGATGTCGTACAACAACTACACGGACACCGACGCCGCGCGCCGGGCCGCGTACGACCACAGCGAGCCCTGCGTCGCGATCATCAAGCACGCCAACCCGTGCGGTATCGCGGTCGCCGCGGATGTCGCCGAGGCGCACCGCAACGCGCACGCCTGTGACCCGCTGTCCGCCTTCGGTGGCGTGATCGCCGTCAACCGCCCGGTCTCCGTGGCGATGGCCGAGCAGGTCGCCGAGATCTTCACCGAGGTCATCGTGGCCCCCGGCTACGAGGACGGCGCGGTCGAGATCCTGGCCCGCAAGAAGAACATCCGGGTGCTGCGCTGCCCCGAGGCGCCGTCGAACCCGGTAGAGGTCAAGCCCGTTGACGGCGGCGCGCTGCTCCAGGTCACCGACCGGCTCCAGGCCGAGGGCGACGACCCGGCGAACTGGACGCTGGCCAGCGGTGCCGCGCTGCCCGCCGCGGAACTGGCCGAGCTGGCCTTCGCCTGGCGGGCCTGCCGCGCCGTCAAGTCCAACGCGATCCTGCTCGCCAAGGACGGCGCCACGGTCGGCGTCGGCATGGGCCAGGTCAACCGCGTCGACTCCGCGAAGCTCGCGGTGCAGCGCGCGGGCGAGGAGCGGGCGCGCGGCTCCTACGCCGCCTCCGACGCCTTCTTCCCGTTCCCCGACGGCTTCGAGGTGCTGGCCGAGGCCGGCGTCAAGGCCGTGGTCCAGCCCGGCGGTTCGGTCCGCGACGAGCTGGTCGTCGAGGCCGCGCAGAAGGCCGGCGTGACGATGTACTTCACGGGCACCCGGCACTTCTTCCACTGAGCCGCCGCATAAACGCCCTGAGGGCCGCACCCCGCGTGGGGTGCGGCCCTCGGTCGCTCGCGTCCGCCGCGCTCAGTAACGCGGCCGGTTGAACCAGGCGTTGCCCTCGTCCTTGGCGACGAAGACCAGCACCAGGACGCCGAGGACCGTGTGCACCAGGCCGAACGGGAACGTGCACAGGCTCAGGATGATGTTGGCGACACCGAAGACGATGGTGCCGACCCGGACCCCGCTGCCGCCGTTGGCGAACTGCAGGGCCAGCGTGATCGCGACCACCGTGAAGATCACGATGACCACGATCGCCGCGATCAGCAGGCCCTTACCGACGTTCATCGCCGTGACGTTGTCGGCGGCGGTGTCCAGCGTGGCTTCGTGCGAGGCCCTGCTGACACCGCCCAGCCCCATCACCGCGAGGACCAGGCCGATGAGGTTCAGACCGGACAGCACGAACAGCAGCACCCGGGCGGCCTTGACACCGCCGGGCATCACCGTGGGGTACTGCGGCTGCATCCCGGGCATGGGGCCGCCCGGGTAGCCGCCGTACGGGGCCATCGGCTGCTGCGGCTGCGGAGGCTGCTGGGGGTAGCCGTAGTTGGGCTGCTGCCCCGGCGGCGGACCGTAGGGATTCTGGTTGGGGTAGCTCACGAGCGGTGTCCTTCGGGCGACTTGAGGCGGTATCGGCGAGCGCCGCGAAGGCCCCGATCGCGGCTGCGAGGGGGCCTTCGTGGGCTGTTCAGGGCGTCCGTGCAGCCCAGAGCGGGCTTACTTGACGCTCACGACCACGGTGCCGGCGAGCTTGTCCGCCCAGGTCTGGCTCTTCTCGTCCCACAGCGGCCACAGCCAACCGAGGCCGCACAGCAGGCCGTTCAGGTAGCGGCAGAGGTAGCGCACGAAGGTCATGCCGAAGCCGAGGGGCTGGCCGGTGGTCTCCTTGATGACCTTGACGCCCAGCGCCTTCTTGCCCGGGGTCTGGCCGGAGGCGCCTTCCTTGGCGATGAGGAAGAAGGTGCCACCGATCATCAGCAGCCACGCGAGGACCATGACGATGAGGGCGCCGACCGGCGTGCTGCTCTCCGCGGCCGTGTTGTAGGCGTCGCTGATGCACTGCACGTCACCCGGAGGGCAGGACGAGGTGTCCGGGGTGGCCGACGAGGCGGAGCCGGCCGCCATGACACCGGCGATGATGTACAGGATGATCGGCACCGCGGCGATGATCAGGCCGTCGACCAGGAAGGCGCCCAGCCGGGCACCCCAGCTCGCGTAGCCCGTGGGCATGCCCATGCCCGGCATCCCCGGCTGGCCGTAAGGCGCGCCCTGCTGCGGGTAGCCGCCGTACGCCTGCTGCTGCTGCGGGACGGCCTGCTGCTGGGGGTAGCCGTACGGCTGCTGCTGCGGGGCCTGCTGGGGGTAGCCATAGCCGGGCTGGCCCTGCGGCGGGACCGGGGGCTGCTGGCCGTACGGGCCCTGGGGGGCCTGCGGCGGCTGCTGCCCGTACGGGTTGTTCGGGTCACCAAAGCTCACTGCTGTTTTCCTCCGTTGTGTTCAGTCGCGGACGACGCGGCATGACTCGGAGGAAAAACAGGATTCACTGGCCACCCCCCGACGAAGCCTGCGGCACTGCGGCGTCAATCCTTCTAGTTGCGCATTCACTCTGTCCAGTCAAGGGGTCTCACCGTTGTCCAAGTGCAATGATCAATTCCGGCCACGGAGGCCCTGCGTGCCCTGATTGGAACGTTGCCGCCCTCATCCGGGAGGATGGGGGGTATGACTGCCCAGATTCTGGATGGCAAGGCCACCGCAGCCGCTATCAAGTCCGAGCTCGCCACCCGCGTGGAGGCCCTGAAGGCCAAGGGTGTGCAGCCCGGCCTCGGCACCCTGCTGGTCGGCGATGACCCGGGCAGCCGCTGGTACGTCAACGGCAAGCACCGCGACTGCGCCCAGGTCGGCATCGCCTCGATCCAGCGCGAACTGCCGGAGACCGCCACCCAGGAAGAGATCGAGGCCGTCGTACGGGAGCTGAACGAGGACCCCGCCTGCACCGGCTACATCGTCCAACTTCCGCTCCCCAAGGGCATCGACGCCAACCGCGTCCTGGAGCTGATGGATCCGGCCAAGGACGCCGACGGGCTGCACCCGATGAGCCTGGGCCGGCTGGTGCTCGGCATCGAGGGCCCGCTGCCCTGCACCCCGTACGGCATCGTCCAGCTGCTGCGGCGGCACGAGGTCGAGATCAAGGGCGCGCACGTGGTGGTCGTCGGCCGCGGCATCACCATCGGCCGCCCGATGCCGCTGGTGCTCACCCGCAAGTCCGAGAACGCCACGGTGACCCAGTGCCACACCGGCACCCGGGATCTGTCGTCGCACCTCAAGCAGGCCGACATCATCGTCGCCGCGGCCGGTGTGCCGCACATCATCAAGCCCGAGGACGTCAAGCCCGGCGCAGCCGTCCTGGATGTCGGCGTCAGCCGTGACGAGGCCGGCAAGATCGTCGGCGATGTGCACCCCGGCGTCGCCGAGGTGGCCGGCTGGGTAGCCCCCAACCCGGGCGGTGTCGGCCCGATGACCCGCGCCCAGCTGCTGGTCAACGTCGTCGAGGCCGCCGAGCGCGCGGCCGGCTGAGCGCGGCGGGACCTGAGACCCTTGTCCGTGACAGACGTATCCGGAGACCGGAAGGGACTGCCCGCCATGGGTGCCGAAGCGCATTCGGATGGAGCCTCCGAGCCGCAGCGCTCCTCACGCCGCTTTCCGATGCTGACCCGCGACACGGCCCGCCCGGAGGGCGGCGGCCGCGCGGCCTCGGGCGGCTACCCCGCGCCCGCCCGGCAGTGGCCGCTGCTCAGCGTCATGGGCGGGGTCGCGGTCGGTCTGCTGCTCGTGGCGCTCGACGCGTTCCGTATCGGCGTGCTGGTGATCGGGCTCTCCCTGCTGGCCGGCGCGGTGCTGCGGTGGGCGCTGCCGTCGGTGGGCATGCTCGCCGTCCGCTCCCGCTTCACGGACATGGCGACCTACGGTCTGCTCGGCTTCGTGATCGTGATGCTGTCGCTGATGGTGCAGCCCAAGCCCTGGATCCACATCCCGTTCCTGGACGACATCGTGCACTTCACGGTGCGCTGACCTGGAGCGGCTGTACGCACGGCCGCACGGCGATGACGGCGGCCCGCCCCTCCCCCTCGGGAGAAGGCGGGCCGCCGCCGTGTGGTGACGCGATGTCCTGCCCGGCCGGCCGGGTCAGCGGGTCAGCGCACGCACCACTTGTTGGAGTAGATGGTCATGAGGTTGCTGCCGATGAAGCGCCAGCCGGTGCCACGGTTCAGCTTCGCGTGCCGGCCCCGGTAGTTGGCCTTCTCGTAGACGGTCACGCTGCACTGGCTGCCGTTGTTGTACGCGGACAGCGGGTAGTTGAAGGCACCGCCATAGGGCTTGAGGTTCCGGTTGTTCCCCCTGACCTTCTTCGGCGTGCCCTTGAAGTTCGTCCTCGGGTAGACGCACAGGTAGGTGCGGGGGCAGTTGGCCGGCGCCCGCTGGACGGTGACCGAGGTGTGCTTGGCCGGTGCGGGGGCGGCGGACGCGCCGGCGGCGGGGGCCAGTGCCAGGCCCCCGGAGACCGCCGCGGCGGCCGCGGCGAGGGCGAGGTGCTTGCGGACGTTCATGGTGTGGGTTCCTCCCCGTGGACGGCGGAGGCGGCACGTGTCGTCCGCGCCGCCCGCTGATTGCGCCACCGACTGTGCGCCCACCCGCCGTTGTCCGGCCCAGGGGACCGCCCCGGTGGGGACGCCGTGGGATGTCCCACCCACTGACCTGCGGGGACGGCACCGCCCCGGAGGCTTCGGTGGGACGGGGAGGGGGCCGGACAGTGGCCGGACAGCGGTCCGGACGGCATACGGAACGGCAAAGGGCGGAAACGGAGGGGGCATCCGCGCCATCATCGGCGACAAAGGGGGCCATGGCCTCGGGGGAGAACGAACGCGTATGGGGTGGGACATGTCGCGTTGGAGCGTGCTGCCCGTATCGCTGGACCATCGGGTGCGGCAACTGGTCGTGCAGCTACGGAGGTTGAAGGATCACAGCGGGCTGAGCCTGGCCGCGCTCGCCGCCCGTACCCCGTACAGCAAGTCGTCCTGGGAGCGCTATCTCAACGGGAAGAAGCTGCCGCCGGCCGGTGCCGTGGAGGCGCTGGCGCGGCTCTGCGGGGCCGATGTGACCCGGCTGCTGGCGTTGCACGAGGTCGCCGCGCAGGCCTGGAGCGCCGGACGGCCGGTGGCGGAAACCGGGCCGCCGGTCCCGCAGGCCCGACAGACCCAACAGGCCCCACAGGCCCCGTCGGCCCCGCCGGGCCGGAGCGGGCCGCCACCACAGGCGGCGGGGGAGGCGCCGCACCCCGCCGTGGCCACCCTTCCCGGCGCCGGTCGCCAGGTGCCGCTCGGGCCGCCACGGCCACGACCCGGGCGTGGTGGACGGCGTCATCGGGGGCCGTACCCTCCGCGCCGTCAAGCGCTTACAGGCCGGAGCGGGGCTGCCCACGGACGGGATCGTGAAACCCGGCACCTGGCAGGCGCTGCGCCGGTGAGCGGGCCCGGCGGTGCGCCGCGGGGCGGTGTCGAGAGTTCCCGGCTGGCCGCGGGGCTGCGGGAGTTACGGGCGCGCACCGGGCTGAGCCTGGCCGCGCTCGCCGCCCGTACCCCGTACAGCAAGTCGTCCTGGGAGCGCTATCTCAACGGCAAGAAGCTGCCGCCCCGGGACGCGGTCGAGGCGCTGTGCCGGCTGGCGGGGGAACCGGCCGGCAGGCTGGGCGCGCTGTGGGAGCTGGCGGACGCGGCCTGGAGCGGACGGGGCCGGTCCGGCGCGGCGCCGGTCCGGGACGGGGGGAGCGCGGCGGACCCCGGGTCGGGGAGCGCGGCGATCCCCGGGCCGGGGAGGGCAAGTGCGCCAAGTACGGCCGCGGTTGCGGCGGCCGGGCCCCCAGTGGGTGGCGGGGCCGCGCTGGGTGGCGGGGCCGCGGCCCGGTGGGCGCCGTCAGCGGCCCGGTGGTTGGCGGGCCTGGTGGCCGGTGCCGGAGCCGGCGGAGTGGCGCTCGTCGCGGCGCTGGCCGTCTGGACGTCCGTCGGCGCGGCCGGCCCGGTGCGGGGCGACGTGCCCGAGGCCCCCCAGGTGACCGGCTGCCGGGCGACGGCGTGCGACGGCAAGGACCCGGAGTCGATGCGCTGCGATCTCCCGGAGCTGGTGCGGACGTTCGTGGAGCGCACCGCGGCCGGCGGCGAGCGGGTGCAGCTCCGTTACGGCACGGTGTGCGGCGCGGCCTGGGGGCGGATCCGGGGCGGCCGGATCGGGGACCGGGTCGAGGTGCTGGCGCCGGGGGTGCCACCGCGGTCGGTGCGGGTGCTGGACCGGTTCGACGCCGAGGACTCGCTCGTCACGCCGATGGCGGTGGCCCGCGGGCCCGAGGGCGTCCGGCTGTGCCTCTACCCGGCGGGTGGCGGGGCCAGGGAGTGCTTCTCGGCATAGTGCCTGACTGGGGCCTATATTGATGCCGTCCTGGCCGGTTCTTGTCAGGATACGTACGGAAGTCGTCCGGACTCCGTCGGAAATGCCACACTGCTCGGGTCACGGGCGCACGGACGGGTGACGTATGCCCGCATGTTCCCGTGTGCCCGTGAAGGGGAACGCCGTCCTGGCCGGGGGCGTCCTCACGGGGAGCAAGGAGCGCGGGCCGGGGGCCGCGCTCGGGCACGTACGCGGGGGGATAGGGGGAGGCAATGCCTCGCTGGAAGGCGCTGCCGGAGGAACTGGACCCGCAGGTGCGGGAGTTCGCCGGGCAGCTGCGCAGGCTCGTGGACCGCAGCGGCCT
Source organism: Streptomyces sp. NPDC029466 (assembly GCF_055574515.1). NCBI lineage: Bacteria > Bacillati > Actinomycetota > Actinomycetes > Kitasatosporales > Streptomycetaceae > Streptomyces > Streptomyces sp. NPDC029466. The sequence goes on from NZ_JBVHZH010000002.1 coordinate 202,187, forward strand.
CAGTGTCGCCGCCCTCGCGGACGCCACGGGCTACAGCAAAACGTCCTGGGAGCGCTATCTCAACGGGCGGCTGCTGCCACCGCAGCGCGCCGTGGTCGCGCTCGCCGAGGCGACCGGCGCCCAGCCCGCCCACCTCACCACGCTGTGGGAGCTGGCCGAACGGGCCTGGAGCCGCGCGGAGATGCGCCAGGACGTCACCATGGAAGCGATCAGCGTGGCCCAGGCGCGCGCCGCGCTCGGCTGGGACGCCGACCAGGCCGAACCCCCGGCGAAGGGCGCGAAATTCACCAAGGGGACGAAGGCCGCACCGGCGCCCGGCACGACACAGCTGCCGTCGGTACCCCAACAGCGGCGCACGGACACCCCGTCGGCCGCGGACTTTCCCGAATGGGCGGCGGCCGCCGGCCCGTCCCCGGCCGCGGCGCCCGCGGCCCAGGGCCCGGCCCGGCGCACCCGCCGCGGCCGAATAATCATGGCCGCCGCCGGCGCGGCCGGTGTGGCGCTGGTGGCCGGCGCGGCCTTCCTCCTGCTCAACCCCGGCACCGATACGGCCAAGAAGGCGGCGGCCTCCCGCCCCGCGGCCGCGCCGAGCACGAAGCAGGTCCTGCCGGCCGGGGTGCGCTGCACCGGCGCCGGCTGCGTGGGCAAGGACCCGGAGGCGATGGGCTGCGGCGGCGCCCATGCCATCACCCCGTCCCGCGGCCGGGCGGGCCGGGCGGTGATAGAGGTCCGCTACAGCAAGATCTGCCACACGGCCTGGGCCCGGATCAGCCGGGCGGCACCGGGCGACCAGGCCACCCTCAGCGCCGGCGGCCACAGCGCCACGGCACGGGCCGAGAAAAACGGCGCCGCCTACACCCCGATGGTCGAGGTGACCGGCGACCCGGCGAAGGTCGCGGCCTGCGGAACGACCGTGGCGGGCGTGAAGGGCTGCTCCCGCCCGGTTCCGGCCACGCCCGCCGGGGCACCCGCCCCGTCGGCCGGCGCCGCGGTCCGCTAGAGCACCCCTGGCACGGGCGGCAACCGCACCACGCGGGCGCCGCCCGGCCGCCCCGCCGACCCGGGATCACCGTCCGCGGAGGATGTCCGAAAGACGGGGGGCATGCCCTCCGGGATCCCGGGCAGACGACGAATACTCCCCCCACGGGTGTGGCACAACTCGGCGGCCGCCCGCACTCCCCCCTCCTTAGAGCGGGTGGCCGCCGCCTCTCGCCCACGGGGCCCGCGCGGAGCGCACACCGGACCCCGCAAGCCCTGTTCCGGACGGCCGTACGGACCTCCCGGGGCACCCGGTGAGGTGTCGCACACCGGCCCGCCGCCTGCCCCCGGCAGGGGTCCGATAGCCTGACGGCCGGGTCTCTCGATACCAAGAGACCTAGCTAGCTGGGCAGGGACACCCACCGCCAACCATGGTGGTCCAGGGGCTTGCCCCCGGAATACACCGCGCAGGAGATCGCCATGACCCGCACTCCCGTCAATGTCACCGTCACCGGCGCAGCCGGCCAGATCGGTTACGCACTGCTCTTCCGCATCGCTTCCGGTCATCTGCTCGGCGCCGACGTGCCGGTCAAGCTGCGCCTTCTGGAGATCCCCCAGGGTCTGAAGGCCGCCGAGGGCACCGCCATGGAGCTCGACGACTGCGCCTTCCCGCTGCTCCAGGGCATCGACATCTCCGACGACCCGAACGTGGCCTTCGACGGCGCGAACGTCGCGCTGCTCGTCGGCGCCCGCCCCCGTACGAAGGGCATGGAGCGCGGCGACCTCCTGGAGGCCAACGGCGGCATCTTCAAGCCGCAGGGCAAGGCCATCAACGACCACGCCGCGGACGACATCAAGGTCCTGGTCGTCGGCAACCCCGCCAACACCAACGCGCTGATCGCCCAGGCCGCCGCGCCGGACGTCCCGCGCGAGCGCTTCACCGCGATGACCCGCCTGGACCACAACCGTGCGCTCTCGCAGCTCGCGAAGAAGACCGGCACCCCGGTCTCCGAGCTCCGCAAGCTCACGATCTGGGGCAACCACTCCGCCACCCAGTACCCCGACATCTTCCACGCCGAGGTCGCCGGCAAGAACGCCGCCGAGGTCGTCAACGACCAGAAGTGGCTGGCCGAGGACTTCATCCCGACCGTCGCCAAGCGCGGCGCGGCGATCATCGAGGCCCGTGGCGCGTCCTCCGCCGCCTCCGCCGCCAACGCCGCCATCGACCACGTCCACACCTGGGTCAACGGCACCGCCGCCGGCGACTGGACCTCGATGGGTATCCCCTCGGACGGCTCCTACGGCGTCCCGGAGGGCCTGATCTCCTCCTTCCCCGTCACCACCAAGGACGGCAAGTACGAGATCGTCCAGGGCCTGGAGATCAACGACTTCTCCCGCGAGCGCATCGACGCGTCCGTGAAGGAGCTGGAGGAGGAGCGCGAGGCCGTCCGCGGTCTCGGCCTCCTCGGCTGACCCACCGCCGCGGCCGCCCCACCCCGGCGGCACCGCAGCCCCACCGAGCCCGTACGGTCCAACGGCCGTGCGGGCTCGGTCATGCCGGCCCGGTCAGGTGGGTTCCACGGGCAGGCGCCCGCCCCGGCTGTCGGCGACCCGCAGGACATCGCCGAAGGACTGCGTGGTCGCCCGCAGCGCCAGCCGTAACGCGTATTCCCCCGCCTTGCCGTCGTCCAGTACGGCCTCCGCGCCCTTGAGCACCTCGGCACCGTCACACAACTGCTCCGCCTCGATCTCATCGGCCAACCGCGACAGCACGCCCCCGGCCCCGTCCGCCGACAAGAAGCACGGCTTCCCGCCCTCGCTCTCCCACGGCAGCAGGCGCAGCCCCGGCACCGGCGCGGGGACGGCATCCCGGTCGTAACTCATGCTCAGTGACTCCCAGAGGTTGGTTGCGCGAGAACGCGGCGCGGTTGTCAGACCCACCCATTACGTTGGGTGTGTTCAGCGTTGCGCCCCGTAGTGCGGGTCGCAACGTCAGACGCGTGACACTCACCTTCTGGCACCAAGGGGGATGCGGTGAGCCGACGACGACGCAATGCAGAGAGTGGACCGGCAGCCACCAATGCCGCCGTGTTCGGGGAGGTCTTGCGGCACTTCCGGGAGGCGGCGGGCCTCACGCAGGAGGAGCTGTCGAACAACATCCCCTGCGACCGCTCGCAGGTCGCCCGCGTGGAGGCGGGCACGCGCGTACCGCAGGACACCTTCGCCAAGCAGTGCGACGAGTTGCTGGGGACGGGCGGAGTGCTGCTGCGGTTGTGGGGGCGGATCGACTGGTATCCGGAGGTGCAGCATCCGGACTGGTTCGAGCGGCGGGCGGAGATGGATGCGAAGGCGGTGGCGCTGCGTGCATATCAAGAGCAGGTAATCCCGGGGCTGTTGCAGACTCCTGATTACGCCCACGCGCTGTTCAGTCGCCGCATCACGAACGTCGAGAAGGTGGAGGAGCGAGTCCGGGCGCGACTGAGTCGACAGCAGCGCTTCCTGGTCGCCAACGGCCCGTTTTACGTGGCCGTTCTGGATGAGAGCTGCCTGCGCAATGTTGTGGGGAGTCCGGCGGTCATGCGGGACCAATGCGCTCACTTGTTGAGGGTCGGGCAGTGCGACAACATCCGCGTGCAGGTTGCCCCGGCCGACCGTGCCGAGCTTCGGCGACCCAAAGCCTCCATGGCTCTGATCACGCTGCCCGGCGGTAACGAGTGGCTCTACTCGGAGTCTCTGGAGCGCGGCCATTTCCACGACGATCCAACCGCCTTCGCCCGTCACAGCCAGACCTATGATGTGCTCCGGGCGGATGCTCTGTCAGCCCCCGAATCCGCCGCTCTCATCGGCGACTTCATGGAAGGGTACGGGGATCATGGACAAGCACCAGCTGAGCACAGCGATATGGATCAAGAGCAGCTACAGCCACGACGATGGCGGCGACTGCATCGAAATAGCCCCCGGTATCCCCGACGCCGTCCCCGTCCGTGACAGCAAGGACCCCGACGGCCCCGTGCTGGTCTTCCCGACGGGCGGCTGGTCGTCGTTCGTCGGGGCTCTCAAGAGCGGGGAGTTCCCCGAGGCCGTCTGACGCGCGGCAACCTTGGGTTATCGCGCTGACACGGAGCGCTCCGCTCCCTTATGCTGCGGGTTCTGCGCCGCCGCGGCCGACAACGGCAGCTCGACTGCTCAACAGGCCTTCGGCGACGGCTCGTTGGTGTGGTGATGGGGGAAGCCGATGACTCGGACGGATGTGCCTGCGCAGCAAGGGGAATCCGGCGGGCCGCCGCGGTTAGGGAAGCCGGACGGCGTCCCGCCCCCGGCGCCGCTCCCTCCGCTCTCCCCGACCCCGCCGGGTGCCAGCGATGCCACCCGGCTGCTGTGCGCGGGCACCTACATGGACGACAGCTTCCGTGACGCGGTCATCGACGAGCTGTACGTCCACGAGGAGCGGTTCGCCGCCCCGTCCCTGGGCATCGACGCCGCCCGGGTGCTGGCCCATGCGCTGCGCGCCCGGCGGCTCCAGCTCGGCTGGGCGGCGGGGATCCTGCTGCTGTGGATCGTGGCCCTCCCGCTGTCCTCCGGACTCGCGGGGCTCTACGTCTTCCCCGTCGTCCTCATGGCGCTGGCCCGCATCGTCCGCCGGTCCCCGGTCCTGCCGGGTCCGGCCCGCTTCCTCTCCTTCGTCCTGCGCTGGTACGGCCGGCTGACGCTCGCCTTCTTCTATGTGTCGTTGCTGGTGACGGCGTTCATCGGCGGGCTGGCCATCCTGGGCCCGGGATGGCTGTTCACCAAGCTGCTCCGGGACGCGCTGGACTCCCTGACGGGCGACGACTCCTCGGACGACTACGGCTCCTACGGCTCCAGCCCGTGGGACAGCTCCTACGACAGCGGCTTCGGCACCACCCATGCGTCCGGATTGCTGGTCGGGGTGTGGATCGCGCTGCTGCTGCCGCTGGTCCTGGCCCTCCTGGTCGCCCTGCAACGCGGGCAGTTCGCCCGGGTGCTGGCGCACGAACTGTCCAGGGAACGCTTCCCCGATGTCAGGTCCGACCCCGCCGAACGCTCCGAGAGCTACCGCTTCCTGCGGCTGCGGGACCGGGTGCGTACCGAGCAGCACGGGCCGCTGGTGATGTACCGGGCCGCCAACCCGTTCTGCGGTGCGGGCCAGCCGTACAAGACCTGGTCGCTGTCGGTGGAGCTGAACCCGCGCGCCGACCGCGCCGCCGAACCGCTGGACAACAGCGCCATCCTGGCCCGGATCGTGCCGCTGGTGGCGGCGCTGCGGGTGCCGTCGCCGCACGGTTCGCCGGCGTCCGCGGCCGCGGTCCGCGACCGGCTGCGCGCGCTGGAGATCGACGAGTGTGTCTTTCTGCCGGCCGAGGGGCTGCCGAGCCGGGAGGCGGCGCCGTACGCCCCGGAGGCGTTCGAGGAGCACCGGGCCGCGGCGGTCGAGGAGGGCGGCGAGACCCGGCGGCACTTCCTGCGCATCCGGGTCGGCGGCTGGAACGAGGGCATCGTCACCACGGTCTTCGTACGGGTGCACACCCAGGGCGGAATGCTGATGCTGGAGGTCGCGCCGCATGTGCTGTGGCCGCTGCGGCAGCCCTTCCAGGACGCCGACCGGATCGCCCACCGCTACCGCCACCATCACCACTTCGGCAAGGCGGTCTGGGCGCTGGCCCAAACGCCCCGCTCCGCCGGGCACGCCCTCGGCACGCTGGCCCGCGGCCTGTTGTCGGCCTGGCGGCTGGCCACCGCGGGCCATGGCGCGGCGCTGCCCGAGGGTCCCGGCGTCGCCGTACGCGAGCTGGGCTCGTTCGGGGAGTCCTCGCTCTTCCAGGACATGGACGTCGCCCGCTACCTGAAGACCATTCAGCAGCGGGTGGCGGCCGGGGTGACCACGGCGCTGCGCGAGGCGGGCTACCAGACCGACGAGTTCGAGCAGCGGGTCGTGCATGTCGCCGAGGGCGGCGTCTATGTCGAATCCGCACAGGGCGCCGTCGGCATCGGCGACCACAACACGATCAACCACACCTCCGCACCCCCGCGCGGGAACGAGAAGAAGGGAAGTGCCAAGCGTGGCAAGGGCTGACGAGCGCGGAAACGGCATCCACATCGGCAGCGTCCAGGGTGCCTTCGCCATCGGTGACCACAACACCGTGACCCATCACGAGGGCCCGGCCGCACCGGCGGTGGACCCGGCGCAGGAGGAACTGCTGCGCGCCGTCCGCGCCTTGCGCGACGACCTGTCCCGGGCGGTGGAGAGCCCGCAGATCACGGCCCTGAGCGGCGAACTCACCGAAACCGAGGCGGAGATCGAGGGCCACGGCGCGGCTGGACCGGGACGGCTGTCCCGCCTCCGTACGGCGCTCGCGGACGCCGGCGCGGTGGTGGGCCTGCTGGCCTCCGGCGCCGCGGTGAGCCAGGCGGTCGCGGCACTGGCGGGAGGCTGACGATGAAGCGCGGCGGCCGGCCCCGCTGGAACAGCGAAACCCAGCGCTGGGAGACCGACACCCCACCGCCCGCCCCCTACACGGGCCCGATGCCGCCCCGGCCGTCCTTCACGCCGTCGGTGGGCGGACCCCAAGACGGCGGGACCGGCGCGCCCGCGTCGGACGCGCCCCCGTCGGACGTGCCCGCGTCCGCCCCCGCACCCCCGGCCGCCGCACCTCCGGCCGCCCCCGCGCCTCCGGCCGATCCGCCCCCAACGGCCGCCGCACCGCGCAGCACCTACCCCTACCCGCACCCGAACTCGTCGGCCGGTGGCTTACCGGATCCCGCGGCCGACCCGTACCCCACCGACTGGTACACCACGACCGACCGGCACACCACCGACCGGCACACCACCGACCGGTACACCACAGCCCCGTACCCCACCGCCCCGTACCCCACCGACTCGTATCTCCCTCCCGAAACAGGCGCCGCCTACGCTCCCGGCCCCCGGCATCGGACGGGACTGGTCGCCGGGGCGGCGGTGGTCGTGATCGCGGCGGCCGTTGGCGGCGGCTATCTGCTCTGGGGACACGACGACGATCCGGCCGCCGCCCGCCCGCCGGCCCGCAGCAAGGCATCCGCCCCGTCCCGTACGGCGACCGCGCCGTCCACCGGTGCCCCGGACAGCGTCACGCCCGCACCCACCCTCACCGACCTGCCGGACGGCTTCCGCCTCGCCCACGACAAGAAGGGCTTCACCCTTGCGGTGCCCGGCACTTGGACGCGCAGCGAGCGCAAGACCGGGGTGTTCTACACCGCCCCGGACGACCGCGGACTGGTGCAGATCTTCGAGATCACCGACCCCGAAATCACCCCGCGCGAGGCTCTCCGGCAGGCATCCCAGGGGCTGTCGGCCAACCCCGGCTACGAGGAGATCAGCCTCGAACCCCTGGGTTTCCCGGGACCGGGCATAGACGCCAACCAACTGGTCTACGCCTATGACAGCAAGCGGCTCGGTATCCGCGTCAAGGTCGTCGACTGTGCCTTCACCGCCGCCGACGGCCGCCAGTTCGCCGTGCTCGTCCTGGGCGCCGAGGACGACTGGCCGGAGCAGGAGCAGACCCAGGAGATCGCGCTGCGGACCTTCGTCCCCCACACCTGAGCGGTGCGTCCGGCGCCTCGCTATCCGGGCAGCTCCGTGCGCTCCCACCACTCATAGACCGGCAGCGTCCCCTCGGAGGTCTTCTGCTGCCGGCTGGTGGCCCGGAAGTGTTCATAGCCGTTACGGAACGGGATCTTCAGCTCGGTCCCGGGCGGATCGATCGGCACGATCCGCCCGGGGAACTCCTCGGGGCCGCCTTCGAGCACTGCTTTCGCCGCTGTGTCAGCCATGCCTGCATTGTCGTCCGGCCGCCCGGACGCGGCCCCTCCGGTTCGGCAGCGCGGGTGACGGGCCACCGCCGGTGACCCGGAGGCCCGGCGAACGGCCGGTCCGGCGGAGCGTCACTCCACCGGACCGGCCGTGCTGTCACTTGGGGCTACTTGGCGATCCAGTCGGTCAGGGTGCCGCCGGTCTCGGCGACGGCCCGGAGGTGGCTGCCGTCCGCGTCGACCATGTAGAGGCGTCGCGTCGCCGTGGCGTCGTCCCAGCCGGAGAAGGCGATACGGGTGCCGTCCGGGGAGTACACCGGGGTCCTGACGTCAGTGAGGGCGCCGGACCAGGTGGCGTCGTCGTAGAGGTCCGTCTGCTCACCGGTCGCGACGTCGACGGTCTTCAGCCCGTACCGTCCGCCGTAGACGAGGTGCCGGCCGTCCGGCGACCAGTCGGCCGGGGTCGACACGGCCTGGTGGTCGGTGGTGACCTGCTGGCTCTCCCGGGTGGCGAGGTCCATGACGTACACATCCGTGCCGTACTCGGTGCCTTCGGGGCCCTCGTACGAGGTGGTGCGGAGGTAGGCGATCCGGCTGCCGTCCGGCGAGAAGGTGGCGCGGAGTCCCGAGGTGGTCAGCGTCTCGAAGCCAGTTCCGTCGGCGTTGATCGATTCGATGCCGCGGGGGGAGTCGAAGACGAGGCGCTTGCCGTTCGGAGCCCAGTCCGGATTGGCGACATACACCTCCCCGGTCTCGCTCTCGATGCCCGGGACCAGGACATGCTGGTTGGCGCCGCTCGCCGCGGCCGTCACCAGGTCGGGGCGGTAGGTGCAGCCCTCGGCCTGCGGGATGCAGGTGTCTCCGTAGCGGATGTAGGCGACCTGGGAGGCGCTGGGCGAGTAGACGCCGTCCAGACCCTCCGCGACGGTGTGGGTGGCCGCTCCGCTGGCGGGGTCCATTTCCACGGTCCGGCGGTAGTCGCTGGTCCGCTCGGACACCAGCAGCCGGTCCTCGCCCAGGCCGCCGGAGCTCTCCGAAGTGAGGGGGGCCGCCGCGGACGCGCTGCCCATAAGGGGCAGGCTCACCGTGACAGCAAGACCGATGGACAACGCAGTGCGTGAAATCCGCACGTACGCTCCTTCCGTGACGAGGCCCGGGGGCCTCGATGTGCGCGAGCCCGGGATTCGAACTCGCATATGAATAAGCGCCGGTGAGCCCGAAAGCGTCACACCCTTCACAGGCCCTCCACCTGGCTCGCCTCCGCACCGCCCGGTGTCACATCCCGCGCTGCCCGCTCGTCGAGGTGGTGAAGGCGCCCACTTCGGGGCGTCACAGCACACCGGAAACGAGGAGAAACCGCCATGGCACGGATTTCGCTCACCCCGCGGCGCACGCTCACCCTGCGACTGGCCGAGTGGTACTCACGGCGGGCATACGGCGAGGTGCTCCAGCCCGCGCTGGCGATGGGCCACCACCCCAGGGTCCTTCGCTCCTACTTCTCCTTCGAGAGCAAGGTGGCGCGGTGGAAGGCACTGGACCCGGGACTGAAGCTGCTGGCGGAGATGGCGTCGGCGGTGACGATCGGCTGCTCGTGGTGCGTGGACTTCGGCCACTGGCACGCCGACCGGCTGGGACTGCCGCTGGAGAAGGTCAGCAAGGTGCCCGACTGGCGGGCCCACGAGGAGTCCTTCACCGAGCTGGAGCGGCTGGTGCTGGAGTACGCGGAGGCGATGACCGCCACCCCGCCCGCCGTGACCGACGAACTGGCCGACAGCCTGCGCCGACGGCTGGGCGACCCGGCGTTCGTCGAGCTCACCACCATGGTGGCGGTGGAGAACCTCCGCTCCCGCACGAACAGCGCCCTGGGCCTGCGCAGCCAGGGATTCTCCGACGCCTGCGCGATCCGGCCGGGAAGCGGAACGCCCGGCGGGGCGGCGTGAGAGGACGGGGGTCGGCCCGTGGGGTCAGTCCCTGGGGAACTCTTCGGTCGTGAGGGTGATTCCGGCGACCGTGAGAGGGAGGTCGACGGGTTGGCCGTAGGCGACGGCGAGGTCGATCTTGTAATCGCCGTGCTGCGGCTTGGTGAAGACGCGGCACCGGCCCAGATAGGGGTCGGCGATCAGGTAAACCGGGACCTCGGCGAGGGCGTAGGCCGTCTTCTTGGGGCCGTAGTCGTTCGGCGCGGTGCCCTTGGAGATGACTTCGGCGATGAACTCGACGTCCTGGTGGCGCCAGCGCCCGAACTCGTCCTTCTCGGCACCGTCGGCGATCTTGGCGACATCCGGGGCGAAGCGGTTCCGCTCGCCGGGAAACGCGATCCGCACGTCCGAGGTCACCAGGGCGTCCATCCCGAAATGGTCGTCCAGTGCCCGCACGATCCGGCGGATGGTCTGCCAATGGACGTCGCACTGCGGCGTCATGTACACGGCCCCCTCGACGATCTCGCCCTTGTATCCCTCGGGGGTGGGCAACCGCTCCAGCTGCTCGATCAGCGCGTCCCGACCCAGCTCATTGCCCTGGCCGTTGGTCATCGTGCCGCCCCTCCCCGCCGCCCGCGCGACGCGGGCAGCCGCACGGTTCAACGATACGTATGTACGAACGGTTACGTACCGCGACCGACAGGATCAGGCGCTCTGTGAGCCCTGGAGCCGGTCCTCCAGCACCGAGATATCGGCCGTGTCGGCGGGGGCGGGTGTCTTGGTGGAGACCGGGGTGTCGTAGTTGCTGAGCAGGATGGTGCCGGTCTGGTGGTCGACCTCGGCGGTGAGTTTCAGCGGGTAGTGCTTGCCGTCGATGGCCACATAGAGGGTCTGGACGGCGCCCTGGGCCTTCTTGACCACGGGGAGGACACGGGTGCCCTCGTGGGTGGTCGGGCGGCCCTTGGTGAGGGTGGGGGCCGAGGGGGAGGGGGCGCCGGAGGGCGGGTTCTCGGGGGGTACGGCGGACTTCTGGAAGGCCCTGAGGTCGCAGGCCGCGGAGAGGTTGCCGAGGAAGGTGTCCTTGGTGGTGCCGTGCAGGAACGTGTCCTTGTATTTCTCGGCGGCGTCGCGGCCCTCGCTCCCGGGCAGCTGGCTCTTCCAGAAGGCGGCGTCCGGCTTCATCCAGACCTGGTTCCCGCGCTTGACGAGCTCGACGCGGCCGAGCTCGCCCTTGCTGATGGCGCCGGTGCAATTGCCGGCGCGGTCGAGGGTGAGGTCGAGTTTGGTGGGATCGGCACTGGTTTGGGTGCGCAAGCGCAGCGATTTCGCGGCGACCAGTTGGTGGAGGGAATCGTCGGAGATCTGCTGGGCCGATTTGTTGGCGAGGTCGCCCTCGCCGCCGTCCGGATCCTCGGCCGCCGCGGCGCCGGTGCAGGCCGGCCCGGCGATCAGGGCTGCCCCGCAGGTCAGGGCCGCGGTGGCGGTGGCGGCACGCCGTCTGCTGATCATCTGGGTACCTCCGGTCCCGAGGGGAAATGCAGCCTGGGACATACGGCTATTCAGGGTACGTTCCGGGATATTCGGCCGCACGTTCAGTGAGTCGAGTCACTTTCCATGAATCCTTGGGCATAGGTCCGCCGCTTCCGGGGAGGGGTCCACGTTGCTGGTGATGCCAGTGGTTGCACCAGTGCGTACGAGATCGGTAACCGGAAGGCAGAACGACGTGTCGTCAATCGAGACCATTCACGTAGACGGGGTGTGGCGGGCCGCCGCAGCCGGCGAAACGCGGGAGGTCCTCGACCCCGCCGACGCGACGACGCTCCAGCTGGTGGCCGAGGGTGGTGCCGAGGACGCCGACGCGGCGGTCGCGGCCGCCCGCCGGGCCTTCGACGAGGGCGACTGGCCCCGTACCGCCGTCGCCGAGCGCTCCGCCCTGCTCCGCCGGGTCGCCGACCTGCTCCAGCGCGACCGCGAGGAGATCGCCCTCATCGAGAGCCGGGACACCGGCAAGACGCTGGAGGAGGGCCGGGTCGACGTCGATGACGTCACCAACGCCTTCCGGTACTTCGCCGACCTGGTGATGAACGAGAGCGGCGGCCGGGTCGTCGACGCCGGTTCGCCCGACGTGCACAGCGTGGTCGTGCATGAGCCGGTCGGTGTCTGCTCGCTCATCACGCCGTGGAACTACCCGCTGCTCCAGGCAAGTTGGAAGATCGCGCCGGCCCTCGCGGCCGGCAACACTTTTGTGATCAAGCCCAGCGAGGTCACCCCGCTGTCGACCGTGCACCTGGTCAAGCTGCTGGTCGAGGCCGGGCTGCCGACCGGGGTCGCCAACATCGTCACCGGCGCGGGGCTGCCGGTGGGCCAGCGGCTCGCCGAGCACCCGGACGTCGACCTGTTCTCCTTCACGGGCGGTCTCGTCAGCGGGACGAAGGCCGGCGCGGCGGCGGTCTCCGGCGCCAAGAAGATCGCGCTGGAGCTGGGCGGCAAGAACCCCAATGTGGTCTTTGCCGACGCCTGCGCCACCGAGGAAGGCTTCGACACCGCTGTGGACCAGGCGCTGAACGCCGCGTTCATCCACAGCGGCCAGGTCTGCTCGGCCGGTGCCCGGCTGATCATCGAGGAGTCGGTGCGCGACCGCTTCGTCTCCGAGCTCGCCCGCCGCGCCGAGAAGATCAAGCTCGGCCGGGGTACCGAGGACGGTGTCGAGTGCGGTCCGCTGGTCTCCCAGCAGCAGCTCGACAAGGTCGAGGCGTATGTCGCCTCCGCCCTGGCCGAGGGTGCGCAGCTGCGCTGCGGCGGTGCCCGGCCCGAGCCGTCGGACGTCCGTCCGGCCACCGGCTACTTCTACGCGCCGACCGTGCTCGACGGCTGCCACCGCGAGATGAAGGTGGTCCGTGAGGAGACCTTCGGCCCGATCCTGACGGTGGAGACCTTCACCACCGAGGACGAGGCCGTGGCACTCGCCAACGACACCGAGTACGGCCTGGCCGGCGCGGTCTTCTCCGCCGACACCGCGCGCGCCCGCCGGGTCGCCGCCCGGCTGCGGCACGGCACGGTCTGGATCAACGACTACCACCCCTACCTCCCGCAGGCGGAGTGGGGCGGCTTCGGCAAGTCCGGCATCGGACGGGAATTGGGCCCCGCGGGTCTGGACGAGTACCGCGAGAGCAAGCACATTTACGAAAACCTCCGGCCGGAGCCGGTGCGCTGGTTCGCGGGCTGACACCCCCGCCTCCCTGGTACCACCCGCACCACGCACGTTGTAAGAAGGAGCACCCCCAATGCCTGTGTATGACTATGTCGTAGTCGGCGGCGGCACCGCCGGTTCCGTCATCGCCTCGCGCCTCACCGAGGACCCGGACGTCACCGTCGCCGTCATCGAGGGCGGCCCGTCCGACATCGACCGCGAGGACGTGCTGACGCTGCGCAAGTGGCTCGGCCTGCTCGGCGGCGACCTGGACTACGAGTACACGACCACCGAGCAGCCGCGCGGCAACTCGCACATCCTGCACAGCCGCGCCAAGGTGCTCGGCGGGTGCTCCTCCCACAACACGCTGATCTCCTTCAAGCCGCTGCCGTCCGACTGGGACGAGTGGGAAGAGGCCGGCGCGGCCGGCTGGGGAGCCAAGGAGATGGACCCCTACTTCGGCAAGCTGCGCAACAACATCGTGCGGGTGGCGAAGAAGGACCAGAACCAGATCGCCACCGACTGGATCGAGGCCACCAAGACGGCCCTCGGCGTCCCCGAGGTCGTCGGCTTCAACGACAAGCCCTTCGACGAGGGCGTCGGCTTCTTCGACCTCTCCTACCACCCGGAGAACAACAAGCGGTCGTCGGCGTCGGTCGCGTATCTGCATCCGCACATGGAGGCCGGTGACCGGCCGAACCTCACGCTGATGCTGGAGACCTGGGCGCACAAGCTGGAGCTGGACGGCACCACCGCCAAGGGCGTCCACGTCCGCACGAAGGACGGCGAGGAGGTCTACGTCGAGGCCGCCCGTGAGGTGCTGGTCTGCGCCGGCGCCGTCGACACCCCGCGGCTGCTGATGCACTCCGGCATCGGGCCGAAGAAGGACCTGGAAGCGCTCGGTCTGCCCTGCGTGCTCGACCTGCCGGGTGTCGGCGAGAACCTCATCGACCACCCCGAGTCGGTGATCGTCTGGGAGACGAACGGACCGATCCCGGGCAACTCCGCGATGGACTCCGACGCGGGCCTCTTCGTCAAGCGGGACCCGGAGCACAAGGGCCCCGACCTGATGTTCCACTTCTACCAAATCCCGTTCACCGACAACCCCGAGCGGCTGGGCTACGAGCGCCCCGAGCACGGCGTGTCGATGACCCCGAACATCCCCAAGTCCCGCTCCCGCGGGCGCCTCTACCTCACCTCCGCGGACCCCGAGGTCAAGCCGGCCCTCGACTTCAAGTACTTCGAGGACGAGGACGACTACGACGGCCAGACCCTCGTGGACGGCATCAAGCTGGCCCGCAAGGTCGCCCAGGCCGAGCCGTTCGCCAAGTGGCTCAAGCGGGAGGTCTTCCCCGGCCCCGAGGTCACCGACGACGCGGAGATCAGTGAGCTGGTGCGCAAGGCGGCACACACCGTCTACCACCCGGCCGGCACCTGCAAGATGGGCGCCGCCGATGACCAACTCGCCGTCGTCGACCCCGAGTTGAAGATCCGTGGGCTGTCCGGCATCCGTATCGCCGACGCCTCCGTCTTCCCGACCATGCCCGCGGTCAACCCGATGCTGGGCGTGCTCATGGTGGGGGAGAAGTGCGCTGAACTGCTCCATAAGGCTCCGACCCAAGGAGGTGATGCGTGATGGCTACCACCTCCGCCGGCGCATCCGAGATACCCAACGCCCGTACGTCCAAGGACGCCACCGCCACCGAGGCCGCCGACGGACGTGAGGTCGTCTTCTCCGTCCGCAACCTCTGGAAGGTCTTCGGCCCCAAAGCCGAGCGCATCCCCGGCGACTCCTCCGTGACGGAGCTGAGCGCCCAGGAACTGCGCGAGCAGACCGGCTGTGTGGCCGCCGTCCGCGATGTCTCGTTCGACGTCCACAAGGGCGAGGTCTTCGTCGTCATGGGCCTGTCCGGCTCCGGCAAGTCCACCCTCGTGCGGTGTCTGACCCGGCTGATCGAGCCGACCAGCGGAGAGCTGGAGATGGACGGCGAGGACGTGCGCGCCATGGACCGCACCACGCTGCGCGAACTGCGCCGCCGCCGCGCCGCCATGGTCTTCCAGCACTTCGGCCTGCTGCCGCACCGCACCGTCGTCGACAACGTCGCCTACGGCCTGGAGATCCAGGGCATGGGCAAGGCGGAGCGCCGCACGAAGGCCAACGAGATGGTCGACAAGGTCGGCCTGGCCGGGATGGAGAAGCGCCGCCCCGGGCAGCTCTCCGGCGGTCAGCAGCAGCGCGTCGGCCTGGCCCGTGCGCTCGCCGTGGACCCCGAAGTCCTGCTCTTCGACGAGCCGTTCAGCGCCCTTGACCCCCTCATCCGCCGCGATATGCAGGAAGAGGTCGTCCGCCTGCACCGTGAAGAGGGCCGCACCATGGTCTTCATCACCCACGACCTCGCCGAGGCGCTGCGGATCGGTGACCGGATCGCCCTGATGCGCGACGGCAAGATCGTCCAGCTCGGCACCCCCGAGGAGATCGTCGGCTCCCCGGCCGACGACTACGTCCGCGACTTCGTCCGGGACGTGCCGCGCGAGCAGGTGCTGACCGTGCGCCGCGCGATGCGCCCGGCCGAGGACGGCGAAGCCGACCAGGGCCCGGCGCTCACCCCCGACACCCTGATCTCCGACGCCATTGAGGCCGTCGCCCGCTCCGGCGGCGCGGCCCGGGTCGTCGACGGCACGCGCTGCCTGGGCATCGTCGACCACGCCTGCCTGCTGAACGTGGTCGCCCGCGTCGACAGCCCGCAGCACGGCGAGGTGGCTGCCTGATGTACACCGCGACCACCCGCGGCGGCGCCCTCCGCGCCGTCGGCTCCAGAGCTCCCGCCGCCACGCCCCGCGCCCGGCTGCGCGCCGCCTGGCTGCGCCACTGGCGCGAGGCCCAGCGCTGCGCCGCGCTCAATGTGCCCACCGGCACCGTGAAGCGGGGGCGCGCATGAGCACCGCAACCCCGGTTTCCGCGCGCGGCACCCTCGGCGTCGACACCCCCAAGGGCCCGGCCCAGCTCCTGCTCCAGCGCCGTGGCCTCGCCAAGCTCCTGCTGCTCGTCGTCGCCGCGGCCGTCCTCGTCCCGCTGCTGGCCACCAAGTACGGCGCCGCCTGGCCGTCCTCGCTGACCGTCGACGTCTCCGGCCCGCTCGGCAAGACCAGCGACTGGATCATCGACAACCGCGACAGCCACTGGCTGTTCGTCTACTTCCTCGGCCACCTCTCCAACGGCGTGGTCATCTCCGTACGCGCCGTCTATCTGCTGCTGCTCGCGCTCGGCTGGACGGGTGTGACGGCCGGCGTCACGCTGATCGCCTGGCGGGTGGCCGGTGTCCGCATCGCCGCCACCGCGCTGATCTCCTTCCTGGTCAGCGGTCTGCTGGGGATGTGGGTCCCGACCATGCAGACGCTCGCCCTGATGGTCGTGGCGGTCGCCGCCTCGGTCGTCGTCGGCGCGCTGCTCGGCCTGGCCGCGGGCCTGTCCGAGCGACTCTTCCGGCTGCTGCGCCCGGTCCTCGACACCATGCAGGTGCTGCCGGCCTTCGCCTACCTCCTGCCCGTCGTGCTGGTCTTCGGCATCGGCGTCCCCGCCGCGCTGCTGGCCACCGTCATCTACGCGGCGCCGCCGATGGCGCGGCTGACCGCGCTCGGTCTGCGCAGTGCCGACCCGGGCGTCCTGGAGGCCGTCTCCTCGCTCGGCGCCACCGGCCGGCAGCGGCTGCTGACCGCCCGCCTCCCGCTGGCCCGCAAGGAACTCCTCCTCGGCGTCAACCAGTCGATCATGATGGCGCTGTCCATGGTCGTGATCGCCTCGATGATCGGCGCCGCCGGTCTCGGTGACCGCGTCTACCAGGCGCTCGCCTCGGTCGACGTCGGTGCCGCGCTGGCCGCCGCCATCCCGATCGTGCTGCTGGCCATCGTCATGGACCGCACCACGGCCGCGGCCGGTGAGCGTCTCGGCGCCGACACCTCCGCCACCGGCCCGAAGTGGCTGCGCGGCTGGCAGGCGTGGACCGGCGTCGCCGTGGTCACCGCCGTCCTCGCGCTGGCCGGCCGGCTGTCCGGCTCGCTGGTCTGGCCGGGTGCCTGGGCCGTGGACCTCGCCCGCCCCGTCAACGACTTCAAGGAGTGGATGGTCGACCACCTCTACTCCGGAGTCCCGGTCATCGGCGGCACCGCCGACTGGGCCGCGCACTTCACCAACTGGGTGCTCAACCCGCTGCGGGACGGCCTGACCGCGCTGCCCTGGTACGGCACGCTGCTCATCGTCGCCGCGCTGGCCTGGCTCATCGGCACCTGGCGCACCGCGCTGACCGCCGTCCTCGCGATGGCCGCCATCGGTGTGCTGGGCGTGTGGAAGCCGTCGATGAACACCCTCTCCCAGGTGCTCGCCGCGCTGGTGGTGACCCTGGTGCTGGGCTTCGGCATCGGCATCCTCGCCGCCGGCAGCAAGCGCCTGGAGGCCATCCTGCGGCCGGTCCTGGACGTCATGCAGACCATGCCGCAGTTCGTGTACCTGATCCCGGTCGTCGCGCTCTTCGCCGTGGGCCGTGCCCCGGCCGCCGCCGCTGCCGTGGTCTACGCGCTGCCCGCCGTCATCCGCATCACCACCCAGGGCCTGCGCCAGGTGGACCCCGCCGCCATGGAATCGGCGAAGTCCCTCGGTGCCACCCGCTGGCAGATCCTCCGCCAGGTCCAGCTCCCCCTCGCCCGGCCGGCGCTCCTGCTGGCCGTCAACCAGGGCGTGGTCCTGGTCCTCGCCGTCGTCATCATCGGCGGCCTGGTGGGCGGCGGTGCCCTCGGCTACGACGTCGTCACCGGCCTCGCCACCGGAGACCTGGCCCTCGGCCTGGTCGCGGGTGTGGCCATCGTCTGCCTGGGCCTGATGCTCGACCGGGTCACCCAGCCCACGGAACGCCGCACGACGGGGAAGGGAGTCTGACCATGTCCCGTAAGCGCACCATGATCATCGGGACGGCCGCGCTGGCCGGCACGGCGGTCCTCTCCCTCTCCCTGTCCTCCTGCGGCAAGTCCGACATGACCAAGCAGTCCTCGCCGTTCGCGGCGGCCAAGGGCTCCAAGTCGGTCACCCTGTCGGTGCAGACCTGGGTCGGCGCCCAGTCCAATGTCGCGGTCGCCAAGTACCTTCTCGAAAAGAAGATGGGCTACCACGTCGACACCGTCCAGGTGGACGAGATCCCCGCCTGGGACGCCCTCAGCCAGGGCCGGGTCGACGCGATCCTGGAGGACTGGGGCCACCCCGAGCAGGAACAGCGGTACGTCAAGGACAAGAAGACGATCACCGCGGGTGGCGGCAACGGCGTCACCGGCCACATCGGCTGGTACGTCCCCAAGTACTGGGCCGACAAGCACCCCGAGGTCAAGAACTGGAAGAACCTCAACAAGTTCGCCGACCAGCTCAAGACCTCGGAGAGTGGCAACAAGGGCCAGCTGATGGACGGTTCGCCGTCCTACGTCACCAATGACAAGGCGCTGGTGAAGAACCTCAAGCTCAATTACGAGGTCGTCTTCGCGGGCTCCGAGGCGGCGCAGATCACCCAGATCCAGCAGTTCGCCAAGCAGAAGAAGCCCTTCCTGACGTACTGGTACGAGCCGCAGTGGCTCTTCAACCAGGTGCCGATGGAGGAGGTCAAGCTCCCCAAGTACACCGATGCCTGTGCGGAGAAGGGCACCAAGGACCCCACGTCCATCGACTGTGCCTATCCGACCACGCCCCTCCAGAAGTACTTCAACACGGAATTCGCCAAGAAGGGCGGCAGTGCCGCGGCGTTCCTGAAGAACTTCAAGTGGACCAAGGACGACCAGAACGAGGTCTCCGAGTCGATCGCCTCGGGCGGTCTGTCCGCCGACGAGGCGGCGAAGCGCTGGGTGGAGAAGCACCCGGACGTCTGGAAGAAGTGGCTGGCCAAGAAGTAGCCGCACAGCAGGCGCGGAACCCCGCGGGCAGTCGCACGGTGTGTGCGGCTGCCCGCGAGCGCGTTTCGGGGGCCTTGCGGGCCCGGCCTTACCCGTTCGGGTGGCCGGTGGCGAACCACCGCACGGCGCGGCGCCCGGCCCAGAAGGCTGGGCAGCCGTCACCGACGAAAGGCCCGCCATGCCGCTGCCGCCGACCTGCCCCACACCCGACTGCGACGACCGGCTGTGGAAGGACACCGCGCACACCAGCACCGACTGGGACAACTGGCGCTGGTGGTGCTGCCGTTGCCGCAAGCAGTGGTACCCCACGGCCGAACAGCTCCAGGACTTCCGCCACGGAACGAGCCGGCCCGCCGCGGCCCACCGGGATCCGCGGGCGGCTCACCGGTAGACCGGCTATGGGTGGGGCGAAACACCACATAAATGGGTCATTGTGGACGAATGGCTCGTCGCTCATAATCCGGATGTCAGGTGCGAGCCGTGACTCCGGCACCGCTCCGTGAAGGTGGCAGGCGGCTCCGGAGACCCCGGAAGGACAACCGTCCGCCCTCCCGCCTTGACCAAGGAAGGGGCTGACCAGGGTGCTGCGCAGTGGTGGGTCCTCGGCCAGGGGGCGGGCTGCTTCTGCGGGGGCGCTGCTCCTCGCGGGCTTCGCGGTCGCCTCGTGCGGAAGCGGCAGCGGCGACGGCGGCGGTGGCGGCGGCGGTGGCGGTGGCAAGGACGACGCGAGCGGCAAGGTCACGGTCGTCTACGAGGACAAGGCGATCAAGCCGAAGGACCGGCACGCCGTAACGGTGGTCCGGAAGTCCCGGGTGCTGGAGCAGCTCGCCGACTGGGTGAACGCCTCGGTCGCGCTCCCGCATGACCTGGTGGTGAAGGTGACCGGCCGGGTCCCACCGGGCGTGACGGATGCGGTCACCCAGCCCGATGGCCGGACGATCTTTGTGCCCCCGTCGTTCCTGACCCGGATCGAAGGGGTCCTCGGCAGCGTGGTCAAGACCGTCAAGCGGCCCGCGCTGTTTCCCGCCGACACGTTCAACACCGACGACCTGACCGTGCTGTCGACCCAGTTCATCTTCGGCCATGAGATGGGGCATGCGCTCCAGCGGCAGCTGCTGCTGGCGAACCTCGGCCTGGAGGAGGACGCCGCCGACGGGTTCGCGTCGTTCTACACCGTCAACGAGGTCGGTCCCGGGCCGTCGCTGGCAGCCGCCCTCCTCTTCGACGAGCTCGCCCGCGAGGAAGGCCGGCTGACGCTGGAAGGGTTCTCCAGCGACCACCCCGTCACCCAGCAACGCGTCTTCCACTTCCTTTGCTACCTGGACGGGAGCGACCCGAAGAGGTACGACGGGCCCCTGGTCGGTCCGGGCTACCTGCCGAAGACCCGCGCTCCGTTCTGTCCGCAGGCATGGGCGATGCTGGACTACGGCTGGTGGACCCAGCTCAAGCCGCACTTCAGCGGGGCATTCAAGGAGCAGGGCGGCAAAGAGCAGCAGCACGCGCACGATCAGCTGATCGCGGAGACGAAGGCCCTCGCGAGGAACCTCGACAAGCTCCGCAGCGCAGAGTGAGCGCGCGGCGGGCGAGGTGCCGGCCGCCCCGGTGCCTGGCGCGGCCGGCGTACACCACGTCCACCAACTCCGCGCCGTCCGCGGTGAATCGGCGCAGTACGGGCCCGCTCCGTCCGGAGCAGTACCGGCGAAGGTGACATTGCGGTACGTCCCGCCCGCCGGGGGTGCCGAGCGGCCGGGACCTGGTTGCCCGGCGGGGACGGCGTGACGGCATAGTAGGGCGCAGCCCGATGAGGGACATGACAATTAACGGCGGCAACGGCGCGCTGTTGCGCTCGGCGCCGCCCCGTACCAGGGGGACTCCCGCTCCATGCCATCCATCCGCCGCTCCACCGCCGCGGCCGCGGCACTCGTCGCACTGCTCGCGGGCACCGTCACCGCCTGCGGCCCCGACGGCCAGGCCGCCGGCGGTGCGGCCGCCGACCAGAAGGACCAGGCCGACGGGGGCTTCAAGCTCCCCAAGGGCGCGCCGACCAGCCTGGACGATCTGAAGAAGTGGAAGGACGGCGGCTGGCAGGACTGGGACAAGTGGGCCCGGGACGCAAAGGACTTCGCCAACCCGATCATCAAGGACCACTGGAAGTCGGACCGGCTGGCCAAGGCGAAGACCTCGCCGGAGATCGGCGTCAAGGCCACCGGTACGGGCAGCGAGTTCGACGGTACGGACCCCGAACCGCAGCCGGTCACCGCCGAACAGGTCGCCCGGCCGTACCACCAGCACATGGCCCCGGTCGGGAAGATCTTCTTCGACAGCCCCAAGGGCCCGATGGTCTGCTCCGGCACGATCGTCGAGGACCCGGCGCACCCGGGCAAGTCCAACCTGGTGTGGACCGCGGGCCACTGCGTGCACTCCGGCAAGCAGGGCGGCTGGATGCGCAACATCGTCTTCGTGCCGTCCTACAACGACAACGGCGTGCCGATGAACCAGGTCAACAACACGCCCTCCCAGCAGGTCACGCCGTACGGCCGGTTCTGGGCCGACTGGATCACCACCTCCGGTGAGTGGATCGACATGGGCAGCGAGAAGTCCGGCAACGGCGGCTCCGCCTACGACTTCGCCGTGCTGCACGTCAAGCCCGAGAACGGCAGCGGCAAGTCCCTCCAGGAGACCGTCGGCAACGCCGCCCGGGTCTGGTTCAACGCCCCCGCCGCGAACCAGATCGGCTCCCTGGACGCCTTCGGCTACCCGGCGGCTCCCCCCTACGACGGCGCACGCATGATGAACTGCCCGGCCCGCCCCGGCCGCCTCGTCATGCAGCAGGGCACCCCCGCCATGAACCGCATCGGCTGCACCATGACCGGCGGCACCTCCGGCGGCGGCTGGTTCGTCAACCGCGGCGGCAAGCTGACCCTGGTGTCCAACACCTCGATCAGCTCCAACGCCCACACCTGGCTGGCCGGCCCGCACCTCGGCCCGGAGGCCCAGCGGGTCTTCGCCAACATCAGCCAGAAGTTCGCGAACCAGTAGGGGAGGGTGCGGAGGCGGCGGAGGGCCCCGCCGCCACACCCGCGGCCCCACCCGCGGCCGCTACCCCGCACGGCCGCTATCCCGGAGGCGGCAGCGCCCGGCACAGTGCCTCCAGGGCGGCCGGGAAGGCGCTGTCGCTGGGGGTCGCATAGCCGACGACCAGGCCGTGCCGGGCCGGCATGGTGGCCTCGGGGTGGCGGTAGGCGGACAGGCCGTCGAGGGCCAGGCCCTGCCAGCGGGCGGCGCGCAGGGCCGCTCGTTCGTCCGGCTCGCCCGCGCCGTCGGGGAGTTGGAGGACGGCGTGCAGACCGGCCGCGATGCCGGTGACGGTGAGGTGCGGGGCGTGGCCGGCCACCGCGTCGATCAGCTGGTCGCGGCGCCGGCGGTAGCGCTGGCGCATCCGGCGGATGTGCCGGTCGTAGGCGCCGTGGGTGAGGAACTCGGCGAGGGTGAGCTGGTCGGTGACGCCCGCCCAGGCCTCGCGCTCGCCCTTGGCCTCCAGTACGGCGTCGACGAGGCGATCGGGAAGCACCATCCAGCCCAGCCGCACCGCGGGGGAGAGGCTCTTGCTGACCGAGCCGATATGCAGGACGCGCTCCGGATCCAGGCCCTGGAGGGCGCCGACGGGCTTGCGGTCGTAGCGGAATTCCCCGTCGTAGTCGTCTTCGAGGAGGTATCTTCCGCTCTCCCGCGCCCAGTTGATGACCGCGGCGCGACGGTCCGGGTGCAGCGGCACGCCGAGCGGGAATTGGTGGGCCGGGGTGAGCAGCGCCGCCTCCACGCCCTCGGCCGCGGCCAGATCGGCGCTCTCGGCGCCGTGTTCGTCGATGCCGAGGGGGTGGGTGCACAGGCCGGCCGTGGCCAGGAGTTCGCGGTGGAACGGCAGGCCGTAGGACTCGACGGCGAGCGGCCCGGGGAGCACGGCGGGCAGCAGCAGCCGCAATGCGTGGGCGAAGCCGGAGCAGATCACGATGCGTTCGGGGTCGGTGCGTACGCCACGGGTGCGCGCCAGGTAGTCGGCGAGGGCGCGGCGCAGTTCGGGGCGGCCGCGCGGGTCGCCGGGGCCGAACGCGTCGTGCGGGGCGGCGGTCAGCGCCCGGCGGGCGGCGGCGAGCCAGGCGGTGCGCGGAAAGGACGCGGCGTCCGGCTGGCCCTGGAGGAGGTTGTGCGTGGGGCGGCTGACCGGGGCGCGGTGGGCCGGGGCCCGGGTGGGCGTCAGCGGCTGCGCGCGGTGGGCGACACGGGTGCCGGAGCCCTGCCGGGCGCTCAGCCAGCCCTCGGCGACCAGTTCGGCGTAGGAGTCGGCGACGGTGTTACGGGCGATGCCGAGGTCGGCGGCGAGTGAGCGGTAGGGCGGCAGCCGCGTACCGGGGGCGAGCCGTCCGGACCGGATCGCGTCCCGCAGCGCCCGGATCAGGACGGCGCGGCGGCTGCCCGGCCCGGTCAGCTCCAGATGCAGATCGGCGCCCAGGCTCTCGGCAGGATTGACCCATGATTCCGGCATGGAAATGCACCCTACAACCGGTCGCCTGCTCTTCTAGATTCAAGGCATGACGAACGAAGCGCAGCTCAACACGGCACAGATCACTGCGGAGATCGACGAAGCGCACGTGGTGGACGAGATGGCGGGGCGCAGCCCCCGGGTCAATTTCGCCAAGGCCGCGCCGAAGGCATTCAAGGCGCTTATCGGCTTTGATGCCGCGGCCCGTGAGGGGCTCGACCCGGCCCTGGTGGAACTGGTCCAGATCCGGTCCTCGCAGCTCAACAAGTGCGCGTACTGCCTGCATATGCACACCACCGACGCCCGCAAGGCCGGGGAGAGCGAGGAGCGCCTGCACATGGTCGCCGTCTGGGAGGAGGCCACGCACTTCTTCACCCCCAAGGAGCGGGCGGCCCTCGCCCTCACCGAGGCCGTGACCCTGGTCGCGCAGGGTGGCGTACCGGACGAGGTCTACCGGCGCGCCGCCGCGCACTTCGACGAGCCGGAACTGGCCCGTCTGCTGGCCCTGATCTTCACCATCAACACCTGGAACCGGCTTGCCCTCAGCACGGGGAAGGTGGCGGGGACGGACGAGCGGTAGGCGGGGTCACAGCTCCTCCCGCAGCCGCTCCGCCATCCCGGCCAGGGCCGTCATCGCCCGCTGCTGGAGCCCGGGGCCGAAGGTGACCCGTGCCGCGCCCAGGGCGCCGAGTTCGCGGGGCGCGGGGCCGTCGGGGGTCACCACGGCATTGACCGGGAGGCCGATGGCGTCGGCCAGGTCGGCCAGCAGGGGCGGCGGGGCGAGGATCGGGTAGACGCAGTCGGCGCCGGCCGCGGCGTAGCGGCGGCCGCGGCGGACCGTCTCGTCCCGGTCCCGGACGCCGTGCAGGTAGGTGTCGATCCGGGCGTTGATCACCAGGGCGTCGCCTGCCTCGGCGCGTACCTCGGCCAGCCAGTCCGCCTGCTGGTGCGAGTCCCGCAGGGTGCCGGTGGAGTGGTCGGTGTCCTCCAGGTTGCAGCCCACTGCCCCGGCGTCCGCGAGCCGGCCGACCAACTCCCGGGCGGACAGGCCGTATCCGGCTTCCACGTCCGCCGAGACCGGGATGTCGACGGCGCGGACGATACGGCGGACGGCGGCGAACATCTCGTCGGGCGGGGTCGCGCCGTCCTCGTAGCCGAGGGAGGCCGCGATGCCCGCGCTGGGGGTGGCCAGCGCCGGGAAACCGGCGTCGGCGAAGACCCGGGCGCTCGCCGCGTCCCACGGGCCGGGGAGGACCAGCGGGAGGTCGGGGCCGTGGTGGAGGGCACGGAGTGCGGCGGCCGTCATGACGCACCGCCGACAGGGGCCGGCGCCGCTTCGGCCGGGGCCAGGCTCGCCCCCACCGGTATACGGGCCGCGACATTGATCCGGTTCCAGGAGTTGATGGCGGTGATCAGGGCGATGAGGCGGACGATGCCGGCGTCGCCGAAGTGGACCGCCGCCCGGTCGTAGACCTCGTCCGGGACGCCGCCCCGAGGCAGCAGGGTCACCGCCTCGGTGAGGGCGAGGGCCGCCTGCTCCTCGGGGGAGTAGAGACCGGTGGCTTCCTCCCAGGCGCTGAGGAGGGCGATCCGCTCGTCGGTCTCCCCGGCCTTGCGGGCGTCCGTGACATGCATATCGAGGCAGAAGGCACAGTGGTTGAGCTGCGAGGCCCGGATGAGCAGCAGCTCGACCAGGGTCGGGTCGAGGTCCTTCTTGGCGGCCCGGGTCAGTGCCAGCAGCGGGCCGAAGATGCCGGGCGCGAGCCGGTAGAAGGGGAGTCGCGGGGTCTCGGTCGTGGTCATGCCCGCCCCGGGGCCATGCGGGTGGAGACGCCGAAGCGGTTCCAGGCGTTGATGGTGGTGATCAGGGCGATGAGCTGGGCGAGTTCGGTGTCGCCGAAGTGGCCGGCGGCGCGGTCGTAGACGGCGTCCGGCACGAAGCCGTCGGTGAGGAGGGTGATCGCCTCGGTGAGGGCGAGGGCGGCCTGCTCCTTGTCGGTGTAGTGGCCGGCGGCCTCCTCCCACGCGTTGAGGAGGTAGACCCGCTGCTCGGTCTCGCCGGCCGTGCGGGCGTCCTTGATGTGCATATCGATGCAGAAGGCGCAGTGGTTGAGCTGCGACGCACGGATCTTGACCAGCTCGACCAGCGTCGGGTCGAGACCCTGCTTCGCCGCCGCGTCCAGCGCGATCATGGCCTTGTAGACATCCGGCGCGAGCTTCGCCCAGTGCAGCCGGGGGCCGTGCCGGTGCGCCGCGCCCTCCGCCGTCCCGGCGGCCGTGGCCGGTGTGGTCTGTGGTGTCGGTGTGGTCGTCATGGCTACGACGCTACGTCGGTAATGGCACAGCTGTATGGTCCACTTCCATGGGGAATTCCTGGGCCACTTTCGGTCGCGATCTGCACCTCGACCTCACCGGCCCCGGCGGGCTGCGGGCCGCACTGCTGCGCGCCCTGCGGGACGCCGTACGGTCCGGCCGGCTGCCCCCCGGCACCCGCCTGCCGTCCTCCCGCTCGCTCGCCGCCGACCTCGGCATCGCCCGCAACACCGTCGCCGACGCCTACGCCGAACTGGTCGCCGAGGGCTGGCTGAGCGCCCGGCAGGGCTCCGGCACGCGCGTCGCGGAGCGGGTCCTGCCGCGCGCCACGCCCGCCTCCCCGCGCACCCCGGGGCCGGCCGGCCACCCCGACCGGCCGCGCTTCGACCTCACCCCGGGCACCCCCGATGTCTCCGCCTTCCCCCGCACCGCCTGGCTCGCCGCCGCCCGCCGCGCCCTGACCGCCGCCCCCAGCGAGGTCTTCGGCTACGGCACCCCGGCCGGCCGCCCCGAACTCCGCGCCGTCCTCGCCGACTACCTCGCCCGCGCCCGCGGCGTCCGCGCCGACCCCGACCGCATCGTCATCTGCGCCGGCTTCATGCAGGGGCTGGCCCTGCTCAGCCGGGCGCTGGGCACCGGGCGACTGGCCACCGAGTCGTACGGCCTGGACTTCCACCGCGCCGTCATCACCCGCGCCGGCCTGGGCACCGTCCCGCTCACCGTGGACGAACGCGGCGCCCGTACGGAGGAGCTGGCCGCGCTCGACGGCGTACGGGCGGCGCTGCTCACCCCCGCCCACCAGTTCCCCACCGGCGTGCCGCTGCACCCCGACCGCCGCGCCGCGGCCGTCAACTGGGCGCGGTCCACCGGGGGTTTCGTCCTGGAGGACGACTACGACGGCGAGTTCCGCTACGACCGCCAGCCGGTCGGCGCCCTCCAGGGCCTCGACCCCGACCATGTCGTCTACCTGGGCACCGCCAGCAAGAGCCTCGCCCCCGCACTGCGGCTCTCCTGGATGGTGCTGCCGGACCGGCTGCTGGACCCGGTGCTCGCGCTCAAGGCCACCGGCGAATGGCAGTCCGGCACGCCGGACCAGCTCACCCTCGCCGAGTTCCTGTCCTCCGGCGCCTACGACCGCCATCTGCGCGGTATGCGGCTGCGCTACCGGCGGCGCCGCGATCAGCTGGTGGCCGCGCTGGCCGACCGGGCGCCCCATCTCCATGTCTCGGGCATCGCCGCCGGTCTGCACGCCGTGCTGGAACTGCCGCCCGGCACCGAGCAGTCCATCGTCCAGGGCGCCCGCTGGCAGGGCCTCGCCCTGGAGGGCCTGAGCCGTTTCCGAGACCCTTCCGCCCCACCGGCCTCCCGCGACGCCCTGGTGGTGGCCTACGGCACCCCACCCGACCACTCCTTCACCCACGCCCTGGACGCCCTGCTCCGGGCGCTGCCGCCGGGGGAGTAGGGGGAGCGAACCGGTCGGTGTGCGCCGCCACCGCGACGCGCCGGCGCCGGTTCGCGGACGCGATGCGCCGGTCCGGAGGCGGCGCGAGCTCCGGCCCGCGCTGCCGTACCGCTCGATCCGCCTCACAACTCCCGGACGAAGCACACCCGGTCGAGCCCCGGCCCGTCGTAGTCGCCGTGCACCGGGACGCCGTCGTCATCGATCCGGTCGCCCGGCTCCAGCTGGAACCCCATACGGGTGTGGTACGCGATGGAGTTGCGGTTGTTGGGGCTGGTGATGCAGCGGACCCGGCTACGGCCGGCCGCGCGGACCGTAGCGAAGAAGCGGTCGTAGAGGGTGCTGCCCAGGCCCTCCCGCCGGCCCTCCGGGCACACACCCGCGAAGTGGATATACGCGGTCCTGGGATCGGTCTGGGACAGGAAGCCGATCAGAAAGGCATGCAGGGTCCGGTCCGGCCGCTCGACCAGGAAGCTGGTGTCGGCGAAGTGCTGAAGCCAGAGACGCGGTACGAGCAACTGGCGTTGCCGTGCGCCCGCTTCCCCGCCCAGGCCGTCCCACCAGCCCGCGAGGGCCTGCTGAAGCCGCGCGTGATCCGCGGGAACCGGGCGTCGCAACGTCAGCTGTCCGGGCAGCTGTTCCAGCGCTCGGGCGTGCTCGGTCATGGTCTGGCTCCTCCGTCCTCCGGGGTGAACGGGATCTTGCCCCGGTCCGTTGGCCAGCGTAGACGGCGGTTGATCCGGGCGACTGGCGGAAAGTCGCTTCTCGTCCCGCCAACTGCCTTGCGTGGAGGGCTGGTTGAGGTGACAAAAGGACGAACCCGGCCGCCCGCTCGCCTGACCGAGGGTGCGTTGCTTCAGCAAATCAAGCGACTGTCCGGCGGCTCCCCCGCCCGCGCGCGCCTCTCCCTCAACTACGCGGTTGTACAACGGCGTTGAGGATGGTCCCGGTACCGCTTCCGGCGGCGTCCCGTACTGACCACAGGTCGCCAGTGCTGACCCCTGTCACATCTACGCCCGGTGGCGCGCGCCCCGCTGCGTCCTGGGCGCCACTTCGCGCTGCGCCATTCAGGGTAAATGGGTGTGACGGCTATGGCGTGGCGGCATGATCGGCGCGCCTACTGATGCTATCGACCGGCGGGTTGCCTACCTGGCGGATGGCATTGGTATGCAGGTGCGAATCACCGTCGGCTGTCCTTACCGAGCCTGCCCTCCAGGTTGATGCCCACTTCCCGCAGAACCACAAGCTCCGCGGGGAGCTGAACGGCCCGCCCACACCCCGCAACCGGAGGGCCATAGCATGGCACCCACCTTTACCTTGGCGTCCGCAGCGCCAAACCCGGCTGTCTTCGGACAACCGGTGACATTGACCGCCACCGTCATTCCACTGGGCCTGGGGACACCCACCGGCACCGTGACCTTTGTCGTCGCCGGCGGACCCACCCTGACCGCCCCGCTCGTCGGTGGCACCGCGACCGTCACCACGACCGGTATCCCCATCGGTTTTCATACCTTCACTGCGAACTACAACGGCAGCCCCCAGTTCTCGCCGTCCAGCGGCTTCGGGTCCATCACGATCAACAAGGCGTCGACCTCCACCGTGGTGATCACGTCGCCGGACCCGTCGAACTTCGGACAGCCGGTCACCATCACCGCCACCGTCGCGCCGGTCGCGCCCGGTTCGGGCAGCCCGACCGGGACGGTCACCTTCGTCATCGCCGGTGGCGGGGGCGGCACGCTGACCGCCCCGCTCGTCGGTGGTACGGCGACCATCACCACCAGCAGTCTCACCCCGGGCACCCATCTCATCACCGCGACATACAGCGGCAATGCGCAATTCAACGCGTCGTCCGGGACCGACACGCAGACGGTGCAGCCGGCCCTGACACCGACGACCACCACCGTCACCTCGTCCCCCGACCCGTCGGTCTTCGGGCAGCCGGTGACCTTCACGGCCACCGTCGCACCCGTCCCGCCCGGCTCGGGCACCCCGACCGGGACGGTCACCTTCGTCATCAGCGGTACCGGGGGCGGCACGCTGACCGCCCCGCTCGTCGGCGGCACGGCGAGCGTCACCACCAGCAGCCTCGGTGTGGGCCCCCACACCGTTACCGCGACCTACAGCGGCAGCGGCAGCTTCGCGCCGTCGAGCGGTACCGACACCCAGACGGTCAACAAGGCGTCCACGACCACCACGGTCACCTCGTCGCCGGACCCGTCGGCGGTCGGTCAGCCGGTGACGTTCACGGCCACGGTCGCCCCGGTGGCGCCGGGCGCGGGTACCCCGACCGGCACGGTCACTTTCGTCATCTCCGGTGGTCCGACGTTGACCGGCACGCTGTCCGGTGGCACGGCGAGCGTCACGACGAGTGCGTTGAGCGTCGGTACGCATACGGTCACCGCGACCTATAGCGGCGATGCCAACTTCAACTCCTCCGTCGGCACGGACACCCACACGGTGGGCCAGGCGGCGACGACCACCACGGTGACGTCCTCGCCGGACCCGTCGGTGGTGGGCCAGTCGGTGACGTTCACGGCCACGGTCGCCCCGGTGCCTCCGGGGGCGGGCACCCCGACCGGCACGGTCACCTTTGTCATCAGTGGTGGTCCGACCTTGACCGGCACGCTCTCCGGTGGCACGGCGAGCGTCAGCACGAGTGCCCTTTCCGCCGGTACGCATACGGTCACCGCGACCTACAGCGGTGACGCCAACTTCACCTCGTCGGTCGGTACGGACACCCAGACCGTCAACCAGGCGGCGACGACTACGACGGTCACCTCGTCGCCGGACCCGTCGGTGGTGGGCCAGTCGGTGACGTTCACGGCGACGGTCGCCCCGGTGGCGCCGGGTGCGGGTACCCCGACCGGGACGGTCACTTTCGTTATCAGTGGTGGTCCGACGTTGACCGGCACGCTGTCCGGTGGGACGGCGAGTGTCACGACGAGTGCGTTGAGCGTCGGTACGCACACGGTCACCGCGACCTACAGCGGCGACGCCAACTTCACCTCGTCGGTCGGCACGGACACCCAGACCGTCAACCAGGCGGCGACCACCACTACGGTCACCTCGTTCCCCGACCCCTCCGTGGTGGGCCAGACGGTCAACTTCACGGCCTTCGTGGGGCCGGTGTTCCCCGGTGGCGGCGTTCCGACCGGAACCGTCAGCTTCGTCATCACGAACGGGGTCACCACGGTGTCCCTGACCGGCACCCTCGACGGCGCCGGCGTCGCGACCGTCAGCACCAACGGGCTGGTGACCGCGGGCACTTACACCGTCACCGCGACCTACAGCGGCGACGCGAGCTACACCGGCTCCAGTGACACCGACACCCAGACCGTGCTCCCGGCGCTGACGACCACGACGGTCACCTCGTCCCCGGACCCGTCCGTGGTGGGGCAGCCGGTGACCTTCACGGCGACGGTCGCTCCGGTCGCGCCCGGTGCGGGTACGCCGACCGGGACGGTCACCTTTGTCATCAGTGGTGGTCCGACCTTGACCGGCACCCTCTCCGGTGGCACGGCGAGTGTCACGACGAGTGCGTTGAGCGTCGGTACGCATACGGTGACCGCGACCTACAGCGGTGACGCCAACTTCGCGCCCTCCGTCGGTACGGACACGCAGACGGTGAATCAGGCGTCGACGACCACGACGGTCACCTCGTCGCCGGACCCGTCGGTGTTCGGCGAGCCGGTGACCTTCACGGCGACGGTCGCGCCGGTCGCGCCGGGTGCGGGTACCCCGACCGGGACGGTCACTTTCGTCATCAGTGGTGGTCCGACGTTGACCGGCACGCTGTCCGGTGGCACGGCGAGTGTCACGACGAGTGCGTTGAGCGTCGGTACGCATACGGTCACCGCGACCTATAGCGGCGACGCGAACTTCACGTCGTCGGTCGGTACGGACACGCAGACGGTGAATCAGGCGTCGACGACCACTACGGTCACGTCGTCGCCGGACCCGTCGGTGGTGGGTGAGCCGGTGACGTTCACGGCGACGGTCGCTCCGGTGGCGCCCGGTGCGGGTACCCCGACCGGGACGGTCACGTTCGTGGCGACGGACGGCGTGACCACGGTGACGCTGACCGGCACCCTCAGTGGCGGTACGACCAGCGTGACCACCAGTGGGCTGGTGACCGCGGGCGTGTACACGGTGACCGCGACCTACAGCGGCGACGCCAACTTCGCCGGCTCGGTCGGCACGGACACCCAGACGGTGGGCCAGGCGTCGACGACCACTACGGTCACCTCGTCGCCGGACCCGTCGGTGTTCGGTGAGCCGGTGACCTTCACGGCGACGGTCGCTCCGGTGGCGCCGGGCGTGGGTACGCCGACCGGGACGGTCACCTTCGTCATCACCGGCGGTCCGACCCTGACCGGCACCCTCTCCGGAGGGACCGCGAGCGTCACGACCAGCGCGCTGAGCGTCGGCACCCACACGGTCACCGCGACCTACAGCGGCGACGCGAACTTCACCTCCTCGGTCGGTACGGACACCCAGACGGTCACCCCGTCAGCGACCACCACTACGGTCACGTCGTCGCCGGACCCGTCCGTGGTGGGGCAGCCGGTGACGTTCACGGCCACCGTTGCGCCGGTTGCTCCGGGTGCGGGTACGCCCACGGGCACGGTGACATTCGTCGCCACGGACGGCGTGACCACGGTGACGCTGACCGGCACCCTCAGTGGCGGTACGACCAGCGTGACCACCAGCGGCCTGGTGACCGCGGGCGTCTACGT
Source organism: Streptomyces sp. NPDC029466 (assembly GCF_055574515.1). Lineage (NCBI taxonomy): Bacteria > Bacillati > Actinomycetota > Actinomycetes > Kitasatosporales > Streptomycetaceae > Streptomyces > Streptomyces sp. NPDC029466. Next base: position 234,051 of record NZ_JBVHZH010000002.1, read on the forward strand.
CGTGACGGCGACCTACAGCGGCGACGGCAGCTTCGTCGGCTCGGTCGGTACGGACACCCAGACGGTGGGCCAGGCGTCGACGACCACTACGGTCACCTCGTCGCCGGACCCGTCGGTGTTCGGTGAGCCGGTGACCTTTACGGCGACGGTCGCTCCGGTGGCGCCGGGCGTGGGTACGCCGACCGGGACGGTTACCTTCGTCATCACCGGCGGTCCGACCCTGACCGGCACCCTCTCCGGGGGGACCGCGAGCGTCACGACCAGCGCGCTGAGCGTCGGCACCCACACCGTCACGGCGACCTACAGCGGCGACGGCAACTTCAGCGGGTCCAGCGGCACGGACACCCAGACGGTGAATCAGGCGTCGACGACCACTACGGTCACGTCGTCGCCGGACCCGTCGGTGGTGGGTGAGCCGGTGACCTTCACGGCGACGGTCGCTCCGGTGGCGCCCGGTGCGGGTACCCCGACCGGGACGGTCACGTTCGTGGCGACCGATGGTGTGACCACGGTGGCTCTGACCGGCACCCTCAGTGGCGGCACGACCAGCGTGACCACCAGTGGACTGGCCACCGCGGGCGTGTACACCGTGACGGCGACCTACAGCGGTGACGCCAGCTTCGCCGGCTCGGTCGGTACGGACACCCAGACCGTGGGCCAGGCGTCGACGACCACTACGGTCACCTCGTCCCCCGACCCGTCGGTCTTCGGCGAGACCGTGACCTTCACGGCGACCGTCGCGCCGGTCGCGCCCGGTGCGGGCACCCCGACCGGGACGGTCACCTTCGTCATCACCGGCGGTCCGACCCTGACCGGCACCCTCTCCGGAGGGACCGCGAGCGTCTCGACGAACGCGTTGAGCGTCGGCACCCACACCGTCACGGCGACCTACAGCGGTGACCCCAACTTCACCGGGTCCAGCGGTACGGACACCCAGACGGTGACCCTTGCGTTGACGACGACCACGGTCACGTCGTCGCCGGACCCGTCCGTGGTGGGTGAGCCGGTGACCTTCACGGCCACCGTCGCGCCGGTCGCTCCGGGCGCGGGCACCCCGACCGGGACGGTCACGTTCGTGGCGACGGACGGTGTGACCACGGTGGCGCTGACCGGCACCCTCAGTGGCGGTACGACCAGCGTGACCACCAGCGGGCTGGTCACCGCGGGCGTGTACGCCGTGACGGCGACCTACAGCGGCGACGGCAGCTTCGTCGGCTCGGTCGGTGCGGACACCCACACGGTGGGCCAGGCGTCGACGACGACGGCGGTTTCCACGGCCCCCGACCCGTCGGTCGTGGGGGAGTCGGTGACGTTCACGGCGACGGTCTCGCCGGTCGCGCCGGGTGCGGGTACGCCGACGGGCACGGTGACCTTCGTGGCCACGGACGGCGTGACCACGGTGGCGCTGACCGGCTCGCTCAGTGGCGGTACGACCAGCGTCAGCACCAACGGGCTGGTGACCGCGGGCACTTACTCCGTGACGGCGACCTACAGCGGTGATGCGAACTTCGCGTCGTCGGTCGGTACGGACACTCACACCGTCAACCAGGCGTCGACGACCACGGCGGTCTCCACGGCCCCCGACCCGTCGGTCGTGGGGGAGACCGTGACCTTTACGGCGACGGTCTCGCCGGTCGCGCCCGGTGCGGGCACCCCGACCGGGACGGTCACCTTCGTCGCCACGGACGGTGTGACCACGGTGGCGCTGACCGGTTCGCTCAGTGGCGGTACGACCAGCGTCAGCACCAACGGGCTGGTGACCGCGGGCACTTACTCCGTGACGGCGACCTACAGCGGTGACGCGGACTTCGCGTCGTCGGTCGGTACGGACACCCACACCGTCAACCAGGCGTCGACGACCACGACGGTCACCTCGTCGCCGGACCCGTCGGTGGTGGGCCAGTCGGTGACCTTCACGGCCACGGTCGCCCCGGTGGCGCCCGGCAACGGCGTCCCGACGGGCACGGTCACGTTCGTCGCGACGGACGGGGTGACCACGGTGACCCTCACCGGCACCCTCAGCGGCGGCACCACCAGCGTCAGCACCAACGGGCTGGTGACCGCGGGCACTTACTCCGTCACGGCGACCTACAGCGGCGACGCGGACTTCACGTCGTCGGTCGGCACCGACACCCAGACCGTGGGCCAGGCGGCGAGCACGACCGCTGTCTCCACGGCTCCGGACCCGTCGGTCGTGGGGGAGACGGTGACCTTCACCGCGACCGTCGCGCCGGTCGGGCCGGGTGCGGGTACGCCGACCGGCACGGTGACGTTCGTGGCGACGGACGGGGTGACCACGGTGGTCCTCACCGGCGCCCTCAGCGGCGGCACGACCAGTGTGACCACCACCGGTCTGGTGACCGCGGGGGCTTACACGGTCACGGCGACCTACGGCGGTGACGCCAACTTCGCCGGTTCGGTGGGCGTGGACACCCACACCGTGACCCAAGGGGCGACGACCACCACGCTGACGTCGGCGCCGGACCCGTCGGTGTTCGGGGAGACGGTGACCTTCACGGCCGTCGTTGCTCCGGTCGCACCGGCCACCGGGACCCCGACCGGCACGGTGACCTTCGTCGTCACCGGAGGCCCGACGCTGACCGCCACCCTGTCCGGCGGCACGGCGACCGCCACGACCAGTGCGGTGGCGGTGGGGACCTCCACGGTCACGGCCACTTACAGCGGTGACGCCGGCTTCAGCGGCTCCACCGGCTCCGACACCCAGACGGTGACCGAGGCGTCGACGACCACCGCGGTCTCCTCGTCGCCCGACCCGTCGGTGTTCGGGGAGACGGTCACCATCACCGCCACGGTCGCCCCGGTGGCGCCCGGTTCCGGCACGGTGACCGGCACGGTGACCTTCACCATCGACGGTGCGGGAGGCGGGACACAGACCGCCACCGTCTCCGGCGGCGTGGCCACCATCACCACCAGCACCCTCGAAGCCGGTCCGCACAACGTCTTCGCCGTTTACAGCGGAGACGCCAACTTCACCACTTCCACCGGCACCGACATCCACACGGTCAGCCAGAGCGCGACCACCACGACCGTGACCTCGTTCCCCGACCCGTCCAACGCCGGTGACACGGTGACGTTCCTGGCCTTGGTACAGGCCGTGGCGCCCGGCAGCGGAATCCCGACCGGCACGGTGACCTTCACCGTCACCGACGGGGTGACCACCGTGACGCTGACCGGCACGCTCGACGGCACCGGGGTCGCCTCCACCAGCTCGCCGCTGGCCACGGCCGGCACCTACACCGTCACGGGCGTCTACGCCGGTGACACCAACTTCACCGGCTCCTCCGACACCGACACCCAGACCGTCCTCGGCGCCTGACGCGCCGTTCCCTACCCGCCGCGCCGGGTCGTCCTCAACGGAGGGCGGCCCGGCGCCCGACTGTTCCCTTCCGGCCACTGCCGTCCCCCTGCTGCCGCTTCGTCCGGGACCGTCGCGGATGCCCGGGGCCTCGTCGCGGAGCGGGCCCTACCGCGTTGTCGTCGGACCGCGGGCGCCGTCTACGCTGTCCGTGCTCAGACAAATGTTCACGGGGGAAAGGTGAATCATGGCCGAGAAGGCACGCCGGAGGCTGCGGTCCAGCACGGTGATCCTGGGAGGCATGGGCGCGCTCGCCGCCGCCCTGACGTCCTGCGGTTCCGAGCCCGACAAGCGCTGCGTCGACCGCAACAGCTACGACGCGATCAAGGGCTACCGCATCGTCGACTCCAAGAACTGCTCGGCGAGCGGCAGTTCGTCCTCCGGGAGCAGCGGGTCCAGCAGTGGCGGATACGGCAGCGCCGGCCGCGGCAAGCAGCGCGTCGACGGCCAGTGGTACTACGACCCGAGCAACAAGGGCGGCTCGTACGCCGACAGCGGCACGTTCAGCAAGAGCACGGCCGTCAACCGCGGCGGCTTCGGCTGCTCGGGGTCGCACGGCAGCGGCGGCGGCCGGCACGGCTCCTTCGGCGGCTGAGCGGACCCGGCACGGCATGCGACGCCACACCATCGAGCCCCGCCCCGGCTGGCAGCAGACCGTCGAGGCGCAGGGCCTGATCTACCCGCTGACCCGCTACCCGGACGATTCGCTGCGCCCCTACTGGGACGAGAGCGCGTACTACTCCTTCACCCTCCCCGAGGTCGAGGCCCTGGAGGAGGTCGTCGAGGAGCTGCACGGCATGTGTCTGGCCGCGGCCGCGCACATCGTCGACCAGGACCGCTTCGCCGACCTCGGCATCGAGGACCCGCGCCTGGCCCAGCTGATCGCCGAGTCCTGGCGCCGCCGCGACGAACTCCCCTCCCTCTACGGGCGGTTCGACCTGCACTACGACGGCAGCGGCCCGGCCAAGATGCTGGAGTACAACGCCGACACCCCGACCTCGCTGGTCGAGGCCGCCAGCCCGCAGTGGTTCTGGATGGAGGAGCGCTTTCCCGGCGCCGACCAGTGGAACTCGCTGCACGAGCGGCTGGTGGCGGCCTGGAAGCGGCAGGCCCCGCTGCTGCCGCCCGGCGCGCCGCTGCACTTCGCGCACTCCTCGGGCGACGAGCTCGGCGAGGATCTGATGACCGTCGCCTACCTGGAGGAGACCGCCCAGCAGGCGGGCCTGGAGACCGTCGCCATCTCCATGGAGGACATCGGCTGGGACCGGCTCTCGGGCCGCTTCGTCGACCAGCGGCTGCGCTTCATGCGGGCCTGCTTCAAGCTCTACCCGTGGGAGTGGCTGGCCACCGACGACTTCGGCCCGCACGTCCTGGACACCCTCGACAACGGCGGCGGCACCGGCTCCACCCTCTGGATCGAACCCGCCTGGAAGATGCTGCTCTCCAACAAGGCGCTGCTGGCGATCCTGTGGGAGCTCTACCCCGGCCATCCGAACCTGCTGCCCGCCTACCTCGACGGTCCACGCGAGCTGGCCCACACCCGGGGCTACGTCGCCAAGCCGCTGCTCGGCCGGGAGGGCGCCGGGGTCACCCTGCACGAGCCGGGCACCGAACCGGTCCTGCGGGCGCCCGACGACCCCTGCTGCTACCAGGAGCTGGCCCCGCTGCCGGACTTCGACGGCAACCGCGTCGTCCTCGGCGCCTGGGTCGTCGAGGACGAGGCCGCCGGCCTCGGCATCCGCGAGTCGGCGGGCCCGGTCACCGATGAGTACGCGCGGTTCCTGCCGCATGTGATCCGCTGAATCAGCCGGGGGCCGCCCGGCCAGTAGGAGGAGAGCCCCCGGCATTCGCGACTACTTGTTGTCGCTGTCCCCGCCACTGGGTTGCGGGTCGCGCGGTGCCTCTGGGGGCATGGGCCCGCCGTCGTGCTTGCCGCCGTCCGCCTCCATGTCGGCCGGGTGCCGGAAGGGGACTCCGTGCCACCCGTCGGCATCGGGCGTGCGCGTCTCGTACGTCTCAACGGCTGTGACGCTCATTTACCAACCTCCTCTTTCGTGAGGGGCCACGCCGCCGTACCGTCGAGGCATGGCCCGTAGGCCCACAGGGGATTTCCTGCGGTGCTCACCCGCCCCGGCCGCTCGACCTGTCCGGGTATTCCGCAGCCGGGGCGGGAGTCTTGATACCGGCTACCGCCGCACACACTTGGCAGCCGTATGGCGACAAGCTAGGAATGCCGAAGGGTTGGCCTCAACGCACTTGCGTGAACTTGCGCACGCTCACCCGAGGGAATCGATCGCTGCTGTGATCAGAGTCCGTGCCGGAGCCCCGTAGACGGCCAATTCGGCCAGGCCCGCGAAGGTGTGGGCGTACATGCTGATTTCGTGCGGCTGCGTGATGGTGAGAAAGGCAGACACCAGCTCAACGCTGACTTGGGCTTCATCGAAGATCCAGAAGTCCTCCACCGGCCACAGCGCGGTACGGTCCGCGTGCAGCGGGATCACCCCGAGGCTGACGTGGGGCAGCGCAGCAAGGGACAGCAGGTGCCCAAGCTGACCTGCCATCGTCGCAGCGCCGCCGATCCGGTGGCGAAGTGCGCTCTCCTCCAAGATCACAGCGAAGCGGCGCGGCCCTTCGTGCAGGATGCGCTGCTTGTCCACACGGACCTGGACAGCTTCTTCCAGGTCGTCGGGGAGCGCCCGCCGGTCACGAATCGCCCTGAGGAGTGCCTCAATGTACGCACGTGTCTGGAAGGGCCCCGGGATCAGCCACGACGAGTAGGCGCGGAAGTGCCGCGTTCGCTCCCACAGCGGGAGAACCGACTCCTGTGCACGGCGGAGTCCGGAGCGTTCCATGCGCCGCCACTCGACATACGCACCATCGATATTGCGTGCGGTGGCGATCAGGTCGGCCGTCTGTCCCTCCGCGCCACAGTGCAGCCCCCACACCCGCAGATCATCATCGGACGGCCCGGTGCGGCCGTTCTCGATGCGGCTGCACTTGCTCTCATGCCAGCCGGCCCGGGCGGCCAACTCCCTCGCCGTCAGACCCGAATCCTTGCGCATCTCGCGCAGGCGCTTGCCAAGGGCCTCTCGGGCCTGCCGGATGCTCGACGACGATGTCACGATCGAGTCTTCCGAGTGCCTACCGTCAGACCGGCCGGTACTCCTCGTGGGGAGTCGCCCGTTCCCAGATCGTTTCGAACGCGGATACACAGGCGTGGACCACACCGGGTTCGGTCACCAGCTCTTCGCCGGTCATCTCCCCGTCACCGTTGAAGTGATTGAACAGCACCGACGAACGGTCGAAGACCCAGCAGTCGTTGCCTGGCAACAGCAATGATGAGGCTTGCCGACGGGGGAGCCAGCGCACCGACTCTCCGGCCTTGACGTTGTGTCCACCGGTGAGCGCGTGCTCGTACCGGATGTAGGCGGATACGGGTTCCGAGACGACCCGCGCTCGGCGCACCTCCACGCCACGGGCCACCGAAGCCGAGACAAGATCGATCCACCATGGCCACCGCTCGGCCGGGTCGAAGTGGTTTCCGGCGATCCACTCCTGGTACGCCTCGTCCAGCGCGTATGCGTCCCTGGCCTCGAAGTGCCACGCGCAGTGCTGGGCCGACCGGAACAGCTCCTCAAACGTCGACTCCGCCGTCGCCACCGTTCACCTCCGGGAAGAACTGCATCATGCGCTTCGGGAACTCGATCACGGTCTCATGGCTGGGAACGTCCATCTGCGCCAGGCGCTCGGGGTCCGTCACTCGCCACCCTTGCAGGACGTAGTTCCCGCTCTCATCGTCCAGGTACACAGTCGGGGAGCCGTTGTTCGGGCTCTCGGGGTCCTTGCCCAGGCGGTGCAAAGCCATGGTGTCCTCCGTCGCCTCGGGTGACGATCAACATGTCCGAGTTTGCGCCTGAGCCGCCGCAGGGCGCCAGCGACTTGCACGAACTTCTACGTATGGACCGACGCCGCCCCGAGAGCGCTCAAGCGCCCGCCCCGGCTCCTGGCCACCCGGCGGACATCGGCGAGGGTCGTGGTCAATTCCACGGCCAGCAGGTGCAGTTCCCCGGGCGTCCATGCCCGTGCGGCAAGCAGTTGGCGGGCTTCGTCGATGAGATCGTCGGCGGAGCTGAGCTGCTCCTCCTCCATCTGGTCCGCGATGCGGGAGACATATCCGGTCCCGTCGCCTGCCAGGAAGCACGGTTTGCCGTCCGGGCCGGTCCACGGCAGCAGCCGGACCAAGACCCTCGCTGTAGCGTCGGGCATGTCGTCAACTCCCTTGTAGTTGAGGGCCACGCCCCCGGGCCGTCCACCACGGTCGCGGGGGTCCTCTTTGTCTTGCGAGGAGGGCCTTCCTCGCTCTAGGCAACCGCTCCGCTACGCCCAGCGGTACGGTGGCAGTGGAAGCGGCTTTTAAGAGCTTTAAGTGCTCGTGCACACCGGGGAGTTGAGGGCTAGTGGGCACTCGGGAACCGAACCGGCACCTCGAACGGCTTTACCGGCAGACCGGCTGGACGCTGCGGCAGTTCGTCCAGGCCGTGAACCGCATCGGCACCGAGCGAGGCACCCCGCTCAAGTACCGCGAGCCGTCGGCCCATCAGTGGTGTCAGGGGCACCTGCCGAAGGAGCAGGTCAGACCGCTGATCGTGGAGGCCCTGGCGCGGAAGCTGGGACGTCCGGTCACGCATGCCGAGGTGGGATTCCCGTCGCCTGCCAGTAGCTCGGACGGCCCTCCGAGCGCGGTGGAGGGACTGATCGATCTCGGTAGGGGAGATATGGATCCCTCACGCCGCAGCGTTCTCGGTATAGGGCTCTTTTCCGTTGCGCTGACGGTGCCCAATTGGCCGGATGTGGTGGGACGGATGGAAGCCGTGCAAACCGGCCGAACTCCGCGCATCGGCATGCCGGAAGTCGACATGGTTATCGCCATGACCGAACGGATCTCGGAACTCGACGACCAATTCGGTGGACGTCACGCCCGCCCCATGGCTGCGGCATTTCTCGTCAACACGGTGGCTCCGTATCTACGGGCTGATGCGCCGGAACCCGTACGCAAGGCAATGCTGTCGGCAGCCTCCGATCTGTGCTATCTCACCGGATACATGGCGGTGGATGAGGGGGTGGAGGGGCTGGGGCAGAAGTATTACCTCAAGGCACTGGAACTGGCCGGCGCCTCCGAGGACCACCTCACGTACTGCACGACGCTGCGAGGTATGAGTGTGCAGGCAGTTGACCTGGGGCACGGCCGTGAAGCCATGCGACTGGCCGATGCGGCTGCCGCTGCCTCGCCGCAAGCGGGCCCGCGTATGGTCGCGTTCCTTGCGGGGCAGCAGGCTCATGCCGCTGCGCAAACAGGAGACCGCCACAAGGCGCTCGCGCATCTCAAAGAAGCCGAAATTTCCATGGAAAAGGCCGAGGCACGAGCGAAAGCCTTTGGCTCCTATGACCCCTCATCTCTGCACTACCACATCAGCCACGTTCGCCACGAGCTCGGAGACCTTCCCGGAGCCGTTGCGGCGATGCGGGAATCGGACAGGTTGTGCTACGACATCTACCGCCGGTCCCGGGTGAAGGAACGGGCCACACTCGCCGAGTTCCAACTTGAGGTGGGGCACCTGGAAGCGGCCTGTGCGACATGGAATGAAGCACTGGACGAATATCCCCTGGTGCAAAGCGGGAGGGTCGACCGGCGCATGGGGAAGATGTTCAAGCTCATCCGCCCCCACCTCAAGACCCCCGCCGCCCGCGAACTCCACGAACGTGCCCGGCTCGTCACCCCGGCCTCACTCCTGGCCTAGGAGGGACACGGGCCCGGGCAGAACGTACACCGGCCTCAGCCCTGCCGGATGAGCACCGGGCCGCCGAGCGTCCGCATGTCGTAGGGGTAGAGCCAGGGGCCGTGGGTGCCGGCCTCGCACGCGTCGATCGCGGTCAGCGCGTCGGATGCGCTCTTGCAGCGGGGGTGCCGCACGGCAAAGGCCGCGAGGCGGGTGCGCAGGGTGGGCAGCCAGGCGGCGATGAGCTGCGGGTCGCCGTGGTACCACCAGGTGAACTCCAGCTCTTCCCAGAGGAGTTCGGTGGCCCAGCCGAGGGCGAGGCGGACCACGCCGGCATCCGCTTCGGGACCGGTGAGCCCGGCGATGCGGTCCAGCCACGGCTCCAGGGAACCCGTCGCATGAGCGATTCCCTCGATCAGATCGGTGATCTCCCAGTACGGGCGGCCGTCGGTCACGGCGATGTGCAGCAGCGCCCGGAAGGCCCGCTCGACCGCGGCGCGCTCGGCCACGGGCCAGTCCGCGAGCCGGGCACCGCCGCGGCCGAGGCGCCCCATCGCCTCCGACGGGTCGGTGTCGTCCCCGCCCGGTCCCCAGCGGCGCAGCGCACGGGGGAGGAAGCGGCGCCACAGGACGGAGTATTGGTCTTCGTCCCAGTGGCTGGCGACCTCACGCATGAAGTACCCGAGGAGATCGTCCGGCACATCGGCAGGGTCACCACCGAGGACGCGCAGCTCCGACTCCGGAATGCAGTAGGTGCACCCGTCGACCGGACCGTCGAGCTCAGGCGGCGAGGCGAAGACCTCGTCCACCTCGGCGAGCGCGTCGCGCCACAGCGTGTACGCGGCGAGGGCGGGGGACTCGGACATTCCGGGACCTGCCAGGGGACTCCGCGCGGCCGACACCGGCGAAGAGCGCGACGCTACCAGCAGGCCCGCACCGCCCACCTCATCCCTCCAGCACACCCCGCAGTTGGTCGAGCCCCCAGTCCAGGTCCTCCTTGCTGATGACCAGTGGGGGCGCGATGCGGATCGTCGAGCCATGGGTGTCCTTGACCAGCACCCCGCGGGCCATCAGCTGTTCGGAGATCTGCCGCCCGGTGCCGCGCGAGGGGTTGATGTCCACACCGGCCCACAGTCCGCGGCCGCGCACCGCGTCCACCGCGCCGCCGCCCACCAGCAGCCCCAGTTCGCTGTGCAGATGCTCGCCCAGCTCCATGGCCTGCTGCTGGAGTTCACCGGTCCGCAGCATCGCGATGACCTCCAGCGCCACCGCGCAGGCGAGCGGGTTCCCGCCGAACGTCGAGCCGTGCTCGCCGGGGGCGAAGACGCCCAGCACCTCGCGGGAGGAGACCACCGCCGAGACCGGAACCACCCCGCCGCCCAGTGCCTTGCCGAGCACGTACATGTCGGGCACCACGCCCTCGTGCTCACACGCGAAGGTCCGGCCGGTGCGGCCCAGCCCGGACTGGATCTCGTCGGCGATGAACAGCACGTTCCGGCTGCGGGTCAGCTCCCGTACGCCCGCCAGGTAGCCCGGCGGCGGTACCAGGACGCCCGCCTCGCCCTGGATCGGCTCCAGCAGCACCGCGACCGTGTCGGCGTCGACGGCGGCCTCCAGCGCGGCGAGATCGCCGTACGGGACGATCTCGAAGCCGGGGGTGTACGGGCCGAAGTCGGCGCGGGCCTCGGGGTCGGTGGAGAAGGAGACGATGGTGGTCGTCCGGCCGTGGAAGTTGTTGTCCGCCACGATGATCTTCGCCCGGCCGTCCGGGACGCCCTTGACCCGGTAGCCCCATTTGCGGGCCGTCTTCACCGCCGTCTCGACGGCCTCGGCGCCGGTGTTCATCGGCAGGACGAGTTCCATGCCGCACAGCCCGGCCAGCTGTGTGCAGAAGTCCGCGAAACGGTCGTGGTGGAAGGCGCGCGAGGTGAGCGTGACCCGCTCCAGCTGTGCCTTCGCCGCGTCGAGCAGCCGACGGTTGCCGTGCCCGAAGTTGAGCGCGGAGTACCCGGCGAGCATGTCCAGGTAGCGGCGGCCCTCGACATCCGTCACCCAGGCGCCCTCGGCGGTGGCCACGACGACGGGCAGCGGGTGGTAGTTGTGCGCGCTGTGGGCTTCGGCGGCCGCGATGCCGCGTTCCGTGGACGTCACCGGTGACTCCGTTCGGTAGACCGTACGGGCGCGGGCACTGCCGCGTCCCTCTCCATTGTTGCGCCCGCCCGGACCGCCCGGCCTGCGAAGATCCGCCGGACAGGGGCCTGGGGGGTGTCCTAGGGGGTGTCTCTTCGATCTGCGTGGATCAGCCTGCGGCGTCTGGTGCCGTGCATCGCAAGGCGGAGCGTCTCCCTCGGACTGGGTGTCCGTGGGGGATGCGACAACGCAGCGAGGTGCGGTGCCAGGCGTCGCAGGCCCACGCAGATCGAAGAGACACCCCCTAGACTCTGCGATGCGCACCGCGACTGGCGTACGGGGAAGCAACCTCGAGGAAGCGGTGTGCGGCAACCATCACGAGGTGCCGCCCCGCCTGGGCACCCCGGGACCACGACCGGCAACACCGATCGACCGCCCCGGAGGACGCCATGTCCCAGCCCCATGCCACTCAGCCCCATGCCGCACAGCCCCTTTCGCATCCCGCGCTGAGCGCCGCCGACCCCGAACTGGCCGCGCTGGTCGGCGCCGAGGAGCAGCTCCAGGCCGACACCCTGCGGCTGATCCCCAGCGAGAACTACGTCTCCGCCGCCGTCCTGGAAGCCACCGGCACCGTCCTTCAGAACAAGTACAGCGAGGGGTACGCGGGCCGTCGCTACTACGAAGGCCAGCAGAACATCGACCAGGTCGAAACCCTGGCCGTCGAGCGCGCCAAGGCCGTCTTCGGCGTGGAGCACGCCAACGTCCAGCCCTACTCCGGCTCGCCCGCCAACCTCGCCGCCTACCTCGCCTTCGCCGAGCCCGGTGACACCGTGCTGGGCATGGCGCTGCCGATGGGCGGCCACCTCACGCACGGTTGGGGCGTCTCGGCGACCGGCACGTGGTTCCGCGGGGTGCAGTACGGCGTACGCCCGGACAGCGCGCTGATCGACTTCGACGAGGTGCGCGACCTCGCCCGCAAGGAACGCCCGAAGATCATCTTCTGTGGCGGCACCGCCGTCCCCCGCACCATCGACTTCGCCGCCTTCGGTGAGATCGCCCGCGAGGTCGACGCCGTCCTCGTCGCCGATATCGCGCATATCGCCGGCCTGATCGCGGGCGGCGCCCACCCCTCGCCCGTGCCGCACGCGGACGTCATCTCCACCACCACCCACAAGACCCTGCGCGGCCCGCGCGGCGCGATGCTGATGTCCCGGGCGAGCCACGCCAAGGCCGTCGACAAGGCCGTCTTCCCCGGCCTTCAGGGCGGCCCGCACAACCACACCACCGCCGCCATCGCGGTCGCGCTGCGCGAGGCGGCCGCCCCGTCCTTCCGTGACTACGCGCATGCCGTCGTCGCCAACGCCAAGGCGCTCGCCGAGGCGCTGCTGGCCCGCGGCTACGACCTGGTCTCCGGCGGTACCGACAACCACCTGGTGCTGATCGACCTCACCTCGAAGGAGGTCCCCGGCAAGGTCGCCGCGAAGGCGCTGGACCGCGCCGGCATCGTCGTCAACTACAACACCGTCCCCTTCGACCCGCGCAAGCCCTTCGACCCCTCCGGCATCCGCATCGGCACCCCGTCCCTCACCTCCCGCGGGCTGGGCACGGACCGGATGCCGCTGGTCGCCGAGTGGATCGACCGCAGCGTCCAGGCGGCGGCGAAGGGCGACGAGGACGCGCTGACGGTGATCCGTGGTGAGGTCGCGGAGCTGATGGCCGCCTACCCGGCGCCGGGGCTGCCGACGGCCTGAACGGGCGTGTCAGGGCGCCCCGTCCGGCACCCCGTCCGGCACCCCGTCGGGCGCCCCGTCCGGCACCCCGACCGGCTCACCGGCTGCGCTCAGCCCGGTGAGCCGGTGAGCCGGACCGGCAGGACGTCCGTGCTGTTGCCGATGAAGCTCTGGTGCGGTGGCAGCTCCGCGTCCGGGACGGCCAGGTCCAGCGCCGGATAGCGGGTGAAGAGCGCCTCCAGGGCGACGGTCGCCTCCAGCCGGGCCAGTGGCGCGCCCAGGCAGTAGTGCGGCCCGTGGCCGAAGGACAGATGCCGGGTGGCGGGCCGCCGGGTGACATCGAACCGGTCCGCGTCGGGCCCGTACGCCGCCGGGTCCCGGCCGGCCGCCGAGTAGGAGGCCAGCATCGGGGTGCCCCGCGGGACGACCGTGCCGCCGAGCTCCAGGTCCCGGACCGGGTAGCGGAACGGGAAGTGGGCGACCGGGCTGTCGTGGCGCAGCGTCTCCTCGACCACGTCGTCCCAGGTCGCCCGCCCGGCCCGGACCAGCTCCAGCTGCTCGCGGTCGGTGCACAGGGCCCGCACCGCGTTGGTGATCAGATTGAGCGTGGTCTCATGCCCGGCGATGATCATCAGCAGCAGGGTGCCGACCAGCTCGCGGGCGCTCAGCCGGTCGCCGTCCTCCTCCTGGGCGGCGATCAGCGCGCTGGTCAGATCGTCGCCGGGGTCCGCCCGCCGGGCCTCGGCGACCTGCCCGAGGACGGCGGTGATCTCCCGGTTGGCCGCCTGCACCTGGGCCGCCGTACCGGTCGTGCCCACGATCAGGTTCGACAGCGCGTGCAGCCGGTCGCGTAACGCGGCGTCCACGCCCAGCAGTTCGCAGATCACGCTCATCGGCAGCGGATAGGCGAAGTGCCGGCGCAGCTCCACCGTGCCGTCGGCCCCGGCGGCGCCCGGCAGCCCGTCCAGCAGCCCGGCCGTCAGCGCCACCACCCGGGGCCGCAGGGCCGACACCCGCCGCGCGGTGAACACCTTGGTCACCAGGCCGCGCAGCCGCCGGTGGTCCGCGCCGTCGGCCGTGGTCATCCCGTCGACGGTGGCGAAGGTGGTGAGCGGCCAGCCGGGCGGCACGGTGCCGTCGTGCAGGGCCGTGAAATGGCGGGCGCTCTTGGCGACTTCGGGGTGCGAGAGGACCTCCCGCAGCACCGCGTGGTGGGTCACGGCGACCGCGGGCACCTCCCCGGGCAGGACGACGGGGACCACCGCACCGGCCTCCCGCAGCAGTGCGTCGGCCGCGGCCCGGCCGGCACCGCCGGGGCCGAGCCGGTGCGGCGCCGCGCCGCCGGAGCGCATCGGGCAGGAGGCCTCGGGCGGCGGGAGGGGCGCGGGGGCGGGGAGGCGGGCGTCCTCGGAGAGCGGCTGTCCATCGGTCATCCGACCCACGATTCCAGCTCCCGCCCGCCCCGAACAGGCCGCCGCGAACAGGCGCCGCGGCGCCGGAGGCCACCGGGCCCCGACGCCGCACACGCCACCACGCGCCGGGTCCCCTCCCCGACCTGAGACAATCGAGGCATGGCTCTCCAGCGTCCACGTGTGCTCTCCGGCATTCAGCCCACCGCCGGCTCCTTCCACCTCGGCAATTACCTCGGTGCGGTACGCCAGTGGGTGGCGCTCCAGGAGTCCCACGACGCCTTCTACATGGTGGTCGACCTGCATGCGATCACCGTTCCGCAGGACCCGGCGGAACTGCGCAGCAACACCCGGATCGCGGCCGCCCAGCTGCTGGCCGCCGGTCTCGACCCGGAGCGCTGCACGCTCTTCGTCCAGAGCCATGTGCCCGAGCACGCCCAGCTCGGCTGGGTCATGAACTGCCTCACCGGCTTCGGCGAGGCGTCCCGGATGACCCAGTTCAAGGACAAGTCCGCCAAGCAGGGCGCCGACCGCACCTCCGTCGGCCTGTTCACGTACCCGATCCTCCAGATCGCCGACATCCTGCTCTACCAGGCCCACCAGGTCCCGGTCGGCGAGGACCAGCGCCAGCACATCGAGCTGACCCGCGACCTCGCCGAGCGCTTCAACAGCCGCTACGGCGACACCTTCACGATGCCGGCGCCGTACATCCTCAAGGAGACGGCGAAGATCTACGATCTCCAGGACCCGTCGGCCAAGATGAGCAAGTCGGCCGCCAGCCCCAAGGGCCTGATCAACCTCCTCGACGAGCCGAAGGTCTCCGCGAAGAAGGTCAAGAGCGCGGTCACGGACACCGACACGGTGATCCGTTACGACGCCGAGAACAAGCCCGGCGTCTCCAACCTCCTCACCATCTACTCCACCCTCACCGGCACCTCGATCCCGGAGCTGGAGCAGAAGTACGAGGGCAAGATGTACGGCGCCCTCAAGACCGATCTCGCCGAGGTGATGGTCGATTTCGTCACACCGTTCCGGGACCGTACGCAGGAATATCTGGACGACCCCGAGACGCTGGACGCCATCCTGGCCAAGGGTGCGGAGAAGGCCCGCGCGGTAGCCGCCGAGACCCTCGCCACCACCTATGACCGGCTCGGATTCCTGCCGGCCAAGCACTGACGCCACCCCCTCGCGCGGCGGCCCGCTGCCGGCCGCGCGGACCCCGCCGAGCCAGGGGGCCCCGCCCGTGGGCCCCTTGTCCGCTCGCAACAGGACCGAGGGCGCTCCCCGATAAGGGCGCGCACCCGGCACACTAAGAGGGTGCGCGAGCGCGCCGCACACACGTCAGGAGGGAGAACGCAGTGGGGACCGTAACGCTGGGCGTTTCGATCGCGGTCCCGGAGCCTTACGGCAGCTTCCTCCAGCGGAAGCGCGAGAGCTTCGGGGACCCTGCCGCACCCGGCATCCCCACGCATATCACCCTCCTCCCGCCGACGGAGGTACGCGCCGAGGCACTGCCCGGCATCGAACGCCACCTCGCCGAGGTCGCGGCCGGCTGCCGCCCCTTCCCGCTCCGCCTGGAAGGCACCGGGACCTTCCGCCCGCTCTCCCCGGTCGTGTACGTCCAGGTCACCGACGGGGTCGCGGGCTGCACCGCCCTCCAGGCCCGGATCCGCGCCGCCTCCGGCCCCTGCGCCCGCGAGCTCCAGTTCCCGTACCACCCGCATGTGACCATCGCCCACGGCATCTCTGAAGAGGCCATGGACCGCGCCCAGGCCGGGCTCCGGGACTTCACCGCGACCTGGACCATCGGCGGCTTCGCGCTCTACGAGCAGGGCGCGGACGAGGTGTGGCGCCTGGAGCGGGAGTACCCCTTCGGGCCCCAGACGGCCGCCGTCCCCCGCCAGGCCGCCGATCTCTCCCGCCCGCCGGCGCCCTCCTGCTGACGGCCGCACCCGCCGCGGGGCACGCACCTGCCCGCCCCGGCCCTCGATGGCCCGTAGGGCACGTATGAGCGTGCGCGTTTCCGGGGTACCCGGACGCTAGTGTTCCGGGACCGCCGGAACCGCCGGAACACCCGGAGCGCCGGCCGCCACCCCTGCCCGACCCGGCGGCCGACCGGGCACGAGGGGACTGCCATGAACTGGTTGAGCACACTCCCGGTCATCGGACCGGCCGTCCGCCGGCTGCTGACCACACACCTCTGGCGCGCCTACGAACGCATGCTCCGGGTGCACTGGACCAGGCTCTCCGCCGCGATCACCTTCACCAGCTTCGTCGCGCTCTTCCCGCTGCTCACCGTCGCCGCCGCGATCGGTGCCGCGCTGCTGAGCGACGCCCGGCTGCACACGCTGGAGAACAAGCTCGCCGAGCAGCTCCCCGGCCTCTCGGACCGGCTCGACATCGCCGGACTCGTCGCCCACGCGACCACCGTCGGCCTGGTGGCCGGTGCCGCGCTGCTGCTGACCGGCATCGGCTGGGTCGAATCGCTGCGCGACTGCCTGCGCGCCGTATGGGAGAAGCCCGACGAGGAGATCAACTTCTTCCTCGGCAAGCTCCGGGACGGCGCGCTGCTGCTCGGCGTGGGCGGGGTCGCCGTGCTCTCCCTGGCCTGCTCGACGTTCGCGTCCGCCGCGGTGGGCAAGGTGGCGGAGGCGATCGGCCTCCCGGAGGGCGGCATCGGCAGCGTGCTGCTCTCCGTCGCCGGTTTCGTCATCGCCGTCCTGGCGGACTTCCTGCTGCTGGCCTACATACTGACCAGGCTGCCCGGCGTCCATCCGCCGCGGCGGGCCGTCGTCGTCGCCGGCCTGCTCGGCGCGATCGGCTTCGAGCTGCTGAAGCTGCTGCTCAGCGGCTATCTCCAGGGCGTCGCCTCCCGCAGCATGTACGGCGCCTTCGGCACCCCGGTCGCCCTGCTGCTGTGGATCAACTTCACCGCGAAGCTGCTGGTCTACTGCGCTTCCTGGACGGCCACGGACGGGGAGCGGCGGCACGGGGAGGGCGACGAGCTCAAGGTGCCGGAGGGGCCGGACGGGGAGCAGGGACCGGAGGGGACGGACGGGCCGGAGGGGCCGGAAGGGCCGGAGGGGGAAGACGGGGAGGACCGGCCCCGGGCTGCGTAGCCGTAGCCGTAGCTAGCCGTAGCCCCGGCCCCGCCACACTCGCCTCCGCCCCGCCACTCGCCTCCGTCCCGCGACTCGCCTCCGTCCCGCCCAGCTCCCGTCCGCCGACGGTCACTTGCGGGGCCGACGCCCCCGTACCAGCTCCGGCAGCGGCCAGCGGCGGTGCACGGCGAACGCCACGACGCCGAGCAGCGCCAGCGCCCCGGTGGTGAGGCCCAGCGCGGTCCAGGCGCCGCTCCGGTCGCCGGCGCCGTCCAGCGCGGCCTGGGCGCTCCGGTCCCCGTTCTTGCCCTTGCCCTTGGCGCTCACCGCGCCGGTGCCGTCGTCCTCGCTCCGGGGGCCGACGAGCCGACCGACCGGCTCCACCTTGTCGGCCGCCGCGAAGCCCCAGTCGAGCAGCTTGGCGGCCTCCCGGTAGGCCTCGTTGTGCTCCTTCTTCTCCGGGTTCATGACCGTGACCAGGAGCTTGCGGTCGCCGCGCTGGGCGACGCCGGTGAAGGTCGACCCGGCGTTCGTCGTCGAGCCGTTCTTCACCCCCGCGATGCCCGGATACGGCTTGATGTCGTAATCGCCGCTCAGCAGCCGGTTGGTGTTCTGGATGCCGAACGTCGCCCGCTTGCCGTCCTTGCCCTTGTCACCGGGGAACTGCGCACTGGCCGTCGAGCAGTACTCGCGGAAGTCGGCGTTCTGCAGCCCCGACCGGGCGAACAGGCTCAGGTCGTACGCGCTGGAGACCTGGCCCGGCGCGTCATAGCCGTCCGGGGTCACCACATGCGTGTCGCGGGCGTTGAGCTCCTTCGCGCGGCGCTGCATCTGCGTGACGGTGGCCTTGGTGCCGCCGTTCATCGCCGACAGCGTGTGCACCGCGTCGTTGCCGGACCGCAGGAAGACCCCCAGCCACAGGTCGTGGACCGTGTAGCTCAGGTTCTCCCTTATCCCGACGAGGCTGCTGCCGGCGCCCATGCCCGCGAGGTCGGCGGGCTTGACCGTGTGCTTCTGGTCCTTGGGGAACTTCGGCAGGACCGTGTCGGCGAACAGCATCTTCAGCGTGCTGGCCGGCGCCAGCTGCCAGTGGGCGTTCTTGGCGGCCAGCACCTTGCCGGACTCGGCGTCCGACACGATCCACGAACGGGCGGTGAGGGTGTCCGGGCCCGGGAGCTTCGGCGCGCCGGGCCTCAGGGCCACCTGGACGCCGGGCGTACCCAGCCGGTCCCCGCCGATCTGCGACATCTTCGCCGGCGGCTTGGGCGCCTTGGGGTCGGCGTGCGCGGTGCCGGCCAGGAGCGGGGTGGCCAGCAGCCCGGAGGAGGCCAGTGCGGCGACGGTGCGCAGGGGGAAGCCGTGTCGCGCCGCACGTCCGGCGTTGCCGGTCGTGGCCGAGGCGTTCGGGGCGGTCGGGTCGGTGGGAGCCGTGGGAGCCGTGGAAGCACAGAAGGTCGTCGGCACGTCGGTGAACGTACCCGCCTTTGCCCGGGACGCCGACAGCACCCCACGGAAGAGTGCCCCTGCCGACCGCCGGATGGAGCCGCTGCCCATACTGGGACGTATGAAGCTCTCGCGCCCCGTGTCCTGGTTCCTGCTCGCCTTCGGGGTGTGGAGCTGGTTCATCTGGATCACTTTCGTCAAAAACCTCTGGAAGGACGGGAGCGGTCTCGCCTTCGACGACGCGGGTGACCCGACCGCCTACTTCTGGGTCCATCTGCTGCTCGCGGTGGCTTCCTTTCTCTTGGGGACGGCGATCGGGGTGATCGGGTTCCGTGGTGTACGGGCCTTGCGCCGCGAGGCCGCGAACCGCACGCCCGAGCCGCCTTCCTCCTCCTCGTCCGCCTCCTGAATCACGGGCACGGGGAGACGCCGTGATCTTCGCGCTGATCGTGGTCCCGGTCCTCGGACTGTTCTTCGGCGTGCACCGCTACCTGTGGTGCCGACTCGTCCGCGACACCACCACCCCCGGCAGCCGGCCCCGCCGTACGGGCACCGCTGCCGCCTTCGTCCTCCCCCTGACCACCCTCGCCGCCCTGCTGGCCGGCCGCGGCGGCGCCCCCTTCCCCCTCCAGCAGGCACTGGCCTGGCCCGGCTACCTCTGGCTGGCCCTGGTGCTCTATCTCACACTCGCGCTGCTGGTAGGGGAAGTGATCCGCGCGCTCGCGCTACGGGCCCTGCCCGACCACGAACCCACACAACGCACCCCACCACCCCCCGGCCCCCCTCACGGCCCCGGCCCCAAGCCCCCGCCGCCGCCCCCTGACCCGTCCCCCGACCCGGCCCCGGATCCGCCCCCTGGCTCTTCCCCGGAACTGCCCCCCACGCCGGCCCTCACTCCATCCCCGACTCCCTCCCCTTCCTCGTCCCCCACGCTCCTCCCGCCCCGCACTCCCGCGCTGCCGCCGGTGGCCACCCCGCCCCGCCGCCTCTTCCTCGCGCGGGCGGTCGCCGCCGGTGCCTCCCTCGCCGCCACGGCCGCCGTCGGCTACGGCACCGCCACCACCCTCCGCGGCCCGGTGGTCAAGCGCGTCACGATCCCACTGGCCAAACTGCCGCGCACCGCCCACGGCTTCCGGATCGCCGTGGTCAGCGATATCCATCTCGGCCCGGTCCTCGGCCGCGCCCACACCCGGCGCGTCGTCGAGACCATCAACCGCACCCACCCCGACCTGGTCGCCATCGTCGGTGACCTGGTCGACGGCAACGTCGCCGACCTCGCCCCGGCCGCCGAGCCACTGCGTGAACTGCGGTCCCGGCACGGCGCGTTCTTCGTCACGGGAAACCACGAGTACTACTCCGGCGCCGACCAATGGGTCGACCACGTACGGGAGTTGGGCATCCACCCGCTGGAGAACGCGCGCACCGAACTCCCCGGCTTCGACCTCGCCGGCATCAACGACGTAGCGGGCCAGACCGAACACGCCGGCCCCGACTACGACCAGGCCCTCGGCGACCGGGACCCCGCCCGCGCCGTGGTCCTGATGGCGCACCAGCCGGTCACCATCCACGACACCGTCCGATACGGCGTGGACCTCCAGCTCTCCGGCCACACCCACGGCGGCCAGATGTGGCCGTTCACCTACATCGCCGACGCCACCAACCCCACCATCGCCGGCCTGGAACGCTACGGCGACACCCAGCTCTACGTCTCCCGCGGCGCAGGCACCTGGGGCCCACCGGTACGCCTCGGCGCACCGCCCGACGTGACGGTGGTCGAACTCGCCTCCCTGCGCGCCTAGATCGCTACGCTGATCACCACGCGGAGGGGTTGCGCCGCGAAGGTAACAACCCCTCTACAAAGTGCGGCACAATCCTGCGCTAAATCGGACAGATCCCGACTTTCGATCTTGCAACACAGGGGCGCAACTCCCTAGAATTTATTGACTTTACGTTGTCCTTACCGTGACGGCTGTGCGGGCGCGCGAGGGGGACGAGCGGGGAACGGGGAGAGGGTCATGGGCAAGCACTTCAAGGTTGATCTGGACGAGCTGGACGGCGTCGTACGTCAGCTTCGGCACCTTCAGCACGACATGAATGAAACCGGCCAGAACGTCGAGTACGGCACGAACGTTCCGAAGTCGGCGTTCGGGATCAACTTCGGTGAGGCGGAGGAAGTCTCCAAGGCCCATGACCGCATGCAGACGTATCTGAAGGACGTCGTCAAGGCACTCCAGGACCTCACCCACAAGTTCGGCGAGAAAACAGAGGCGAGCCGCGGTGCCTATGAGGACCAGGATCACGAGACCAAGGTCTCGATGAACGGCTGACCTTCCACGGCGACGCAGGGATGAGGACGAGAGGGATGACGATGAACGGGGGTCGCTGTGGTTAGCGCCATGGAGGAGCGCGAGAGCGCCAAGGCGGTGGAGAAGCAGCGGGACGAGGAAGATCGGGCGAACAAGCTGAAGTCCTTCAAGGGCGAGCGCTTGACCCCGCACTCTCCTTCCGACTTCCACCACCACGGAATCAACGAGCTCCGGCAGATGATCGAGAACGCCAAGCCGGCGACGCTCGAGACCGCCGGTGACCACTGGCGCAAGTCCGCCGATCTGCTCGGGGGACATGACGGACACGGCGGCATCCGCAAGAAGTTCATGGATGCCGTCGATCACGCGACGGCGCACTGGGAGGGCTCGGCCGCCGAGGCGTTCCGCAAGGAAGCCGTCAAGGTGCTCGGCAAGATCGACAGAACGTACCGGCATGCCCGGAAGGCCGAGGCATCGCTGATCGGCTCGCGTGAGTCGGGCCCGGAGGTCGGTCTCGCTCACAACCTGCGCGAAGCCATGACCGCCATGTCGAAGATCCACGACCCGGGCAAGTGGGATCGCTTCAAGGACGACAGCGGCGACGACTCCCAGTTCCACCGGGACATGGCGAACCCGAAGATGGACGCCCGCCAGGCGCTGGAGCTCAACCGGGACAAGCTGTCCTTGACCAAGGAGCGCCAGGTCGAGGCGGTCATCGTGATGGATGAGCTGGCGTCTCACTACTCGGGGCGCGCGGAGATCTGGGGTGATGACGGCGACGACGGCCTCCACGGCGACTGGCCGAAGGAGCCCTCGAACACCCCGCACCCGCCTGCGGTACGGATGCCTGACACGGCTGACAGGTTCCACCCGGATCCGTCGTCGGTCACACCGCACCAGCCCAATGGCGCGGGCGGCGGAGCGGTTCCCCCCGGTTTCGACGGGCCCAAGGTCAGCCGTCCGGAACTCCCGGTCCAGACCGGACTCGACAGCTTGCAGGGCAGCACCATGACCCCGCCCTCGGCCTCCGGCGGACACAGCGGGATACCGTCCGGCGGCGGACATGGCGTGGTCGGCGGTCCGGGCGGTGGCCCGGGCGGCGGGATGCCTCCTGGCCCCTTCGGCGTGCCCGGGGGTATGCGGTCCGGTGGTGGCCGTGGTGCGCCGGGTGCCGGCGGTATGCGCGGAGGCATGCCGGGTGCGAACGGCGCAGGCGGAGCCAAGGGCGGCAAGGCGGCCGCAGCCGGACGTGGCGGTGCGCAGGCGCGTACCCGTGGCGGCTTGGTCGGCAAGCCGGGTGGCCCGGCCGGCGGCGCCAAGCAGGGCGGTGCGGGTCTGCATCGCAGCCGTGGTGGCAACCAGGCAGGTATGGGTGCTGCCGGAGCCAAGGGCAAGGACAAGAAGGAGAAGGAGCGCACCACTGGTCAGCGCCCCGACTACCTTGTCGAGGACGAAGAGACATGGACGCCGGAACGTAATGTGGCGCCCCGCGTGATCGAGTAGGACGCCGGTGCCGTCATACGGCGGCTGGTAAGGAGTGGCCCCGCGCCCGAGGGTGCGGGGCCTTCTCTTCTGATGGAACACTGCCGCCGGACAGCACAGCGAGAAGGAGCCAAGCATGAGGGTCACCCGAACACTGCGTGCGACGGTGGGTGCCGCGCTGACCGGCGCGCTGCTCATCACCGCGAGCGGTACCGCCTCCGCAGATCAGACACGCAAGGATCTGTGGCCGTTGGAGGCGTTCGGGGCCGAGCAGCTGTGGAAGGAGGCCACTGGTAAGGGTGTGACAGTGGCCGTGCTCGACACCGGATTTCGGCAGACCCATCAAGATCTGAAGGGACAGTTCCTTCCCGGGCCGGACTTCGGGAAGGCGACCCAGGAGGAAGGGGCCAAAGCCCTCAAGCCGGGCGAGAGCGCCCTTGACCACGGCACCGGCATGGCGGCGATCATCGCGGGCCACGGCCACGGTCCGGGGGGCTCCGAGGGCGTCAAGGGGCTGGCACCCGACGCCAAGATCCTTCCCGTTCCGGAGTACAAGAACTCCGGGCTGGCCACGCGCTGGGCGGCGGACCACGGTGCTGACGTCATCAACATGTCTTACACCGAGGGCCGTTCGGCTGATACGTGCGAAGCCATTCATTACGCCATTTCAAAGGGCGCCGTGGTGGTGGCCGGTATGGGCAATGAGGCTCTGACCGACAAGAACTATCCGGTGGGCTGCCCAGGGGTGATCGGTGTCGGTGCGGTCGATGCGTACGGGAAATCGGCCGAGTTCAACAATTACAACTCCGACATGGACTTGCTCGCGCCCGGGGTGAAGATCCCGGCCGCGACGGGCAAGAGCGACTCGAGCTACCACACCGAGAACGGCAATTCGGGCTCCACCGCCTACGTCTCCGCCGCAGCCGCCCTCCTCAAGGAGAAGTACCCCTCCCTCACTCCCGGTCAGATCGCCAACCGTCTGGTGAAGACGGCCGGTCTGCCCCAGGACCAGAAGGACCTCAAGCTCCCGGACGCCCACTACGGCTACGGCTTCATTCAGCCCGGTGCCGCCCTGCGGAAGAACATCCCCGCCGGCCCCAAGGAGGGCCCCCTGCCGATGCCGAAGGGCAAGGCGTCCTCGCAACTGGACGCCGGCGCGCAGGACGCCGACCCGCCCATGGGCGGCAAGGAGATGATGAACAAGGCCCTGCTCTACGGCGGCATCGGCGTCGGCGCTCTGGTGGTCATCGGGGCCGTCATCGCCATCGTCCGGGTGTCCCGCCGTCGCAAGAGCGCCGGCGGTCAGACCTGGAGCTGACCCCCCCACCCCACCCCCCAAAGCCCCCACCCGGCCAGCCGTGGCCGACTCAGAAGGAGAAGGCCGTGGTCTACGGCTCGCAGGTTTCGGCGCCACCCGAGGCTCCCGACGTGGCGCAGATACTGCGGGCCAATCGGCTTGCCCTGGCCCGGCTCATGGCGGTGCGTCTGCTGGTCGCCGGCCTTCTTGTGGCAGTTCCGGTGGTGATAGGCCGTCTCACCGGGACGAACTCGTTCTTCCTGGTGCTGCCCATTCCTTTCGGTGTGGGCACCTTCATTCTCACGGTGTACCGCGCCACTTGCGGAATCCGTGTCATCCAGTGCGCCAGAGTGCTCCGTGACTATCCGATGGAGTTCCACCCTCGGGTGATCAAGAAGCGTGAGCGGTGGACTCAGTACGGCAATGTCTACGAGGTCCGTGTGACGACGCGCGGGCAGCACGGGGCGCCGCTGATGCTGGCGGTGAATGCGGCCGGTCGCCGCCGTTGGCCGGAGGGCGTTGAACAAGGCGCGTGGCTCGCGGGTGACCTGCCCTTCGGCGGTGTTCTGGTGGTTCCGGGGAGTAACGCGATGCTGTTCCTGAAGCCGGCGGACTGGGAAAAGACCGCACGGAAACGGGAAGAAGCCGGTGCCGAGCGCACTGCGAGGGCGGAGCGGGCGAAGCTCAACAACAAGACACAGTGGGCGGTGATGATGCGGTCGAGCGCATGAGTGCCATGAGTACCGCGGGCGCGCCGGGTCCTCCTGTTGTCGCTGCCCGGCGGCGCCGTTCGGGGCCCGTCTCGTGCGGCACGTAAATGAGGCGACGGGCCAGGGGACCCGCTGTTACCTTCCCGCTCATGGACCCCATAAGTGACAAAGCAATACGTGCCTCCTTCGTGAATTGCTCGAAGGGTGAGGCGAGCCGGATCAATCTCCCCGTGGGGCTGGCCGAATTTCCTTGGGACGACCTCGATTTCCTGGGGTGGCGTGATCCTGGGGCGCCGGACCGGAGTTATCTGGTCGCGCCGCGGGGTGACGGGATCATCGGGGTGACGCTGCGGCGGCCGCAGGGGGTGCGGCGGAGTTTCACCAAGACGACGGTGTGTTCGGTGTGTGTGACCGGGCATCCCGGGTCCGGGGTCAGTCTGCTCGCCGCGCGGCGGGCCGGGCCGCTGGGGCGGCAGGGGAACACCGTCGGGACGTATCTGTGTGCCGACCTCGCGTGCTCTCTCTACGTCCGGGGACGCAAGCGGTCCCAGCTCGCCGGACGGCATGAGGAGACGCTGCCGCTGGAGGAGCGGATCGCCCGTACGGTGCGGAACCTGGATGCCTTCCTGGGCAAGGTTCTTGAGGGGGAGTGAGTGAACGGCGCGAACGGCGCGTCCTCTGCCGCCGTGCTGTTTGCATGAAGCCCCCCTGAAGCGCCCACCCCCGAAGCCTCACCGAGATCCCGCACCCCAAATCCCTCACCCTACCCACCAGTTCTGGTTGCGGCCGTCCCGCCGCCGACAGATCCTCGGTGCACGTCGCAGGGGAGGCGGCGTGGAACCAGGGGGACGAACGTGCTGCGAGTGCACTTCACCGCGCAGGATCTGGCGCGTACGCGAGTGGCCGAAGGGGCCGACCCGTTATGGGAGACGGTGCTGAGCCTGCATGCCCTACGGGAGAGCCGGACCGAACCGGCGCTGGCTGCCTGGCGGCAGCATGCCGTGCGGCACGGTCCCGGGCCGCTGCGGACCTTGCTGCCGCTGGTGCCGCGGCACGGCTACTTCCCGGACTTCCTCACGCCGTTCGCGGGCCTGGACGGGGTCGAGCCGGGACTGGAGGCCGTGATGAGCACCCCGCGGCAGCGGCTGCGGTCCGAGCTGGTGCTGCTGTCCGGGCACCGGGCGCTGCCGGGCTGGGTGCGCGGGATCGCGGACGGGGAGCCGGCCGCGCTGCGCCATCTCGCGCGCAGTCTGCGGACGTACCACCACCGGGCGGTGGCGCCGAGCTGGCCGCGGATCGCCGAACGGGTCGGCGCGGACCGGGCGTTGCGCAGGCATGCACTGGCGCAGGCCGGGGCGGAGGCGATGCTGCGGACCTTCGGGCCGGTGATGCGCTGGCGGCGGCCGGTGCTGGAGGTCCGCTACCCGGTGGAGCGGGATCTGTTCCTGGAGGGGCG
Organism: Streptomyces sp. NPDC029466; assembly: GCF_055574515.1. Classification (NCBI taxonomy): domain Bacteria; kingdom Bacillati; phylum Actinomycetota; class Actinomycetes; order Kitasatosporales; family Streptomycetaceae; genus Streptomyces; species Streptomyces sp. NPDC029466. The sequence continues at coordinate 260,268 of NZ_JBVHZH010000002.1, forward strand.
GGGGCTGGTCTTCGTCCCCTCGTATTTCTGTCGTGACGTGCCGGTGGCGCTGGTGGATGAGGCGCTGCCGCCGGTGCTCGTGTATCCGGCGAAGGAACGGGAGAGCGCGCATGCCGAAGGGCCCCGCCCCCGGGGCTACGGAGGCGAGGCCCTTCGCGAGGTGCCGGCTCTGCTCGGCGGCCGGGTCGGGACCCGGATCGCCGCAGGGCTCAGAAGCGGCGGGTGATCAGCGCCCGCTTGACTTCCTGGATGGCCTTGGTGACCTCGATACCGCGCGGGCAGGCGTCCGTGCAGTTGAAGGTCGTCCGGCAGCGCCAGACGCCGTCCTTGTCGTTGAGGATTTCGAGCCGCTGCTCGCCGCCCTCGTCACGCGAGTCGAAGATGAAGCGGTGCGCGTTGACGATCGCCGCCGGGCCGAAGTACTGGCCGTCGTTCCAGAACACCGGGCAGGAGCTGGTGCAGGCGGCGCACAGGATGCACTTCGTCGTGTCGTCGAAGCGCTCGCGGTCCTCGGCGGACTGCCGGCGCTCACGGGTCGGCTCGTTGCCGGTCGTGATCAGGAACGGCATCACATCGCGGTACGCCTGGAAGAAGGGCTCCATGTCGACGACAAGGTCCTTCAGCACCGTGAGGCCCTTGATGGCCTCGACGGTGATCGGCTTCTCCGGGTTGATGTCCTTGATCAGCGTCTTGCAGGCGAGACGGTTGCGGCCGTTGATGCGCATGGCGTCCGAGCCGCAGATGCCGTGGGCGCAGGAGCGGCGGAAGGTCAGCGACCCGTCCAGCTCCCACTTGATCTTGTGGAGGGCGTCCAGGACGCGCTCCTTGGGGTCGATCTGCAGCTGGAAGTCCTCCCAGCTGGCGTCCTCCGAGATCTCCGGGTTGAACCGGCGGATCCGGAAGGTGACCGTGATCAGGTGCGACGCGCCGGCCTCGGCCGTGTCCGCAGCCGCGGAGTCCTTGTCGAGAGTCGGGGTGCTCATCAGTACTTACGCTCCATCGGCTGGTAGCGGGTCTGCACGACCGGCTTGTAGTCGAGGCGGATCGACTCGACGCCGTCTGCGCCCACCTCGCGGTACGCCATGGTGTGCCGCATGAAGTTGACGTCGTCGCGGTTGGGGTAGTCCTCGCGGTAGTGACCGCCGCGGGACTCCTTGCGGGCCAGCGCGGACACCGCCATGACCTCGGCCAGGTCGAGGAGGTTGCCCAGCTCGATGGCCTCCAGCAGGTCGGTGTTGAACCGCTTGCCCTTGTCCTGGATGGACACGTTCAGGTAGCGCTCGCGCAGCTCGCCGATCTTCTCGACCGCGGTCTTGATCGTCTGCTCGGTGCGGAACACCATCACATTGGCGTCCATGGTCTCCTGGAGCTCCTTGCGGATCTCGGTGACCCGCTCGCTGCCCGTGGAGTTGCGCAGCCGCTCGACCTGGTCGGCGACCTGCTTCGCCGGGTCCTCGGGCAGCTCGACGTACTCGGCGGTGGCCGAGTACTCCGCCGCCGCGATACCGGCCCGGCGCCCGAAGACGTTGATGTCCAGCAGCGAGTTGGTGCCCAGGCGGTTGGCGCCGTGGACCGAGACGCAGGCGACCTCGCCGGCCGCGTACAGGCCGGGCACGACGGTGGTGTTGTCCGCCAGGACCTCACCCTCGACGTTCGTCGGGATGCCGCCCATGGCGTAGTGCGCGGTCGGCTGGATCGGGATCGGGTCCGTGTAGGGCTCGATACCGAGGTAGGTCCGCGCGAACTCGGTGATGTCCGGGAGCTTGGCGTCCAGCTGCTCCGGCGGCAGGTGGGTCAGGTCCAGGAAGACGTGGTCGCCCTCCGGACCGCAGCCGCGGCCCTCACGGATCTCCGTGTAGATGGAGCGCGAGACGACGTCACGCGAGGCGAGGTCCTTCATGACGGGCGCGTACTTCTCCATGAAGCGCTCGCCGTCCTTGTTGCGAAGGATGCCGCCCTCGCCGCGCGCACCCTCGGTCAGGAGGATGCCCATGCGCCAGATGCCCGTCGGGTGGAACTGGAAGAACTCCATGTCCTCCAGCGGCAGCCCGCGGCGGTAGGCCGCGGCCTGGCCGTCACCGGTCAGGGTGTGCGCGTTGGAGGTCACCTTGAAGAACTTGCCGGTGCCGCCGGACGCGAAGATGATCGCCTTCGCCTGGAAGACGTGGATCTCGCCGGTGGCCAGCTCGTACGCGACGACGCCCGCGGACTTCTTGACGCCGTCGACGTCCTGGAGCAGCAGGTCGAGCACGTAGAACTCGTTGAAGAACTCCACGCCCTCCTTGACGCAGTTCTGGTACAGCGTCTGGAGGATCATGTGGCCGGTGCGGTCCGAGGCGTAGCAGGACCGGCGGACCGGGGCCTCACCGTGGTTACGGGAGTGACCGCCGAAGCGGCGCTGGTCGATCGTGCCGTCCGGCGTGCGGTTGAACGGCAGGCCCATCTTCTCCAGGTCGAGGACCGAGTCGATGGCCTCCTTCGCGAGGATCTCGGCGGCGTCCTGGTCGACCAGGTAGTCGCCACCCTTGATCGTGTCGAAGGTGTGCCACTCCCAGTTGTCTTCCTCGACGTTCGCGAGGGCCGCGGCCATGCCGCCCTGGGCGGCGCCGGTGTGGGAGCGGGTCGGGTAGAGCTTCGTCAGGACCGCGGTGCGGCTGCGCTTGGTCGACTCGATGGCCGCGCGCATGCCCGCGCCGCCGGCGCCGACGATGACGGTGTCGTACTTGTGGATCTTCATGTTCCAGTCAGCCCCGGCTTCAGGAGATGTTCGGGTCGAAGGTGAAGATCACCAGCGTGCCCAGAAGGACGGTGAACACCGTCGCGGTGTACAGCAGCATCTTCAGCCAGAAGCGGGTGTTGTCCCGCTGTGCGTAGTCGTTGATGACCGTACGCAGGCCGTTGGCGCCGTGCAGCATGGCCAGCCACAGCATCAGCAGGTCCCAGACCTGCCAGAACGGCGAGGCCCAGCGGCCGGCCACGAACGCGAAGCCGATCTTGGAGACGCCGCCGTCGAGGACCAGCTGGATCAGCAGGTGGCCCAGGACCAGGACGACCAGCACGATGCCGGACAGCCGCATGAACAGCCAGGCCTGCATCTCGAAGTTGCCACGGGAGGCGCGCCCGGTCTTCTTGGTGCGCTTGCGCGGCGGCTCGATGACCGGGGCCGGGTGGTCCACGTCGTAGAGCGAGACGCCGTCCGTCCCGCCCGCCGCCGTGGTCTCTGCGGAGGTGGTTTCAGACATCTCGCGTCAGCTCCCGAACAGGGTGCGCAGGGTGTGCTGCAGCACGGGGTAGAAGGCACCGGCCATCAGGACGACCCAGATACCGACAACGGTCCACAGCAGCTGCTTCTGGTACTTCGGGCCCTTGGACCAGAAGTCCACCGCGACGACCCGCAGGCCGTTGAGCGCGTGGAAGAGGATGGCGGCCACCAGGCCGTACTCCATCACGTTGACGATCGGCGTCTTGTAGGTCGCTACGACGTCGTCATACGCCTCGGGGGAGACGCGGACGAGTGCGGTGTCGAGGACGTGAACGAACAGGAAGAAGAAGATGAGGACGCCGGTGACTCGATGAGCCACCCAGGACCACATGCCTTCCCGGCCGCGGTACAGCGTTCCAGCCGGCACGGAAAAACCCTCCGGGAGCGGGGATTGGGGCCAGCCGGCTTCTCTGTCGGTCGGGCCCGGCCGGGTACGGTCCACCGGCCCTGGCCATCGTAGCGACGTGTTGTCGGTTCCTTGCGCCGGGGTCCTTAGGTGTGATCAAACAGGCACCAACGGGCTATCACACAAGCACGAACCGGAATGTTCCAGGTCACAAGCCGCGATCCGTCACGGTCCCGAGGCCGTGAGCCGGGCGAGCCGTCCGCGGGCCAGCCGGCGCAGTTCGTCCGCGGCGACCGCCCGCTCCTCGTCCGGCTCATGGCCCAGCCGGGTGCGGATCCCGGACAGCACCTGGTCGAGCAGCTCCTCGTCGCGGTAGCCGTCCAGGCAGATCACGAAGACATGGCGGAAGCGCCGCTCGTACTCGGCGTGCGCGGCGCGCAGCGCGGTGTGGGCGGCCAGCGTGCCGGGGCCACGGGCGCCGACGAGCGGCTGCGGCGAGAGCGACTCCTCGGCGAGCGCCTCGTCCAGCTCGGCCGCCGTCAGGTCGTAACAGGCCTCGTCGGCCGCGGCGAGCAGGGACTCCGGATCCGGATACGGGCGGTGCGCGGCGACCCGCTCGGCCCAGCGGCGGCTGCCGCAACAGCTCAGGAGCGCGGCCAGGGCGTCCTCGCGGGGCAGGGTGTTGAAGCGGACGAGCCCGATGCCCTCGGTGCGGGGGTGCGGCAGCGCGGCGCCGCCGACCCGTGAAGATATGCCGCGCCGCGGGGGCTGCGGCGGGCGCAGCGTCGTCGGCCGGGCGGCCGGGATGTCACCGGACAGCGTGGGCCTCCTCGGACGGGTGCGAATAGGTCGGTTCGACAGGTGCGGGACGGGCGACTGAAGGAAGCTGGGGGAGAAGCGGACCGAAGCCGGGATGTACCAAGCGGCGGCGGGTAGGGCGGTGGTGCGTGTGCGACGTCCCCCCGGCGGTATCCGGCGGATCCGGGAGAGCCCTGTGAAGGGGGTGACGAACGGAGACGCCACGCTAACGACGCTTGGCGACCACTGTCCGACGGATGCGCGAATTTCACCCGGATGGGAGAGCTTTCGCGCGTTCCATGGACGGCCCGCTCCGCACACCTGGCAATGCCTTCGCCCCGAAAAGTGAGGATTGCACGATGTCGAACCCGATGCGGCCGCCGCGCGCCCCGCGGCCCTCGGCCTCCCTGCGCCCCGCGACGACGCCGACGAGGCGCACGGGCCCGGCGGCCCGGTCCGCACTGCCGGCCGCGGCACTCGCCGGTGCCCTGCTGCTCGCCGGCTGCTCCAACACGGCGGACACCGAGCCGCCCGGGAGCACCAGCGCCAAGGTCAACCCCCCGGCAGCGACCCCGACCTGGGCGCCGGTGACTGGGACGCCGCAGGTCATCCCCGCCGTCCGGGACTTCCGCCGGGCCGACGGCCGGGGCTGGCGGCCCTCCAAGGGGGCCCGGGTGGTCGTCCCGGCCGGAGAGAAGAGCAATGTCGCCGACGAGGCCCAGCGGATGGCCCAGGACCTCGGACTGACCGTCGTCTACGGCGACCAGACCGTCCAGCCGGGCGACATCGAGGTGAAGATCACCGGCAAGAACGGTGCGCAGCAGGCGAACAATGTGCCCGTCCAGAGCGCCGCCGACGAGGCCTACACCCTCACCGCCGACGGCACCCGGCTCACTCTCACGGCCCCCACCGACGCCGGAATTTTCTACGGCACCCGCACCGTCAAACAGGCCGTGCACGCGGCCGGTGGCCTTCCCGAGGGCACCATCCAGGACCGGCCGGGCCGTCCGCAGCGCGGCATGTCACTGGACAACGCCCGCAAGCCCTTCACCCAGGACTGGATCGAGGCCCGGATCCGGGAGATCGCCGACCTCAAGCTCAACCAGTTCCAGCTGCACTTCTCCGACGACCAGGGCTTCCGCATCCAGAGCGACACCCACCCCGAGATCGTCTCCGCCGACCATCTCACCAAGGCCCAGATCCGCCAGATCGTCGCGCTCGCCCGCAGCCTGCACATCTCCGTCGTCCCGGAACTCGACTCACCGGGCCACCTGGGCGCCGTGCTCAAGCACTATCCCGACCTGCAGCTGCGCCGTGTGTCGGGCACCGTGGTCCCCGGTGCGATCGATATCTCCAACCCCAAGGCGGCCCCGCTGATCGACTCGCTGCTGAAGGAAATGAGCGAGCTGTTCACCAACCCCGAGGGCGCCCCCGCCTACTGGCACCTGGGCGGCGACGAGTACCAGGCGCTGATGTCCTCCGACCCCGCCGCCAAGTACCCGCAGCTCGCCCGCGCCGCGCGGCAGAAGTACGGACCCAACGGCACCGTCGCGGACCTGACCACCGGCTGGCTCAACGACCGGCAGAAGACCGTGGAGGCCAAGGGCAAGAACCGTATCGAGGCCTGGAACGACGGATTCTTCTCCAGCCCGCGGGTGTCGCCCGACAAGAACCGGATGGTCGACTACTGGACCGGCAAGGAGGCCGGGCACCGTGACCCCGCGCAGTTCCTGCGCGAGGGCCGCAACGTCATGAACTTCAACGACGAGTACCTCTACTACGTCCTCGGCGAGCCCAACCAGTTCGTCTACCCCACCGGTCAGCGGATCTACGAGAGCTGGACGCCGCTGGTGATCCGCGGGACCCAGCCGGTGGCGGTGCCCGCGAACCTGACCGGCCCGGACCGGATTCCCGGGGCGCGCTTCGCGATCTGGTGCGACCGGTCGCAGGCACAGACCGCCGCGCAGGTGGCGGCCGGCATCCGGCTGCCGCTGGCGGCCCTGGCGCAGAAGACCTGGGACCCGCGGACGCCCGCCCTGTCCTGGACGGGCTTCAAGGCGCTGGCCGACCGCGTATGAGCGGTGGCCCGGTAAGAAACGGGTGAGAGAACGAGGACGGCGCTTCTGCGCGATACAGAGCCTGGTGAACAGGGATTTCATCGTCCGGGTCCGGGTTCTCGCTTTCCGCCTGGATCGGCCTTCATCCAGGTGTTTCTGACGGCTTCTGGCCGCTGTTGGTCACGCGTTGGCCACGTCCCAACCGTCGGGTTGGCCATTTGCGGGCTGTCGCACCAGCGAGATATCCACTTCTGGCGCGACAGCCCGCATGGAGGCTGCGGAGTACGGCATGCAGGACGGGGCAGCGATAAGCGCCGCCAACGCCCAGTGAGGTCGCGAGGCCAGAACAGGTCCGGACCGCGGCAGTGACTGATGTCCTGCCGCCACCAGCGATGCCCTTCCGTTTTCTCGGCAGCGAACTCTTCATCGGCTACGCCCCGCAGTGCTCGAAAGCCGAAAAACCTGTTGAACGTGGGCAGAGCCGCGTAATGGAGTGTCAACCACAACCTCGGAGTGGGCGCGACCAAGCCAACATCGAGGATCACGGGGAAAATTTAGGGGGAACTCATGCGGATCAATACGTCCCGCATAGTGAAGACTGCGGTGACAAGCGTCGTCGCCACATCAGCGCTCGTAATTCCGACGGCAAATTCCGCGACGCAACGTGCAAGCACCACAGCCGCAATTACGTCGTGCGGAACTACTACCGGGGACCTGCCCGCTACACACTGCGCTGCGGCACGAAGACGTGGGGCTGGAAGCACATCAAGGCGGGCCACGGCTGGAACGCGACTATGGACAAGTACATAAACGCAGCCATCTGGTCCGGAGCTCCAAACGGGCGAGGCGGCTACTCCACCTACACCCGGTCATGCCCGAGTTACGAGAAATTCCGTACCATCATCGGCACTCCTGCCGGCAACAATGACCTTCTCACTGCATACAGGGTCACTCGATTCGCCGCAGCCAAGTGCTAGAATCGGCTCGGTAAAGTATCGAGCGCTTGCATTCAAGGGGGGGGGTGCGCATGACGGGCCAAACGCCAGCTGAGCAGGCTCTGGCCTGTTCTTACACCACCGGTGACGGAAAAGTCAGGTTCAATGTCACTGAATTCTCGGTCGATCACCGACCGGACCGAAGCGTGACCTTGACGTACTGGCTCACTGTGGAAAGGCAAGGACTCCAGGAAGAGCATTGGGAATTCACTCTTCCTTGGGAGGACAAGTCCTTTCTGGATGTGCTCACCTCACCCTCCCCGGACCCCGAACGACTTCAGCAACTCGTGTACATCGTTCGTACATTGCTGGAGGAGTGGTGGGACACCAAGGGGCATAATCGGAAGTCGGCGAAGATGGGACACCAGCGTCCCTGAGTCACCGAAGTTCCATCGGCCCGGTCGCGGCACTACCTATCCATGGGAGGTCCCGCGACCGGGTCTTCTCGTTTTTGGGAGGCGGCTCTGCCTGTTCGTGCGCAACGTCCCAGGTCAGAGCGCTGGAAGCGAAGGGACGGCCGGGGCCGCCACCCCCCACAGGAGAGGCCCCGGCCGTCGTTCGCGAAGGGCCGGTGACGGCCCTCTATCCGATACAGCGCCAGGCGGCGCGAAAGCGTCACACGGGGTACGGGCAGGGGTACGGCCAGTGGTCTGGACGCGGGCCGGGACAGGCCCGTAACGTGCGGATCCGCGCTGGTAGGCGCACTGTTCGCGCCGCTTTCCGCGGCCCGGAAAGCCGTCCTCCCCAGGAGTGCCCGATGGATCCGTGCACGCACGCCGCCCGGGTGTCGGAGCTGCCGTGCGCACCCGCCTTTTCGGCCCCGCCGGAGCGGGTGGTGCGCCCCTCCCGAGTACGGAGCGCGGCGGCAAACGCGTTACGGTCAGCAGGAACAACCCGGGTTACCGGGGGTTTCCGGCCGACCGTGGCCGACGGCAGGCGGTGGCCGGCACAGCTCCGGCCCCCGGACGGAGCCGGGCCGGTGACGTGGCCGGGTGAAGCGAGAAAGCAGCAAGGACCGGGCGGCGGACATTCCGCGTGCGACAGGATGGACCCGTGCGAGGGGACGACATTCAGCCGGACGACCGTCGGCTGACGGTGGCCGTGCAGGCGGCGCAGGACGGCGACGAGGCGGCGTTCCGTACCGTCTACCGCGCCGTACATCCCCGACTTCTCGGATATGTACGGACCTTGGTGAGCGAACCGGACGTAGAGGACGTCACCTCCGAAGCCTGGCTCCAGATCACCCGTGACCTCGCACGCTTCAGCGGCGACGCCGACCGCTTCCGGGGCTGGGCCGCCCGCATCGCCCGCAACCGCGCCCTCGACCACATCAGGATGCGCGGCCGCCGCCCCGCGATCGGCGGCGACGAGACCGAACTGGCCGACACCCCCGGCGCGTCCGACACCGCGGGCGAGGCGCTCGAAGCCCTGGGCACCGGCCGCACCATGCGGCTGATAGCCCGACTGCCGCAGGACCAGGCCGAGGCTGTGGTGCTCCGGGTGGTGGTCGGGCTCGACGCCAAGAGCGCCGCGGAGGTGCTCGGCAAACGGGCCGGGGCGGTGCGCACCGCCGCACACCGCGGACTGAAACGGCTCGCCGAACTCCTCGGCGAGGAACCGGGCGGCGGCCGGGACACCCGGCAGGACAGCAGTCAGGACGGCGGCGAAGGCGGCGCCGGCCAGCAGGAAGGCACCCCCACCGGCCGGCCCGCGGCGGGCTCGCGCCGAGGTGGTGGAACGGTGAGCGGGGTGCCCGTACAGGGCAGAAGACGCCGCGACGGCATGGCGGAATCGTACGTACCAGGTGTGACGGAAACGGCCGCACGAACGCAGAAGGACATGTGATGGCCGACGACCGGTACAACTGGCTCGACAAGGACACCGCGGAGCGATTGCTGCGCGGTGAACAGGTCAGTGCCCGGCACGGTGACGGCGCAGGCGAACTGGAACAGCTCCTCAAGGCCGCCGCCGCGGTCGGCGCCAAGACGCCCGGCACCGCCGAACTCCCCGGCGAAGAAGCCGCCGTCGCCGCGTTCCGGCAGGCCGCCCGCCGCGGCGCCCACCACCGCGCCGCCGGCGAACCGTCCCCGAAGGGCCGCACCGCACGCCCCACGGCCTCCGTCGAACGCACCCGCCTCGGCCGCCCCTTCCGGCGCGGCTTCGCCGTGGCCCTCGCCGCCTGCGCCATCGGCGGCGTCGCCGTCGGAGCCGGCACCGGCGTACTGCCCAGCCCGTTCCGCGGCGCCGAACCCGACCCCGCCTCCAGCGTCTCCGCCGCCGAGACCCCCGGGCCGTTCGACACCCGCGAACCCGGCGCCCAGACCGACGGCACCACGGGCCACACCCCCGACCCCACCCCCGGCGGCAAGTCCGCCGGACCCACCGACACCCCCGCCCCCGGCAGCAGTTCCGGCGCCACCAAGCGCCCCGGCCGCGGCACCCCCGGCGGTGGCACCGGACGCGACGAGAGACCCGGCCACCAGGGCACCGCACAGCCCGGCACCGGCGACCGCAAGAACGTGCTGCTCGCCGTCTGCCAGGCCTATGAGTCCGGCAAACGGGACGGCATGGACCGCGACACGCTGCGCCGCCTCGAACGCAAGGCCGGCGGCCCCGACAAGGTGCACCTCTTCTGCCGCACCTACCTGGCGCGCTACCAGGACGGCGGCAGCTCGGGCAGCGACGACGGCTTCGGCGGCAGCACCGGTGACACCGGCCAGAGTGGCGGCGGCTCCGGTGGCGACGAGGACGACGACGAACACCCCTCCCAGACACCCGGCACCACGCCCGGCTCCGGCACGTCCACCCCGGCCCCGACGCCCTCGGTGACCACCACGGACCCCGGAAACGCCACCCCGAGCGACACCGCCACCCCGTAGGTGTGACGTTTTTCGAGCCGGTGACGCAGTACTGAATGAGCCGACTGGTCATCGGCTGCGCGAAGAGCCGGGGTTCCCCCCGTACCCACGGCTCAGCGCATCTGGCGCGGGCGGGGCACGTTCCCCCGGCCCTGCCCGCGCCGTCCCCCCTCTTTGCGCCTAAGCCGGCGCCGCTCTCGCGGAGGTGGTTGCGCGGGGTGGGGGTGGCGCAATTTTCGCTTCGGTTGAAGAATGCTGCCGCTTCCCTTGTCAGGGTTTGGCTAGTGGTAGATGACCACCTTGGTGCCCGGTTTCACCGTGTGGAACAAGGGGGCGAGTTTCTTCTTGTCGCGGACGTTGACGCAGCCGTGGGAGGCGCCGCGGTAGCCGTGGGCGGCGAAATCCGCGGAGTAGTGGACCGCCTGGCCGCCGCTGAAGAACATCGCGTAGGGCATGGCCGTGTGGTAGAGCGTCGAGATGTGATGGCGGCTCTTGAAGGTGATGCGGAAGGTGCCCTCGCGGGTGGGGGTGTACTGCGAGCCGAAGCGGACATCCATCGCCGAGACGATGCGGCCGTCGACCACCCAGGCGAGGGTGTTGCTCCGCTTGCTGATGCAGATCACCCGGCCCCTCATGCAGCGCGGATCGGGGGCGCCGACCGGCCGGGCGGTGGGCGGACGGTGCTGGGTCGGCGACGGGCGGTGGGTCTGTGCGCGCAGGGCGCGCCAGGCCGCGGGCTGCACGGAGCCCGTACGGGGCAGGCCCTGCCGCCGCTGGAAGGCGCGGACCGCGGTGGCGGTGACGGAGCCGTAGTAGCCCGTCGGGGTGCGGCCGAACAGGCCCAGCTGGGCCAGTCGCGCCTGGAGTTCACGGACCTGCGCACCGCGGGAGCCCGGCGCCATCAGTGGTCTGGCAGCCGCCGGCCGGGGGTGGGCGGACCGGGGGTGCGGCTTGGTCGCGTGCCGTGCGGGCGGCGTGTGACGGCCGAGTGGCGGGGGAGCGGGAGTGGTCGGGGCGTAGCGGACGCCCTTGCTGTCCGGCGAACCGGCCCCGGTGACCGTCACCGGGCGGCATCCCACCGCGAACGCCGCCACCACCAGCACCGCGGCCACCGCCGGCGCCGTACGTCTTCCACTGCTCCGCTGCATGCGCAACCCCCGGATCTCGGCGGCCCGACCGGCCACCGGTGACTCTTCCCAGTGCTGCGCGGCGGCGAACCTGCGGGCATGCTGTGAGCAAGGCGTAAACCCGGACGAACCGGTCACCCACTGGGAGGCGTACCCCCATGGCGCACGAGTCGGGCAGTGTGCGGCACAACGAGAGCGGTCTGCCCATCGAGCCTGTGTACGGGCCGGCGGCGCTGGACGGCTGGGACCCGGAGCGCCGGCTCGGTGCGCCCGGCGCCTACCCCTTCACCCGGGGGGTGTATCCGTCGATGTACACCGGGCGGCCCTGGACGATGCGGCAGTACGCCGGCTTCGGCACCGCGCGCGAATCCAACGCCCGCTACCGGCAGCTGATCGCCCACGGCACGACCGGGCTGTCGGTCGCCTTCGACCTGCCGACGCAGATGGGGCACGACTCGGACACCCCGATCGCCTCCGGTGAGGTCGGCAAGGTCGGGGTGGCCATCGACTCCGTCGAGGACATGCGGGTGCTGCTCGGCGGTATCCCGCTGGACAGGGTGTCGACATCGATGACGATCAACGCCCCCGCGGCGCTGCTGCTGCTCCTCTACCAACTCGTGGGGGAGGAGGAAGGGGTGGCGGCCGGTCAGCTGAACGGGACCATCCAGAACGATGTGCTCAAGGAGTACATCGCACGGGGCACCTATATCTTCCCGCCGCAGCCGTCCCTGCGGCTGACCGCCGACATCTTCCAGTACTGCCGGGCCGAGATCCCCCGGTGGAACACCATCTCCATCTCCGGCTACCACATGGCCGAGGCGGGCGCCTCGCCCGCCCAGGAGATCGCCTTCACGCTCGCCAACGGCATCGCCTATGTGCGCACGGCCGTTGCCGCCGGAATGGACGTGGACGACTTCGCGCCCCGGCTGTCGTTCTTCTTCGTCTCGCGCACCACGCTGCTCGAAGAGGTCGCCAAGTTCCGTGCCGCGCGCCGGATCTGGGCCCGGGTGATGCGGGAGGAGTTCGGGGCGACGAACCCCAAGTCGATGATGCTGCGCTTCCACACCCAGACCGCGGGGGTGCAGCTCACCGCCCAGCAGCCGGAGGTGAACCTCGCCCGGGTCACCGTCCAGGGGCTCGCCGCCGTGCTCGGCGGCACCCAGTCGCTGCACACCAACTCCTTCGACGAGGCCATCGCGCTGCCCACGGATAAGTCGGCCCGGCTCGCGCTGCGGACCCAGCAGGTGCTCGCGTATGAGACCGATGTGACCGCCACCGTCGACCCGTTCGCCGGGTCCTACGCCGTCGAGTCCATGACCGACGACGTGGAGGAGGCCGCCATGGCGCTGATGCGGCGGGTCGAGGACATGGGCGGCGCGGTGGCCGCCATCGAGCGGGGCTTCCAGAAGGACGAGATCGAGCGCAACGCCTACCGCATCGCGCAGGAGACGGACGCCGGCGAGCGCGTCGTGGTCGGCGTCAACCGCTTCCAGCTGGACGAGGAGGAGCCCTACGAGCCCCTGCGGGTCGACCCCGCGATCGAGGCCCAGCAGGTCGAACGGCTCGCCACCCTGCGGACCCGCCGCAACCAGCGCACGGTCTCCGCGGCCCTCAGAGATCTCCAGAAAGCCGCCGAGGGCCCGGACAACGTCCTCTACCCCATGCGCGAGGCACTGCGCGCCCGAGCGACGGTGGGGGAGGTGTGCGAGGCGCTGCGGGGGGTGTGGGGGACTTATGTGCCGACGGATGCGTTCTGAGGGGGAGTTGGGGCCCGGTGGTGAGTGGGGTGGGGAACGTTGCGGACGGGCGGGCCCGGTGGGCGGGGCAGGAGCTTGTGACCGGCGAGCCCGCCTGCGTCACACTGGTGCCATGTCGTCACCCCGCCGCGCGTGCCCCATCTGCACCCGAGAGATCGCCGTTGTCGGCGGGCGCTTCGCCCGTCATGACCCGCCCGGCCGGCGGACCGTGCTGGAGCTGATCTCCTGCCCGGGGTCGCGCAGGATGGCGCCGATGATGGCGCCCGCGGAGAAGCTGTTCGACCCGGAGGAGCCGCCGTTCCCGGGGCAGCAGCCGCTGTTCTGAGCCGGGGTGCCGGGCGGACGGACGGTGACGGCCTGCCGGTACGCGGCGGGTGGCGCTGCTGCCGCACCGCCTGCCCGCGGCCAACTACGGTGCCAGGACGTCCAGTTCGGCCATCGCGCCGGCGGTGATCTCGCGGGTCAGTGATTCCGCCCGTGCCGCGTCGCCGGTTCGTACGGCCTCCGCGACCTGTACATGGAGGGTGACCGCGGCCGGGTCGGGGTCGGTGAACATCACCCGGTGCTGGGTGCGGCCGGTCAGGACGGCGGCGACCACATCGCCGAGCCGGGCGAACATCTCATTGCCGGAGGCGGTCAGTACCACCCGGTGAAACGCCATGTCGTGGACGAGATAGGCGTCGAGCTGCTGGCCGCGTGAGGTGGCCACCATGCCCATCGCCTCTTCGGTGAGCCGGGCGCACTGTTCGGGGGTGGCGTGCTGGGCGGCCAGGCCCGCGGCGACCGGTTCGATCGCCGAGCGCAGCACGGTCAGGGAGCGCAGCTGCCGGGGGCGGTCCCGGCCGGCCAGCCGCCAGCCGATCACCCGCGGGTCGTAGACGTTCCACTCCTCGGTGGGGCGGACGGTCACCCCCACCCGGCGCCGGGAGGCGACCAGCTGCATGGATTCCAGTACCCGGATCGCCTCGCGGATGACCGTGCGTGAGACGTCGAAGCGCTGCTCCAGCTCGTCCGTGCGCAGGATCGTGCCCGGAGGGTAGTCGCCCGCGGTGATCGCGGGACCGAGGGACTCCAGCACGCGGGCGTGCAGTCCCTTCCCCTCGTTTTCCATGGGGCAAGCCTACGTTCCCGGGCTCGGCGAATTAAGTATGACGTTTCCATCACGGGCTCTTGAATACGTCGTACCTAATGGGCTTCAGTGGGGGCCGCACGAGGTCGATGAAGACAGCGAGGTACCACGGGATGAGCACCCCCGACGTGATCGTCGTGATGGGCGTGGCCGGCACCGGCAAGACCACGATCGGCCCGCTGGTCGCCGACGCACTGGGCGTCCCGTACGCCGAGGGGGACGACTTCCATCCGCCGGTCAACATCGCCAAGATGTCGGCCGGCCGCGCGCTGGACGATGCCGACCGGGGGCCCTGGCTGGACGCCATAGGAGCCTGGGCGCGCGAACGGGCCGGGCGCGGCGGGGTCGTCAGCAGCTCGGCGCTCAAGCGCGCCTACCGCGACCGGCTGCGGGCCGCTGCCCCCGGCCTCGTCTTTCTGCACCTCACCGGCGAGCGCGCGCTGATCGAGGAGCGGATGGCCGGGCGCAAGGGCCACTTCATGCCGGCCGCGCTGCTGGACTCCCAGTTCGCCACCCTCGAACCGCTCGGGCCCGACGAGGCCGGCGTCCTCGTCGAGGTGTCCGGCTCCCCGGAGGAGATCGCCGGGCGGGCGGTGGCCGCACTGCGCGCGAGGGACGCGGCGGACGACTAGGCCGCGCCCTCCCCCAACTCCCCCCACAGGTAACGCAGCACCCCCTTCCCCCTCCGTCGAACCAAGGGAATCGCCGTGACACATCTCAGCGTCGAGATGCTCGCAGCGGACGCGGCCGAGCCGATCACCACGGCCGGTCACGCGCAGCTGGGCATCGCCGTCCTGGCCGGCATCGCCGTCATCGTTCTGCTCATCACCAAGTTCAAGCTGCATGCCTTTCTGTCGCTGATCATCGGCTCGCTGGTGCTCGGCGCGGTGGCCGGCGCACCGCTCGACAAGACCGTCACCAGCTTCTCGGCGGGCCTGGGCACGACGGTCGCGGGCACCGGCGTACTGATCGCGCTCGGTGCGGTGCTCGGCCGGCTGCTCGCCGACTCCGGCGGTGCGGACCAGATCGTCGACACGATCCTGGCGAAGGCGAGCAGGAAGGCGATGCCCTGGGCGATGGTGCTGATCGCCGGGATCGTCGGACTGCCGATCTTCTTCGAGGTCGGCATCGTGCTGCTGATCCCGGTGGTGCTGCTGGTCGCCAAGCGCGGCAACTTCTCGCTGATGCGGATCGGTATCCCGGCGCTGGCCGGACTGTCCGTCATGCACGGGCTGATACCCCCGCACCCCGGGCCGCTCGTGGCGATCGACGCGGTCGGCGCGAACCTGGGTGTGACGCTCGCGCTCGGCGTGGTCGTCGCCATCCCGACCGCGATCATCGCCGGACCGGTCTTCTCCCGTTACGCGGCCCGCTGGGTCGACATCCAGCCGCCGGAGAACCTGGTGCCCGAGCGCGCCTCCGACGACCTGGAGAAGCGGCCCGGCTTCGGGATCACCGTCGCGACGGTGCTGCTGCCGGTGGTGATGATGCTCGCCAAGGCGCTCGTGGACATCGTCGTCGACAACCCCGAGCACCAGGTCCAGAAGGTCTTCGACGTCCTCGGCTCGCCGCTGATCGCCCTGCTCACCGCCGTCATCGTCGCGATGTTCACGCTCGGCCGGGCGGCCGGATTCACCCGGGGCCGGATCGCCGCCACCGTCGAGAAGTCGCTCGCCCCGATCGCCGGGGTGCTGCTGATCGTCGGCGCGGGCGGCGGCTTCAAGCAGACGCTGGTGGATGCCGGCGTCGGCCAGATGATCATGGACATCTCCAAGGGCTGGCACCTCTCCACGCTGCTGCTGGCCTGGCTGATCGCGGTCACCATCCGGCTCGCGACCGGCTCCGCGACCGTCGCCACCATCTCCGCCGCAGGGCTGGTCGCCCCGCTCGCCGCGGAGATGAGCAGCCCGCACGCCGCGCTGCTGGTGCTGGCCATCGGCTCCGGGTCGCTGTTCTTCAGCCATGTCAACGACGCCGGATTCTGGCTGGTCAAGGAGTACTTCGGGATGAACGTCGGCCAGACGCTGAAGACCTGGTCGGTGATGGAGACGCTGATCTCGGTGGTCGGGATCGTCTGCGTGCTGCTGCTGTCGCTGGTCCTGTAGGGCGGAACCCTTCAGGGTCCCGGTCCGTCGGACCGCTGTTCCTTCCGGGCGGATCGCCGCCCCGGGCGCCCCGCCCCCCCTCGGGCGCCTGTCCCCGGCACGAGGCCGTACGAGCGGAGATCCGCTGGTACGGCCTCGTGCGCGTGCGGTCAGCCGGCCGGCTGCGGTACGGCGGTGCCGAGGCAGGCCGCGAGGGCGGCGGCCGTGGGGGCCGTGGCGTCCTCCGCCGGTGCGGCGAGGGCGAGATAGCCGTCGGGGCGGATGAGGAGGACGGCCGGGGTGCTGCCGTAGGCGTCGCGGATATGGCCGTTCGTGTCGAGCAGGTCGGGGGACGGGCCGTCGACGCGGACGAGGCGCAGCAGCGCCGGGTCGGCCGGCAGCGCCTCGGGGTCGAGGTCGGTCGCACCGAGGGTGAGCAGGGTGAAGTGCGGGCCCCGGAAGGCGTCGAAGAGCCGGGTGGGGGTGCCGTCGGCCGTGGTGCACGGGGCGTCGGGGGCCCGGTCGCCCGCGCGGGGCACGCCCTCGGGCACGTCCGTGCGCAGCTCCCGGGTCAGCGGGCTGTCGGGGTAGCCGAGGTCGAGCTGGTGCAGCTCGCGGCCGCGGCGCAGTGAGCCGGAGCGGTGCAACTGGGTGCTGGTGTCGAGGATGCCCTCGGCGATCGGCCGGCGTTCGGCCTCGTAGCTGTCGAGCAGGGTGTCGGGGGCGCCGTACCGCAGCACCTGGCCGAGCTTCCAGCCGAGGTTGTAGGCGTCCTGGACGCTGGTGTTGAGGCCCTGGCCGCCCGCCGGGGAGTGGATGTGCGCGGCATCACCCGCCAGGAAGACCCGGCCGTCGCGGTAGGTGTCGGCCAGGCCCGCGTTGGGGCGGTAGAGGGAGGACCACAGGACCTCGCGGATCTGCCCGGCGTCGAGGTGGGTGTGGGCCGCGAGTCCGGCGCGGACCGCCTCGGGCGAGGTGTCGGTCGAGTTGGTCACCATGAGGGTCTGGAAGTAGTCGGTGCCGGCGAGCGGGAGCAGGGAGACGAACCGCTGGTCCGGCTGGATCCAGCGGTGCCAGTGGTCCCGGTCCAGGCCGTCCACCCGGACATCGGCGAGCACCGCGGCGCCCGGGGGCAGCGACGGTCCGCTCATCCCGATGCCCAGCGCCCGGCGTACGGTGCTGCGCCCGCCGTCGGCGGCGACCAGATAGGCGGCGCGCACGCCGCGTTCCACCCCGTCGGCGCCGCGCAGAGTGGCCGTCACCCCGTCCGCATCCTGGGCGAATGCGGTGAGTTCGGTGCCGAGGAGCACCGTGCCGCCGAGCTCCCGCAGCCGCGCGTGCAGCACCTCCTGGGTGCGGAACTGCGGCACCATCAGGGCGTTCGAGTACGGCCTGGCGGGTGTCGGGTCGACCCGCTCGATCATCTCGGCGGTCCGGGCGATCCGGCCGTTCTCCCAGAAGCCCAGCTCCGGGTAGAGCCCGCCGACCGCGCGGATCGCGTCCAGCACCCCGAGGTCGTCGTAGACCTCCTGGGTGCGCGGCTGCAATCCGGTGCCGCGGGCGCCGGGCGAGAGGCGGTCCTGCCGCTCGACGAGCAGGGCGCGCAGGCCGCGCCGGGTGAGGTCGACGGCGAGGGCGAGGCCGGTCGGGCCGGCCCCGGCGATCAGTACGTCGACGGTCGTGGGGAGGTCGCCCGTAACACCGACCGACTCCTTAACGTTGTTAAGTTCCATGTTTCCGAGGATGGCTTTAACGGTGTTAAGTTGTCAACATGGTTTCGCGCATCGACCGGCGACAGGTTGTCGACACCGCCCTGCGGCTGCTGAACGAGGTCGGCCTCGACGGGCTGACCCTGCGCCGCATCGCCAAGGAGCTGGACGTCCAGGCGCCCGCGCTCTACTGGCATTTCAAGAACAAGCAGGAGCTGCTCGACGAGATGGCCACCGAGATGTTCCGGCGGATGGCCGAGTCGCTGACCGGGGAGAACGAGGCGGCCGGTGCCGGCCGTACCTGGCAGGAGACCCTCGGCGACGCCTGCCGGGGCATGCGCCGCGAACTCCTCGGCTACCGCGACGGCGGCAAGGTCTTCAGCGGCACCCGGATGACCGACGCGAGCTACTCCGGGCCGCTGGAAAATCTCCTCACCCTGCTCACCGGCGCGGGCTTCACGCTGAGACAGGCGGTGCAGGCATGGTGGGCGGTCTACGGCTTCACCATGGGCCTGGTGATCGAGGAGCAGTCGGTCCACCCGGACCCCGGTGCGCCGCAGCACCGCGATCCGGCCTACGACGTGGAACTGCGCGCGCAGCAGATCGGCACGGGCTATCCGCTGGCGGCGGCCGCCGGTGAGGAGATGTTCGGCGACATCGAGCGGAACTTCGAGGCCGGGCTGCGCATCGTCATCGCCGGGATCGAGGCGACAGCCCGGCCGGAACCGCGGAGTTGAGCCGGCCGGCGGTCAGCGGCGCGGGTCGATCGACCGCTTCAGCACCGGCGTGAGCGGACGCTCTATGAAGCGGTGCAGGACCCAGGCGAGCAGCAGCATCAGGCCCACGGTCAGCGCCAGCGTCGCGTACGAGGGCAGCCCGGCGCCGAGGTGCAGTGCCCGCACCACGACCCAGCCCAGGTGTTCGTGCACGAGGTAGAAGGGGTAGGTCAGCGCGCCCGCGACGGTCAGCCAGCGCCAGTTCGCCCATCGCAGCTTGCCCAGCGCCACCGCCGCGACGAGCGCGAAGCCGAGGGTGACGACGGCGACGATGCCCGCCGTCGAGCGGTAGGAGAAACCCTCGGCCGACGCCGAGTGCCACAGCCTGGCGACCGCGTAATGCTGCCCGATCAGCCAGCTGACCAGCACTATCGCCCAGGCGATCGGATCGCGGGCACCATAGCGGTGCAGCAGATACAGTCCGATGCCGCCGATGAAGAACGGGGCGTACTCGGGCATCAGGAGGGTGTCGAGGAGGGGCTCGTGGGCGGCCTGGGCGAGCGCGGCGGCCAGCGTCCAGCCCGCGCAGAAGAGCACCACCCGGCCGCGGGTCGCGCCGGGCAGGACGACACAGAGCGCGAAGAGCGCGTAGAAGCGCATCTCCGCCCAGAGCGTCCAGCACACCCCCAGCACCCGGTCCACGCCCAACGGCTGCTGAAGCATCGTCAGATTGGTCAGTACGTCACTCGGCGACAGCGCCTCGTAGGCGACCCAGGGGAGCGCGAAGACCGCGGTGACCAGGAGGATCGCGACCCAGTACGCCGGATAGAGGCGGGAGACCCGCGAGGCGATGAAGGCCCGCAGCGTCCGCCCCCAGCCGCTGAGGCAGATCACGAAGCCGCTGATCACGAAGAAGATCTGGACGCCCAGACAGCCATACGCGAACAGCGGGGCGGCGGTGGGGAATTGATGGGCGGGCGAACCGCCCCAGGCCTGCGCTATCTCGCCGTCGCGCCCCCCGTAGTGGTACGCGGCGACCATCAGGGCGGCGAGCAGCCGCAACCCGTCGAGGGCGCGCAGCCGCGAGGGACCCGTGCGGCTGCGCCCCCGTATAGCGGGCTGCGGTGCGGGTGTGACGAGGTCCGGCGCGGCGGGCGGCGCACCGGCCGTCAGCTGAGGGGCGGCGGTCATCCGAACGCGGCCCGCTTCTTCAGCCGCCGCTGCACCGCACGCGCCCGGCGCGCGACCCGGCGGACGGTGGCATTGCGCGGAATGAACGACAGCTGCGACGGGATCGCCCCGGGCAGCGCCAGCGCGGTCAGCCGGCGGCGCTTGAAGTAGCGCCGGGTGAACGTATCGAGATGGGCCGCGAGATAGCGCTCGGCGGACGGCCGCAGCTCCGGATAGATCTGGTGCTGCATCGCATAGCCGACCGCGGTGACCAGGCCCTCGATGCTCTCGGCGGTGGCATGCGCCCGCGGGCGCTCGCTGCGGTCGCCCAGGTCCGGCACCAGCGCGTCCACGATCGTGACCGGCATCCGGTTGCTGTTCTGGTACGGCGTCAGCCGCTCCAGCAGCAGCCCGGTCCCGGTCCGCGCCGTCGGCAGCCCGTAGAAGGTGGCGGCCGTCAGCAGCGCGGTGGAGAAACAGCCGACGACCAGCGCGGGCCGCATCCGCTGGTAGAGCACCTCGGCCAGCACCGGGCTGTCCAGCACGGTCAGCGCGATGTCCAGCTCCTCGGCCTCCCGCTCCAGCAGCCGCGACCAGCGGGCCGGCGCGGACGGATGCGGCTTGAAGACGATCTCGCGGTGGCCGCGCTCGACGGCGCCGCGCACCATCCGCACATGCAGCTCCTCTTCCTCCTCGGGAGTGAGGATGCCCAGCGCGGAGAGGTACTGGCCGAGCAGCAGAGCGCCGCCCTCCGGGACGGCCACCTCGCCACTGGCGTCCGAGAGTTCGGCCAGCACCTTGGTGAAGGCGTCGGTCGGCACGGTCTGCGGCGCGACCTCGAACTCGGTGAGCAGCAGCGGCGTCAGGCCCGGCACCAGGTCCAGATGCAGCAGCCGGCTGATCCGGGTGCCGATCAGCGGATCGAGCTTGTTGCGGGTGGGGCCGTAGCTCATCAGGCCGTCGGCGTAGACGTCGATCGGCGCGTCGGGGAACAGCTGGGCGAGCGCCATCGCCGGGTTGACCTGGATGGACTCCACGATCAGCTCGACGTGGTCGTCACCCAGGCCCCACAGCAGCCGCAGATGCCGCTCCCACAGCGGGGCGTCGTCCGAGCGCGGCGACCAGCCGCCGGGGTGGAACGGGCTGATCGTCTCGTTCCACGAGAGCACCCGGCCGAAGCGGCCGCGCAGCCGCTCGAAGCCGGGCATGGTGTCCAGCGACGCGGCGGTCTCCGGGTTCGTCGCGTTGTTGCTGAGCAGCAGCAGCCGGCGGTCGGCCGGGGCGAAGCAGTCGGCGTCCAGCGCCGCGGCGAGGGTCGCCGCGCCGTAGAGCGTGGACGCCATGAAGATCTGGGTACGGGGTCGGGTGGACATCAGGCGGCGACCTCCGCCGGGACGGGGCGACGGCGCAGCCGCCGCAGCCGGGACGCGCGCTGCACATCCATCGAATCCAGGGCTTCCTTCAGTACGTCCTGCGGCATGCGTTTCATGGCCGCGGCGCTCATCGTGCGCAATTTACGGGCGACCTGCGGTTCGAACCGTTCGATCGAACCGAGGTGGTGAGAAATGATGGCGCAATATGTGCGCACCGCTTTCGGCAGCAGAAGATCCGCATCGCGGTCCTGTGCCGTTTCTTCGATCACCTGATCGAAGGCGCGAATAAAGTCCAATTGCCGCACGTCACCGATCTGGGTCAGGGAAGAAGCCACACCGCGCCGGTAGAAAACACCGAGCAGTCCGACCACCGCCATGGACTTCGCCTCGCGGTGCAGCCGCCAGATCCACGGGCGGTCCTCCGCGGTGCGCAGTCCGTCCTTGAAATGCAGTACCCCGTCGTCCAGCAGCCGCCGGTGGTACATCCCGGCCCAGGCGAACGCGTAGTCGACCGAGGTGGAGCGGTCGGCGGGCAGGATCACCTCGCGCGGGTCCATCACCACCCCGCGCCGGCCGTGCGGGACCCGGTGGACGGTGCGCGCGCGGGCGGTGCACTGGACATGGTCGGTACGGACGAAGTCACATCCCAACTCCTCGATGGTGGAGAGGAGTTCGGGGTAGTAGCCGGGGGCGAGCCAGTCGTCCCCGTCCAGGAAGGCGACGTATTCGCCGCGGGCCTCGTCCAGGCCGGTGTTCCGGGCAGTGGCCAGGCCGCCGTTCTGTTCGTGCCGCAGCAGTCTGGCACCCGGCAGCTCGCGCTCGGCACGCGCGAGAATCTCCGGGGTCTCGTCGCGGGAACAGTCGTCGACGAGCAGGAATTCAAAGTCCTCGCGGGCATTGGCCGCCAGGCTTTTCAGGGTGTCGGGCGCGTATGTCTGCACGTTGTAGAACGGCACGATGACGGAGAGCTTAACCACCCGGGTGACGTTAGGTGCGGAGACGGCATTCGTCTTTACCGGGTGCGGACCTCAAGGTGAACGAAGAATGGCGGGATGGTTAACCAGGTCGACTATCGGGCCGGTTAGCCATTCGTCGACCCGCTGTTAACCCTTTGTTGCGGCCCAGTTGGCCCGTCCAACGGAATGCCTTCCTAGCGTC
The DNA here is from genome assembly GCF_055574515.1 of Streptomyces sp. NPDC029466. Lineage (NCBI taxonomy): Bacteria > Bacillati > Actinomycetota > Actinomycetes > Kitasatosporales > Streptomycetaceae > Streptomyces > Streptomyces sp. NPDC029466. The sequence continues at coordinate 282,807 of NZ_JBVHZH010000002.1, forward strand.
TTGGACGTGCCATCACGTACCTACTCTTCGCCGCGGGTCGCCGTACTCGCCGACTCGGATACCCGGTGGAAATGGGGCGCTTTGACAGCGTACCGAATCCAATCGGACATCCGGCTCGACGGCTACCTCCTCCGCGGCCGCGCCACTCCCACGGTCCGCCAGCTCGACGAGGTCGGCGCCCGTGCGGACTCGCTGCGCGAAATCAGGGGCGTAGATTTCGTCCGGTCCATCGACCGTACGCGCTACGACGTCATCGTGCTGGCCTGCGTCGGCGGAGCGGTGCAGGCAATGCTGCACGGCCTCGCGCACGCCTGGCGAGGCGCGGAATCCCGCCCCGTCGTCGTCACCGGCTATGTCGGTGTCGTCTACGAGAAGCTCGCCGACGGGCTGCTGCTGCGGCACGGCGCGGATGTCGTCCTCGCCAACTCCCGGCACGACGCGGACCGGTTCCGCGAGGTGTACCGCGGGGTCGGCGCCGACGACAGCGGTGTCGTCGAATGCGCCCTGCCGTTCCTCGGCGGCGCGCGCTACACCGGCGCGCACACCCCCTACACCGTGGTGTTCGCCGCCCAGCCGTCCGTCCCGGAGAGCCGCGCCGACCGCACCTACCTGCTGCGCAGAGCGGTCGAGCACGCCCGCCGGCACCCGGCCCGGGAAGTGCTGATCAAGCTCCGCAGCAAGCCGGGCGAACACACCACCCATATCGAGGAACTGCCCTACCAGAAGCTCGCCGCCAAGGCCCCCGGCGGACTCCCCGCCAACTGCCGCCTGGTGTACGGCAACATGGGCGAGGTCCTGGACCGCACCGACCTGCTGGTGACGGTCAGCTCGACCGCCGCCCTGGAATCGCTGCACCGCGGCATCCCCACCGCCGTCCTCACCGACCTCGGCATCCGCGAGGTCCTCGGCAACCACCACTTCCTCGGCTCCGGCTGCCTGGCCTCCTGGGACGAGCTGGACGCCGGACACCGCCCGGAGCCGGACCCGCAGTGGCTCGCCCGCCAGGGCGTCGCCGCGGACGGTGACTACGAGCAGTCCTTCGACGTGGCCCGGGCCCGGGTCAGCGCGCTGCGCACCGCCGACCGGCTGCCGCCGGTCACCCCCTACTACACCGCCCGCACCGCCCCCGGCTACCTCCCCGGCATCCTCGCCCGGCACGGCCTGGACCCGCACGGCGAGCCGATCGCCGGCCACGCGGACGCCCCCGAGGAGACCGGCGGACTGCGCCGGGTGGCCCGCGAGACGGTCCGCGAGGCCGCCCGCGGCGCCTACCGCCACGGCGTCCAGCGCGTCGCCCCCGCCATCCGCCGCTGGGGACAGCTGTGACCGCCCCGGCCAGCTCCCGGAAGGAGCCCGAAATGCCGCCGAACCCGCAGAGCAGCCCGCCGACCGTGGTGGCCGTGATACCCGCCCGTGGCGGATCCAAGGGCGTGCCCGCCAAGAACCTCGCCGCCGTCGGGGGAGTGCCCCTGGTGGCCCGCGCGGTCCGCGAATGCCGTGCCGCCCGCCTGGTCACCGATGTCGTGGTGTCCACCGACGACGCCGGGATCGCGGCTGCGGCCCGTGGCGCCGGAGCGGTCGTCGTACGGCGCCCCGGCGACATCGCGGGCGACACCGCCACCAGCGAGGCCGCCGTCCTGCACGCCATGGACGCCTACGAGGCCGAGCAGGGCGCCTCGGTCGACGCGGTGCTGCTGGTCCAGTGCACCAGCCCCTTCATCGTCCGCGAGGACATCGACGGGGTGGCCGCCGCGGTCGTCGAGGGCGGCGCCGACAGCGCGCTGACCGTGGCGCCGTTCCACGGCTTCGTCTGGCGGGACGCCGAGACCGAGGTCACCGGGGCGGACGCCGGCGGCCACGGCGTCAACCACGACAAGTCCTTCCGGCCGCGCCGCCAGGACCGCCCCCAGGACCTGCTGGAGACCGGCGCCGCCTACGGCATGGACGCGGCCGGCTTCCGCGCCGCCGGCCACCGGTTCTTCGGCCGCACCGAACTCGTGCGTACCGACCCGGCCCGGGTGCTGGAGATCGACGACCCGCACGACCTGGCCCGCGCCCGCGCCCTGGCACCGCTGCTGGACGCCCCGCGCCCCGGTGCCCTGCCGTCCCGCGACGACATCGACGCCGTCGTCCTCGACTTCGACGGCACCCAGACGGACGACCGGGTGCTGATCGACGCCGACGGACGGGAGATCGTCGCGGTCCACCGCGGCGACGGCCTCGGCATCGCCGCGCTGCGCAAGGCGGAGCTGAAGCTGCTGATCCTGTCCACCGAGACCAACCCGGTCGTCGCCGCACGGGCCCGCAAGCTCCAGGTCCCCGTGCTGCACGGCATCGACCGCAAGGACCTCGCCCTCAAGCAGTGGTGCGAGGAAGCGGGCATCGCGCCCGAGCGCGTGCTCTACGTCGGCAACGACGTCAATGACCTCCCGTGCTTCGACCTCGTCGGCTGGCCCGTGGCGGTCGCCGGGGCGCACGACGTGGTGCGCGGCGCGGCCCGCGCCGTCACCGCCACGCCCGGAGGCAGCGGCGCGATCCGCGAGATCGCCGCCTGGCTGCTGGGCCCGTCCCTGTAACCCACCCAGACCCCCTCCCCACACACCCCGTATCAACGCGAAGGAACCTCCCCATGAGCACCAACTCCCGCCTCCGCACCCTCGGCAACCGCGAGGCCGGCCCCGGCCGCCCCGTCTACGTCACCGGTGAGATCGGCATCAACCACAACGGCGACCTGGAGAACGCGTTCGCGCTGATCGACGCCGCCGCCGACGCCGGCTGTGACGCGGTGAAGTTCCAGAAGCGCACCCCCGAGGTCTGCACCCCGCGCGACCAGTGGGAGATCGAGCGCGACACCCCCTGGGGCCGGATGACCTACATCGACTACCGCCACCGCGTGGAGTTCGACGAGGACGGCTACCGCGCCATCGACGAGTACTGCAAGAAGCGCGGCATCGCCTGGTTCGCCTCCCCGTGGGACGTCGAGTCCGTCGCCTTCCTGGAGAAGTTCGACGTGCCCTGCTACAAGGTCGCCTCCGCCTCGCTCACCGACGACGAGCTGCTGCGCGCCATGCGCGCCACCGGCCGCACCGTCATCCTCTCGACGGGCATGTCCACCCCCAAGCAGATCCGGCACGCCGTCGAGGTCCTGGGCAGCGAGAACATCCTGCTCTGCCACGCCACGAGCACCTACCCGGCCAAGGCCGAGGAGCTCAACCTCCGCATGATCAACACCCTTCAGGACGAGTACCCGAACGTCCCGATCGGCTACAGCGGCCACGAGACCGGTCTGCAGACCACCCTCGCCGCGGTCGCCCTCGGCGCCACCTTCGTCGAGCGCCACATCACCCTCGACCGCGCCATGTGGGGCTCCGACCAGGCCGCCTCCGTCGAGCCCGGCGGCCTGTCCCGCCTGGTCCGCGACATCCGCACCATCGAGGAGTCCCTCGGTGACGGCGTCAAGAAGGTCTACGAGAGCGAGCTCGGCCCGATGAAGAAGCTGCGCCGCGTCACCGGCGTGGTGGCCGAGGCCGAGGCCGCCGAGCCGGCCGCCGTCTGACCGCCCGGCCGACGAACCGACGGGAGCCAAGGTGACCTCACCCGAAGGGACCCGCGCCGTGCCCGGCACGCCCGGCGCCGAGGTTCCGCCCCCGGAGACGACGGATACTCCCGCCCGTCGTCTCCGGGGGGTGCCGCGGCAGCGTCACCGGACCGCACGCTCCGGTGGGCCGCGAGCGGCCGCCTGGGACACCGACACCCTCGCGTTCGTCGAGAGCCCGGTGCAGCTGCTGAACGTCCTGGAATGGGCGCACACGGCACAGGCCACCGGGCTCACCGTCGTCGTGCTCTCCCCGCACGATCCGATGACCCGCGGCCAGCTGCGGCGGATGGCCGAACTCGCCCGCGACGAAGGCCATACGGTGCGCTGGGAGGAGGCCCGCGGCGGTCCGACCGCGCCGATGCGCACCATCGGCGGCCTCACCCCGCTGCTGCGCCGCGCCCGCCGCGTCGTCATCGGCGACCCGTTCTCCCGCTACGTCCAGCTGCTGCTCTCCCTCGCCAGGGCGCGCGATCTGGTCGTGGTCGACGACGGCACCGCCACCATGGAGTTCATCTCCCAACTCGCCCGCGGGGAACAGCTGGTGCGCTGGCACCGCAACGGCAGCGGCCGCGGCGCCCGGGACCTGATCTTCGCCCCGTTCTCGGCCACCGCCCGGCGCCGGCTCACCCCGGCTCCCGAGGGCGGGCGGCGCACCGTCGGCCTGTTCAGCTCGATGCCCGTCGAGGCGCCGCCGGGCGTCGAGGTCACCACCAACGAGTTCGCCTGGACCCGGAGCCGCTTCGGCCCGCCCCGGCTCACCCGCGCCGCCGACATCGTCGGCACCTCGCTGGTGGAGACCGGGGTCGTGGACACCGAGCGCTATCTGGCGGCGGTCCGCAGCCTGGCCCGTACGCACGGCGCCACCCGCTACTTCGCGCACCGCAAGGAGAGCACCGAGAAGCTGCGCCGGCTCGTGGGCGAGACCGGGCTGGAGATCGTCCGGCCCGATCTGCCGCTCGAACTGATCGCCCGGCGCGGCCCCATCGGACGGCTGATCGTCAGCTTCCCCTCCACCGTGGTGCACACCCTGCCGCTGGCGCTGAAGGGGACCGAGGTCAAGGTCGCGGTCTGCGACATCGATCCGGAGTGGCTGACGGCCAACGCCTCACCGCGGGCCCAGGGTTTCCTCGACGGGGTCACCGGCACCGCCCGCGACGTGCAGCGACTGCCGTTCACCCAGCCGATGGCCGCGGGATGACGGAGCGCGGGAAGCCTTAATGCATACCCGTCGCATAAGCCATCCATGCGCCGAGCGGCCTGATTTTCTTCCCCTAACGGGCTGAACTTTTGTTGATCGAAGGACAGTTGCCCCCTTCGGGCCCGTAACCTTCCACGGGTGAACCACGTGATGTCCCGAGAGGTCAGTGCCGTCCGTACCCCCGCCGGGGATCAGCTTCCCGGCGCCCTTCCCGAGGCGCTGCGCGCCGAACTCAGCGCCTTCCGGCGCGACTTGCACCGGCACCCGGAACTCGGCAACCAGGAGTTCCGGACCACCGCGACGCTCAAGGAACGGCTGGAGCGGGCCGGCCTGCGGCCCCGGGTACTGGCCACCGGCACCGGCCTGATCTGTGACATCGGCACCCGGGACGCCACGGCCGACGGACGGGCCGTCGCGGCCGCCCCCGACCGCCCCCTGCTGGCGCTGCGGGCGGACATCGACGCGCTGCCCATCCCGGACACCAAGACCGTCGACTACGCCTCCACGGTCGCCGGCCGCGCCCACGCCTGCGGCCATGACGTGCACACCACCGTCGTCCTCGGCGCCGGTCTGGTCCTGGCCGAGCTGGCCCGCACCGGCGCCCTGCCGCGCCCCGTGCGCCTGCTCTTCCAGCCCGCGGAGGAGATCCTGCCCGGCGGCGCCTCCGACGCGATCGAGTCCGGTGCCCTGGAGGGCGTCGGCCGGATCCTCGCCGTCCACTGCGACCCGCGGGTCGACGCCGGCCGGATCGGGCTCCGTACGGGAGCGATCACCTCGGCCTGTGACCGGCTGGAGGTCGAGCTGGACGGCCCCGGCGGCCACACCGCCCGCCCGCACCTGACCACCGACATGGTCACCGCCGCCTCCCGGGTCGCCCTGGACGTCCCGGCGCTGCTGGCCCGCCGGGTCGATGCCCGCGCCGGTATGGCCGTCACCTGGGGCCGGCTGGCGTCCGGGCACGCCTGCAACGTCATCCCGCAGCACGCCGAACTCTCCGGCACCGTCCGCTGTCTTGATCTCGACGCCTGGCGGCAGGCCCCGGACCTGGTCCATGCGGCGATCGACGAGGTCGCCGCGCTGCACGGCGCGAAGTCCCAGATCACCTACGTCCGCGGGGTGCCGCCGGTGGTCAACGAGCCGGTCACCGTCCAGCTGCTGCACTCCGCGATGGCCGCCCGCCGCGGCGAGGGCGCCGTCGAGGACACCGAGCAGTCCCTCGGCGGCGAGGACTTCTCCTGGTACCTCGAAGGCGTCCCCGGCGCCATGGCCCGCCTCGGCGTCCACCCGCCCGCCGACCCCACGCACCGGGACCTGCACCGCGGCGACTTCGACGTGGACGAGCAGGCGATCAAGGTCGGCGTGGAGCTCTTCACCGGCGCGGCCCTCCTCGACGGGGACCTCGCGGACTGAGCGGCCCGTCCCTTATAGGGGGACACCGTCCGCAATGACTCCATAACGGCCCGTTCCGGCAGCTTGTCGGGACGGGCCGCGCGGCCTGCCCGCCCGTGTTTCGTTCAGGTGCCCTACGCCTCGAATCGATAACGTCCACGCAGTGGAGGGTTTTGCGCCAGGTCTACGCGCGTTAATCTCCCGACAAGCCAGCGCCAAAGGGGGCGCTTAGAGCGAAGGGAAGGCCCCGTGCGTCGGGTCATCAGGATTGCCGCCGCGGCCACCGCCACCGCGGGCCTCGCGCTCACCGCCACCGCGTGCGGTCAGAGCTTTGCCGAGGCCAACCGCGCCAAACACGCGGGGGTCGGGTTGGCCTTCGACATCGGCGGCCGGGACGACCACTCGTTCAACGAAGCGGCCGCCCGCGGTGCGGACAACGCGACCAAGAAGCTGGGCGTCAACGTCAAGATGCTCACCGCCAAGAACGGCGAGACCGAGGCGGACCGCGAGCAGCGGCTCACCTCCTTCGCCGAGGCCGGCTACAACCCGGTCATCGGCGTCGGCTTCGCCTACAGCCAGGCCGTGCAGAACGTGGCCAAGGACTTCCCCGCCACCACCTTCGGTGTCGTGGACGCCGTGCCCGAGGGCAAGAACGTCGATGCGATGGTCTTCGCCGAGCACGAGGGTTCGTATCTGGCCGGGGTCGCGGCCGCGCTGAAGAGCAAGAACCACAAGGTGGGCTTCATCGGCGGCGTGAACAACGCGCTGATCCAGAAGTTCCAGGCCGGCTTCGAGCAGGGGGTCCGTGACACCGACCCGAAGGCCAAGGTCACCTCGCAGTACCTGTACCCCAACAACGACAAGGGGTTCAACGACCCGGCGGCCGCCAAGGCCAAGGCCGGCGGCATGCTCGACAGCGGGATCGACGTGATCTACACGGCGGCCGGGCAGTCGGGCGCCGGGACCATCGAGGCGATCAGCAGGGTCAAGGGCGCCTGGGCGATCGGCGTGGACTCGGACCAGTACCAGCAGCCGGGTCTGGCCCGCTACAAGAACCGGATCCTCACCTCGGTCGTGAAGAACGTCGATGTGGCCGTGTTCGACCTGATCAAGAGCGCCGAGGACGGGAAGCCGCTGACCGGCATCCACTCCTACGACCTCAAGCACAGCGGGGTGTCGCTCGCCACCTCGGGCGGGTTCATCAAGGACATCCAGCCGCGGATCGATGCGGCCCGGAAGAAGATCATCGAGGGCAAGGTGAAGGTCAAGGAGACGCCGTAGCCCGGGACCACCGCCGCCCCGGGTCTCCGCAGCGCCGGACCCCGGGGGCGAGCCCCACGTCCCCCCTTGTGACCTTCCGGTCCCTGACTTTCCGTCCTTTCCGCTCCTTCATCCCCGAGGGGAGTGCGCCATCAACGCAGCATCCACGAGCAGCGGCCCCGCCGTCCCGGACGCCCCCGCTGTAGAACTCCGCGGAATCACCAAAAGGTTCCCCGGCGTCGTGGCCAACCACGACATCCATCTGACCGTGCGCCGCGGCACCGTCCACGCCCTGTGCGGCGAGAACGGTGCCGGCAAGTCCACCCTGATGAAGATCCTCTACGGCATGCAGAAGCCGGACGAGGGCACCATCGCGCTGGGCGGCGAGCAGGTCACCCTGCACACCCCGGGCGACGCCATCGCGCGCGGCATCGGCATGGTGCACCAGCACTTCATGCTCGCCGACAACCTCACCGTCCTGGAGAACACCGTCCTCGGCGCGGAAAAGCTGCACGGCATCGCCGCCGGCGCCCGCGCGAAGATAAAGGAACTCTCCGACGCGTACGGGCTGAACATCCGGCCCGACGTGCTGGTCGAGGACCTCGGTGTCGCCGACCGCCAGCGGGTGGAGATCCTCAAGGTCCTCTACCGCGGCGCCCGCACCCTCATCCTCGACGAGCCGACCGCCGTCCTGGTCCCGCAGGAGGTCGACGCGCTCTTCGACAACCTGCGGGAGCTCAAGTCCGAGGGCCTGACCGTCATCTTCATCTCGCACAAGCTGGGCGAGGTGCTCTCGGTCGCCGACGACATCACCGTCATACGGCGCGGCACCACCGTGGCCTCGGTCGAACCGTCCGGGACCACCCCCAAGCAGCTGGCCGAGCTGATGGTCGGCAGCGAACTGCCGTCCCCCGAGACCCGCGAATCGACCGTCACGGACGAGGAGATGCTCCGCGTCAGCGACGTCCACCTCTCCGCGACGGACTCCGACGGCGTGGTCCGCACCGTTCTGGACGGCATCTCCTTCACCATCCACAAGGGCGAGGTGCTGGGCGTCGCCGGTGTCGAGGGCAACGGCCAGGCCGAGCTCGTCGAGGCCGTCATGGGCACCCGCCGCCCCGACCACGGCACGATCACCCTGGACGGCACGGACCTGTCCGGCGCCTCCACCCGCGCCCGGCGCGAGGGCGGCATCGGCTACATCCCCGAGGACCGCCACCGTCACGGCCTGCTGCTGGAAGCCCCGCTGTGGGAGAACCGCATCCTGGGCCATGTCACCGAGCGCCCCAACAGCAAGGGCAAGCTCCTCGACATCCCCGGCGCCCGTAAGGACACCGAGCGCATCGTCGAGCAGTACGACGTGCGCACCCCCGGCATCGAGGTCACCGCGTCCTCGCTCTCCGGCGGCAACCAGCAGAAGCTGATCGTCGGACGCGAGATGAGCCACCACCCCAAGCTGCTGATCGCCGCGCACCCCACCCGCGGGGTCGACGTCGGTGCGCAGGCGCAGATCTGGGAACAGATCCGCGAGGCGCGCCGCGAGGGCCTGGCGGTGCTGCTGATCTCTGCCGACCTGGACGAGCTGATCGGGCTGTCCGACACCCTGCGGGTGATGTACCGGGGCCGGCTGGTCGCGGACGCGGACCCCGCCGTCATCACCCCGGAGGAGTTGGGCTCCGCCATGACCGGTGCCTCCAGAGGCCACCTCAGTGCTTCGGAAGACGGTGCGCCGGAAGACGGCACGCCGGAAGACGGTGCGTCGCACGACGCCGGTGACCAGGAGGGCGACGAGCAGTGAGCACCTCCACCAAGAACCCCACCGTGGACGCCATCGCCAAGAGCGCCACCCGCGACAAGGTGATCCTGGCGATCGCCGCGCCCGTCCTGGCCATCGTCGCCGCGATAGTGATCTCGTCCCTGGTGTTCCTCGCCTCGGGCGAGAACCCCTTCCGGGCCTACGCGATCATGGCCGATTACGGCCACTACAGCGACAGCCAGGTCTGGATCATCAACAAGGCGGTGCCGTACTACCTTTCGGCGCTGGCGGTCGCCATCGGCTTCCGCATGAACCTCTTCAACATCGGCGTCGACGGCCAGTACCGCCTCGCGGCCTTCGCCGCCGCGGCCGTGGGCGGCGCCATCGCCCTCCCCGGCGCGCTCCAGATCATCCTGCTCATCGTCATCGCGATGCTGGTGGGCGCCATCTGGTCGGGCATCGCGGGTCTGCTGAAGACCACCCGCGGCGTCAGCGAGGTGATCACTACGATCATGCTGAACGCCATCGCCGCGTCGATCATCGGCTACTTCCTCCAGGACGGCCGCCTCGCCATCAAGGACGGCAACCTCCTGCACACCAAGTTCCTGCCGGAGTCCAGCCACTTCTTCTCCTTCCCGACCCACCCCAAGCCGGTCTACGGCTTCGTGGTGATCGCGGTCCTGGCCGGGGCGCTCTACTGGTTCGGGATCAACCGCACCCGCTTCGGCTTCGACCTGCGCGCCGTGGGCGCCTCCGAGCCGGCCGCCGAGGCCAGCGGCGTCAGCGTCAAGCGCATGGTGCTGTGCAGCATGCTGCTGTCGGGCGCCGCGGCCGGTCTGGTCGGTATGCCCACCCTGCTCGGCGAGTCCTTCCAGTACGGCACGGACTTCCCGGCCGGTATCGGCTTCACCGGTATCGCCATCGCGCTGCTCGGCCGCAACCACCCCATCGGCATGGCCTTCGGTGCCCTGCTGTGGGCGTTCCTCGACCGCACCGGCTCCCGGCTGGAGTTCGAGGGCTACGCCCAGGAGATCGTCGGCGTCATGCAGGGCGTCATCGTCCTCTGCGTGGTCATCGCCTACGAGATCGTGCGCCGCTACGGGCTGAGCCTTCAGCAGCGCAAGGTCGGCGAGGAGCTGGCCGCCCTGTCCCGCACGAACAACGCCGACAAGTCTGACAAGAGCGGCAAGCCGGAGGTGTCGGCGTGAGTACGGACCTCAAGACCGCGACGAAGCTCGCGGTCCCCGGGAAGGGGGGCCGGCGCAAGCTGACCTACCCCTGGATCCTGCTGATCATCGCCATCGGCCTGGTCGCCGTCTCCGTCCTCCGGGCCGTCACCGGCACCGCGGACCTCACCTCCACCGGCCAGTTCGGCGCCGCACTGAGCGCCGCCGTGCCGATCGGCCTGGCGGGTCTGGGCGGACTGTGGTCCGAGCGGGCCGGCGTGGTCAACATCGGCCTCGAAGGCATGATGATGCTCGGCTCGTTCGCGGCCGGCTGGGTCGGCTGGCAGCACGGCCCCTGGGCGGCGGCAGCGGCCGGCGTCATCGGCGGCGCGCTCGGCGGCCTCATCCACGCCATCGCCACCGTCACCTTCGGCGTCGACCACATCGTCTCCGGTGTCGCGGTCAACATCCTGGCGCTCGGTGCCACCCAGTACCTGGCCACGCTGTGGTTCGGCCAGGAGGGCAGCGCGGCCATGCTGGCCGGCGGCAACGACAAGCAGTCGCCGCCGATGCCCGACATGCCGACGTTCACCGTCCCCGGCCTGTCGGACGCGCTGAACACCCTGGAGGGCCACCACTGGTTCCTGGTCTCCGACGTCGCCGGCATCCTCGGCGCCGCGGTCACCAACGTCTCCTGGCTGACCCTGCTCACCGTCGCCCTGTTCATCGGCACCTTCTACGTACTCTGGCGCTCCTCGTTCGGACTGCGGCTGCGCTCCTGCGGCGAGGCCCCGATCTCGGCCGAGACCCTGGGCGTCAACGTCTACTCGTACAAGTACGCGGCGGTGCTGGTCTCCGGCGCCCTGGCCGGCCTCGGCGGTGCCTTCCTCTCCATCGGGGTGCACTTCTTCCAGGACGGCCAGACCGGCGGCCGTGGCTACATCGGTCTCGCCACGATGATCTTCGGCAACTGGCGGCCGGGCGGCGTCGCGATGGGCGCGGGCCTGTTCGGCTTCATGGACGCCATGCAGCTGCGCAGCGGCGGCCCGACCGTCCACGCACTGCTGCTGGGCCTGGCCGCCCTCCTCGCGGTGCTCGCCCTGCTCCGGCTGCGCGCCCTCAAGCGCACCCAGGCCGTGGTCGCCGGCATAGCCGCCGCCGTCCTGGTCATCTGGTACTTCCTGGCCGACACCGTTCCGCTGGAACTGGTCGAGGCGAGCCCGTACATCGCCACCCTGCTGGTACTCGCCCTCTTCTCCCAGCGGCTGCGGCCGCCGAAGGCGAACGGCAAGCCCTACCGCCGAGGACAAGGCACATGACACCACCGGTGCCGGTCGACTGGACCGCACTGCGCGCGCAGGCCCGGGACGCGATGTCCCGGGCCTACGCCCCGTATTCCGGCTACCCCGTAGGCGCCGCCGCCCTCGTGGACGACGGCCGCACCATCACCGGCTGCAACGTCGAGAACGCCTCCTACGGCCTCGCCCTCTGCGCCGAATGCGGCCTGATCTCCGCCCTGTTCGCGGGCCGCCCCGACAGCGCCGGCCCCACCCCCCGCCTGACCGCCTTCACCTGCGTCGACGGCGCGGGCGACCTGCTCGTCCCTTGCGGCCGCTGCCGCCAACTGCTGTGGGAACACGGCGGGCCGGAGCTCCTGGTGGACACGGCGGCAGGCATCCGACCGCTGTCGGAACTGCTGCCGGATGCGTTCGGGCCGGGACATTTGAGGGGGTGAGGGGGCGGGCTGAGGGGCTTCGCACGGTACGGCTCCGCGCGGTACGGCTCAGCGCGGGTACGGCATGGAGCCGCGAGCGTCCGGCAAGCGGCTCCACCCCCGCCACCCACCCCCCGCCAGGAGCGTCAGAACCGGTCAAGGCGCAAGTCGATCCACGGAATGCTGTCCCCCGGCAGCAGATACCGCTCGGTCTCGACAAACCCGTGCTTCCGCGCGAACCGCAGCCCGTCCTCGTTGGAGGACAGGACCACGGTCTCGATCACCTCGGCGCCCAGCTCCCGCGCCCGGCTGAGCCCGCGCGCGTACAGCTCCTCCCCGAACCCCTGACCACGATGAGCTTCCAGCACGCGGGCGATCACGGTCACCGTCAGCGTGCCCTCGGCAGGCGGCCGCACCGTGCTGCATCCGATGAGTTCGTCACCGGCGTACGCGACCTCCAAGTGGTGACGCTGTGCCCGCTCCCGCACCTCCTCCAGCGAAAGAAGATGGGTCGGGATGATCACGTTGTGGACGTACTGCCAGTCCTTGAGGGCAGCATCGCCATCCGGCTGCTGAATACGAAGATCAGACATCGCAGCAGAAGACCCGAGTCCCTTCCGCACGTCAACTCCGTTTGCCACGCCGCCGAACGTCTGTGGCAGCCGCATGAAGGGGCCGGGCGGGCACCTGGGTTACTGAGGTCGAACTCGTGTCATCGCGGCCGTTCACGTGGGACGGATGGTCAGCCGTCACGGTCGAGCCATCGGGCGGGTCATCTGTACTTCGGACACTTCGAGCAAACCGTCGAGTTCGACCTTCCCCCTGGTCTGGCCCGGACTCACCACCAGTCCGTCCCGGCGCACGATGTCCAGGAGCCGTTCGGCCAGGGGGAGGACCATATGCCGGCCCCAGCATCGTTCGCTGACGTGGCCGAAGGGGAGATATCCGGGGTGGTTGTCCCCGTCCAGCTCTTCCCAGCGGTCGGGATGAAACGCGTCGGGTTCGTCCCAGAGCTTGGGGTCGCGGTGGCTCAGCAGGGGAAGCAGCAGGACATCGTCTTTCGGGCCGAGCTGTGCGTCCACGTCCGAGAACTCCGGAGAAGCCATGCGCAAGATGTTCCATGAGGGGGGAAGCAGCCGGAGTGCCTCAAGGAGGATGTTCCGATTCGATACGTCATCGCTGAACGGAGCCCCGAGCCACAGGGCGTTGGTGACCAGCGCGGATACGGTGAAGCACACCGGTGCTGCCACCCGCCGATACAGGTACATGGCATAGCGCCGGTCAGCGTAGGTCTTGGAATCGAGCACGAGAGCGGCAAGTTTTGACAGCGGCACGCCCTGCCCGGGCCTGCCCAGCAAAGCGGCACCGGAGGCGACGGCCGACCAGGTCAGTTTCGGTGTCAACTCCAGCCTGCGGTCGACCAGAACCCGGAATCGCAGACGTTCGTTTCCGAAAACGAGATTCCGCAGGTAAACGTGCGCCACATGCGGCCAGCGGCCGGTCAGGTCGACCGCCTCATCGAGGGGACGTTGCAGCGCGTTCCGTACGTCCGAGCCCACGGCTTGCATAAAGGTGGAAGCATCCGTACGGGTAACGATCCGTCCCTGGACGGGTTTGAAGGTGGGCCTCTCCTCCGCGTTGGCCGGCCTGCTACGGAGTAAGCTGTCCATCAGTTCGGCGTCGGATATACCGATCGTGTCGGGCTCCAGACGGAAAAGCGATGCACCACGATAGCGGCTTAACAGTTCGTCGATTCTCGGCGCGAACTCGATGACCCGACCGCTCTCGCCGACGCGGTGCACAGGCATAGATGAACTCCGTGGGTAGGCAGCTCGCGCCGGCCAGAATTCCTGACCGACGCGAGCCCGGCAGGGAAACTGTCCAGTTAAATCCAGCCGTACCAGGCGTATGCCTTGAGACTCTTTTCCGGGCGGAACTTCTTGACGATGCGAACGAGTTTCATGAGCACCTCCATCTGCATGGCGAACGAGATACCTACTCGACGGCAGAAGATATAGCGACCGGTCAGAATTCCCGGCATTCAGTTCAACTGCCTCAACTGTCATGGAAAGTGAAGACCTGTCCGGTGAATGTGTCAAGTGATCCACATCACTACCTGAATTGCCTCATTCGCGTTTCGAATTCATCCATATTCACATCTCGGCAAATCACCACTAATCCATCTATTGACACCCAATACGGGCGTCAGAAGGGGGCGGATGGCGCCGAATGCGGTGGTTTAGCCACGCATTGCGTGACATGAACATGTTCTGTGGGGCGGTCGAAGGCTTCCGGTCACTGCTCCGGTGCGGTGGCTCTCCCGCACGGAAAACCGTGAAGCGGCGGTGAAGCTGGCGCAGTCGGTCGTCTCGGCACGGCTCGCAGCCGGGGCGCAGACCGTCGGCCCGGCGGGGTCGGTGTGCCGGCACCAGGGCGAATTCGGCTCGGGCGAGGAAGGGCAACTCGTCCTCAGGGCCGGGCCAGTCCTAGTATCTTGGCCACTGCGGGTAGTTCGCGGTCAGACCTGATGCCACTTCGCCACTACAGTCGCCGCATGACTGACTTTCTTCAGGTGTCCACGGCAACGGAGAATCGCGAAGCGGCGGTGAAGCTGGCGCAGTTGGTCGTCTCGGCACGGCTCGCAGCCGGGGCGCAGATCGTCGGGCCGGTCGGGTCGGTGTTCTGGCATCAGGGCGAGTTCGGCTCGGGCGAGGAGTGGCAACTCGTCCTCAAGGTCCGCGCAGACCGGTACGACGAGGTCGAGGCGCATTTGCTCAAGCACCACCCCTGGCAAAACCCGGAAGTCTCCGCAGTTCCGATCGTTGCCGGGGCGAATGCGTATCTGCACTGGCTGGAGACGACCACGGCACCGGACTGACGTCAGGCCCGTGCCAGTTCCAGCACCTCGGCCACTGCGGGCAGTTCGCGATGAGAGCTGAGTCTGCGCAGGGTCGGTTCGATGCGTTGGCGTGGGCGCACGGACGCCACACCGGCCGAGAGTTCCAGGGAGTGTCGGGCGGTGCTTGCCGCTTGCTTGACTTCTCCGGCAGACATGTATGAGTCCGCGAGCCAAGAAAGGTAGAGGCTCTTATCGCGGGCATGGGTGTCCTCGTACTTGGCCAGGGCGTCCTCCAGTACGGGCACAGCGCGGAGCGGGCGGCGCAGCTCTGTCCAGCAGCGACCAGCCATGATCTGAAGTTCGTTGCGGTCGACCCATGCCGCCCAATCCGGTTGCAGCATCCCGTCGAGTTCGTCGAGTGCAGTTTCCGCATCGTTGAGAGCTTGTTCCGTCCCGTGCACCTGCCCTGCGACGGCGTAAGCCCAGGCAAGTCGTTCATGCAGCAGCGCACGTACGCCAGGTGGAGCGTCGGGACCAGCAGTGCGGCATGCAGTGAGGGCGGTCTCGATTCCTGCTTCCCGGTCTCCACCGATCTTCTGATAGGAGAGGAAGGCCAACGCGTTGCCTGCGAGGGCGGTATCTCCAGCCTGGGTGGCAGCTTGGTAGCTCTCTAGGTACAGGCTGTGGGCATCGGCGTGGTTGCCACTGTCGAATGCGGCCCACCCGGCCTGTTGAGCCTGTTCGGCGAGCACCGAGAGGAGGGCGAGACCCGTCTTCTCGTCGTACTCGCAGTCTCGGATCAGGCGTTTGGTGGCCAGTTGCTCGCCGAGATAGACGCGGTAGGTGTCACCCCCACCCAGAACGTCGTCAAGGCGTCGCAGGCGTGCCGTGCGCCTGCGCAGCTGGTCGGGGACGGCGCCGCCGATCCGTCGGCTGATGCTGATCTGGCTGAACTCTGGCAGACCGACAGCCAAACCAGCGCCAGTCGATGCCTTGAAGAATTCCCTACGCCGCACTGTGTCTTCTCCGTCCTGGCTCTCGGTGAGGGTGTGTGCGGACACGACGGGCGGGCGGCCAGGTTGCGCGATTGGCTCCCACATGCGTGGAGCGAGGCCGAGCATGGCACCCGGGATGCGTAGTGCATCTGCGATCTTTGCGATTTTTCCAAAGCTCGTGACGCTGCCGTGCCCGCGCGCCAGAGCGCCAACTCGTTCGGGTTTGATATCGCACTCAGCCGCAATCTTTGAATAGCTGATTCCGGCCTCGCTACGTGCGAATCGGAAGACCATGCCGAAATCGTGAGCCGCAATCGCGGCTCTCACGTCGTCCCGGCTCAGTAAGTCTCGTGGTAACGCTGTAGCCGGTTGGTAAGCCGTCATAGAGGGTCCCGTCGCGCCTGCTGGTGACAGTGTGCCGCAATGGTCTGGCCGGCAGCCTACCCATGATGGGGATACCCATGGATGGGAAGACGACTGCTTGCCACGGCACGACAGTTGTGGCGAAGGGATCGCCGCGACCGTATTGGGACGGCCCGGGGGAGCGGCCAACCTGAGGAAAACAGGTCGACATGCCGAACTCTATCGCTCGCATCTTCGAACCACTGTTTCGGTTGTTAAATTCCAGGTCGGGGCGTCATCGTGCCTCGCGATGGATGCACGGTCTGGAGGCGGCAGGCTGATGAGTCCAAACAACACCGCGCGGCTCCTGCCCTGGTCGAGCCCCGACGGGAAGCCGTGCTTCCTCGTAGGCGACGGGACAGGCTACGTATCCCGGCTCGCCGACGAGGTGGAGGAGGCGCAGCTCGACGCCGCCGCCGAACTCGGCGAGGAGGCGCACCGCATCCTCGCGGGCCGGGCGTGGACACCCGGCGAAATCCACCTTCTGGCCCTGGAATTGGCCACCTCCCTCGCCGACGTACGCCGGGTCGCGGAGAGCAGAGGCGCGCGCCTGCCCGTGTCGGATGACGATGACGGCCCCAGGGCCGATGGCGGTCACGGTGACCAGGACATCAACGACGAGGGCAGCAGGCTACGGCTTCCGGCGGAGGCATTCGGATGAGCCGGGCGCGGCGTGCGGGCATGCCGTCGCGGCTGTGCGCAGGGCGGAGGAGGCCAGGGTCGGTACGTGACTCGGCGGAAGCCGTACCCGCTGCGTGAGCCACCCCGGCCCATCCATCGTCCGCCGAGTGCGCCCCGGGGGACCGGCACCGCGCTAAACCCGGTGCCTGCCCTGCCCGGACGTTGCTAGCTTCGACGCGTCGGAGACCGTGGGATCTTGTCCGAAACAGGGGTGCTGGCGACATGTCCGTAGCAACTCCGTCCGGGGAAACGTCACCGGTACGCGACTACCTGGACGCGGTCCTGGACCTGCTGGAGGAACACGCGCTCAACCGCGACCGGATGGACTGGGCGCGGGTACGGCGCGAAGCGGAGGCGCGGATCGCGGACGCGACCGCGACGGCACAGACCTATGGGGTCATTGACGCTGTGCTCGACCTGCTCGGGGATCCGCACACCTTCTTCCTCCGCCCTCAGGACGCCGAGGAGATGCGCGCCCAGGAAGCCGCGTCGGCCGAGCCCATGCCCACCGGGCGTCTGATCGACGGGGGTTTCGCGTACCTCACTGTCCCGGAGGCCGAGGGGGTCACGGAGGCCGAGAGGCGGTACATACGAGCAGGGGCCGTCGCCGTGCGCGACCTGAACCGTCACCAGCCGACCGGCTGGGTCGTGGACCTGCGCGGCAATACTGGCGGCTCGATGTACCCCATGCTCACAGTGCTCGCTCCGTTGCTCGGGCACGGCCACCTGGGATCCTTCGTCGACGCCGCGGGCGAGGTGTCCGGACGCTGGCTGCTCCGGGACGGTGTGGTGTACGTGGGCGACGAGCCGCTCTCGGCGACCCCTCACCCGTATCGGCTGGGCGAACCCGAGCCGCCCGTCGCGGTCCTCACCGACGGAAGGACCATGAGCGCCGGGGAAGCCACCCTCATCGCGTTCCTCGGCATGCCGCGGGTACGGACCTTCGGGGCGCCCACTGCCGGACTGGCGACCGGGAACGTCGCCATCGACCTGACCGATGGCGCCGTTCTCGTTCTCACCGTGGCCCGCGAGGCCGATCGGACCGGCCGTCTCTACGGCAACGCTCCCATCGCTCCGGACCAGCACACGCCCGGGGATGCCGATGCGCTCACCGACGCCGTGGCGTGGCTACGGTCCGTCCGGTCCCCGTCCCAAGGGGCGAGCCGGGCGAACGGATGAGACGGATGAGGCCGTCAGCTGCCGGAGCCGCGGTCTCCGGCCGGTGGGCGGTGCCCAGCGCACCGCCCACCGGCGACTGCCTTCCGGCCCTCCCTGGCCACCCCCGCATCTATGCGTGTAGAACGTACCTACCCGTTCGAAAGGAACCGCCCATGGACGCCATCTCCGTCATCCGCACCAAGCGCGACCGCGGTGAGCTGACCCCCGATCAGATCGACTGGGTCATCGACGCCTACACGCGTGGCGAGGTCGCTCACGAGCAGATGTCGTCCCTGGCGATGGCGATCTTCCTCAACGGCATGAACCGCACGGAGATCGCCCGCTGGACGGCCGCGATGATCGCCTCCGGCGAGCGCATGGACTTCTCGTCTCTTCCCCGCCCCACCGCCGACAAGCACTCCACCGGCGGCGTCGGCGACAAGATCACCCTCCCGCTCGCCCCGCTCGTCGCCGCCTGCGGCGCGGCCGTCCCGCAGCTCTCCGGCCGGGGCCTGGGCCACACCGGCGGCACCCTCGACAAGCTCGAAGCCATCCCCGGCTGGCGCGCGACGCTCTCCAACGAGGAGATGCTGAACGTGCTCCGCGACGTCGGCTCGGTCATCTGCGCCGCCGGTGACGGCCTCGCGCCCGCCGACAAGAAGCTCTACGCGCTCCGCGATGTCACCGGCACCGTCGAGTCGATCCCCCTCATCGCCTCCTCGATCATGTCCAAGAAGATCGCCGAGGGCACCGGCTCCCTCGTCCTGGACGTCAAGGTCGGCTCCGGGGCCTTCATGAAGGACCTCGACAACGCCCGCGAACTGGCCTCCACCATGGTCGAGTTGGGTAACGACCACGGGGTGCGGACGGTCGCCCTGCTCACGGACATGGCCACCCCGCTCGGTCTCACCGCCGGCAACGCCCTCGAAGTCCGGGAATCCGTCGAGGTGTTGGCCGGTGGCGGCCCGCAGGACGTCGTCGAGCTGACCCTCGCGCTGGCCCGCGAAATGCTGGACGCGGCCGGTCTCAAGGACGCCGACCCGGCCAAGGCGCTGGCCGACGGCTCGGCCATGGACCACTGGCGCCGCATGATCAGCGCCCAGGGCGGCGACCCCGACGCGGCCCTCCCCGTGGCCCGCGAACAGCATGTCGTCACCGCCGCCTCCTCCGGCATCCTCACCACCCTCGACGCCTACGCCGTCGGCCTCGCCGCCTGGCGCCTGGGCGCCGGCCGCGCCCGTAAGGAGGACCCGGTCCAGGCCGGCGCGGGCGTCGAACTCCACGCCAAGCCGGGCGACACCGTCAGCGCGGGCCAGCCCCTGCTGACCCTGCACACCGACACCCCGGAGAAGTTCCCCTACGCCCTGGAGGCCCTCGACGGCGGCGTGCTCGTCGGCCCCGAGGACGCGGAGTTCGCCGCCACTCCGGTGGTGCTGGAACGTATCGGCTGACCTGGGCCCGCGGCCGGAGGCCGCTGATGACACGGCTCGGATGGGTGAACGGGATCGGTGCACCGGCGCCGGTCCCGTTCGGCGTGGTGCAGTCGGGTGTGTGCCGAAGAGGAGGAGCCAGCCGTGATCGCACTTACCGCCGAGCATTTCCCGCGGGAGGGCTGCGTATGGGAGGCCCTCGTCCGGATCTGGGAGGACACCGAGGCGCCTGAGGGCTGCATGGTGGAGATCATCGACGGCATCGTCACCGTGGCGCCGCCGCGCGATGTCCGGCAGAACGTGATCGCCGCCGAGCTCAGCCGGGCCTTATACCAACAGGCGCTCTCTGAGGACCGAGGCGCCTACCAGAAACTCGCCCTCGTCGTTCCCGGCCGGCAAGGGCCTCTATGTCCCCAACCTCGTCGTGGCCCCCGGTGCCGTGGTCCGAGGCCCCGGACGCTTCATCCCGGCCGCCGCTGCCGAACTGGTCGTCGAGATCACCTCATTGACCTCCGCGGTCCACGACCGGCTCCACAAACCCGCCGGCTACGCCTCCGCAGGCGTACCCCTCTACCTGCTCATCGACCTCTGGTCGCCCGACGGCCCGACTGTCACCCTCCACGGCGAGCCGGATCACACGCGTTACCGCATCCAGCGCGTCACGCCCCTCGGCGAGCCGCTCCATCTCCCCGAGCCGTTCGACATGATCGTCGACACGGCGCCCTTTCACGTCAGTTGACGACGAAGGGCCCGCCCTACCAGGACAGGTGGAGGAGCGGGCCCTTCGGACTGCGGGGCGTTACGCGGCCTTCTCCAGGTGGAGGAGGCGGCGTTCGGCCACGGCCTTGCGGGTGGCGTAGAGGGTGATCGAGGCGGCGCCGAGCATCGCGGCGAGGCCGAGGAGGACGGTGCCCTCCCAGCCGACGGCGTGGAAGGCGGCGGCGCCGAGCGCGCCGCCCAGGCTGCTGCCGACGTAGTACGCGCACTGGTACAGCGCCGATGCCTGCGCGCGCGCCGTCTTGGCGGTGCGGCTGACCGAGGACGAGGCCACCGCATGGCCCGCGAAGAAACCGGCGGTGATCAGGATCAGGCCCGCCAGCACCGCGCCCACCGAAGCGGAGAGCGTCAGCAGCAGACCCGTGGAGGTGGTGCCGACGGCCAGGTACAGGGCGCCGCGGCGGCCCACCCGGGCGACGAGCTGTCCGGCCGCGGCCGAGGAGACCGTGCCGACCAGGTAGACCACGAAGATCGAACCGACGATGCCCTGCGGGAGGTTGAACGGCTCGGAGACCAGGCGGTAGCCGATGACCGTGTAGACCGCGCCGAAGACCGTCATGAACAGCCCGCCGATGGCGTACAGACGGCGCAGCAGGGGGTCGGCGAGGTGGCTGCCGAGCGTACGGGCCAGCGCCCGCGGGCCCACCGAACGGGACACGAAGTGCCGGGCCTTGGGGACCAGCAGCCGGAAGGCCACCGCGCACACCACGGCCAGCACACCCACCGCGGCGAGCGCCGCGCGCCAGCCCCACGCCTGGGCGACCCAGCCGGTCACGATCCGGCCGGACATCCCGCCGATGCTGTTGCCCGCCACGAACAGCCCGATGGCCGCCACCAGCGCCTTGGCCCGTACCTCCTCGGCCAGGAACGCCATCGCCGAGGCCGGCAGCCCGGCCAGCGCGACGCCCTGAACGCCGCGCAGCGCGATCAGCACACCGAGCGACGGGGCGAACGGCACCAGCATCGCGAGCAGCGCGGCCACCGCGAGGGACCACATCATCAGCGTGCGCCGGCCGAAGCGCTCGGAGACCGCGCTCAGCGGGATCACGCCGAGCGCCAGGCCGAAGGTCGCCGCCGACACGGTCCAGCTCGCCTGGTCCGGGCTCACCCCGAGGTCGGCGGAGATCGCGGGCAGCAGCGCCTGCGTGGAGTAGAGGAGGGCGAAGGTGGCCACTCCGGCGGCGAAGAGGGCGAAGCTCATCCGGCGGTAGCCGGGGCCGCCCGGCCGCAGCTTGCCCGCTTCGGGGTCGGGCGCGGCGGTGGAGGAGGAGTCGGGGGACGACTGGGGAGAGGCGGCCGCACGGTCTGTTACGGACGCCCCGGTATCAGCGGGAGGCATGTTTCGAAAGTAGACCTCTGGGTTTCATGCGTCCAATGCATGGAAACGGCATAATCGATGCTGTGGCACATGATCGCAGCTCACAAGGGCCTCTGTTGCAAGGTCGCAACAGAAAAGACACCGCTGGTTCGGGTCGCGCAGTGGTGGACACGGGGGAGGTGGCCGAGCTCGGCGCCGACTCGTGGGCGGTGACGCTCGCCCCGCGGCTCGCCCAGTTCACCGCCGTCGCCCGGCACGAACACGTCACCCGCGCCGCGCAGGAGCTCGGCATGCCGCAGCCGACGCTCAGCCGGGCCATCGTCCGTCTGGAAGAGGACCTCGGCGTCGCTCTCTTCGCCCGGCACGGCCGCACCCTCTCCCTCACCCCGGCCGGCCGCGCCTTTCTCGCCGCCACCGAGCGGGCGTTGACGGACCTGGAGCGGGCGACGGAGTCCGTACGGGCCGATGTCGATCCCGCGGCCGGGAAGGTGGCGTTCGGCTTTCTGCACACCCTCGGCTCGGAGACCGTGCCCGGCCTGATCAGCAGCTTCCGCGCCGACCACCCGCGCGTCCGCTTCCAGCTCGTCCAGAACTACGGCGAGGCGATGATCGAGCGGCTGCGCGCCGGCGACCTCGATCTGTGTCTGACCTCGCCGGTGCCCGACTATCCGGACCTGGTCGCCCGCCGGCTCGACGAGCAGAAGCTGCGCCTGGTCGTGCCGGAGGACCATCCGCTGGCGGCCCGGAAGCGGATCCGGCTCGCGGAGGCCGCCGGCGAGCTGTTCGTGACCCTCGAACCGGGCTACGGGCTGCGCCGGATCACCGACGCGCTGTGTGCCGAGGCGGGCTTCACCCCGCGGGTCGCGTTCGAGGGGGAGGAGGCCGAGACGCTGCGCGGGCTGGTCGCGGCCGGGCTCGGCGTGGCCCTGCTCCCCCCGCCGGCCGTCCCCCGCCCCGGCGTCGCCGAGCTCACCGTGACGGCACCGCGCGCGGTCCGCGAGATCGGCGTCGCCTGGCTCGACGGCCATCCGGACACCCCACCGGTGGCCGCGTTCAAGAAGTTCCTGCTGAGCCGACGGGGGCGGTTGTTGCCCAGGTGAGGGGCCCGCCGGCCGCGAGGTGACGGCGCTGCCTGCTGTGAGGTGACCTTGCCCGCCCGCTACGAGGCGACCCGCCGGCCCGCCGTGAGGTGACGGTGCCCGCCCGCCGTGACGTGGCGGGGCCCGCCCGCCGCGACGTGACGGGTCCGCCGCCTGGCCTCGGCCCTCACTGCCGCAATGACGCCCCGAACCCCGCCGCCAGCGGCATCCGCAGCCCCAGCGGCGGTGGTGCGGCCAGTGCGTCCTTCACCGGCCGCGCGTAGCCGCGGGCGAACAGCGAGCCGAGCAGGAAGTCCGTTGCCAGGGCGAGGACTTCGGCACGGTGCTGATGCAGTGAGTGGCCGTCGGAGTGCACCTCGAAGCGGCAGATGTCGCGGTTGACCTTCTTGGCGCGCTCGGCGTAGCGGTAGGAGAGGTCGGGGTCGGTGCGTTCGTCGTTGGTGCCGTGGACGAGCAGGACCTGGCGGCCGATGAGCTGTTTCACCGGATCGGGCGGCTCGCTGTCCCGGTGCGGGTCGGGTAGCCAAGGGGCGATCGCCAGTACGGAGTTGACGGCCGGATGGCCTGCGGCGTGCAGGGCGGCGCGGGCGCCCATGCCCGTACCGACGAGGCAGACCGGGACATCGCCGTAGCGGCGGACCACCTCCTCCAGGGCCCAGTCCGCGTCCCGCGCCGGATGGGCCGCGGCCCCGTTCCAGCCGTGGCAGCGGTAGCGCACGACATGGGCCGTCAGGCCCTCAGGGCGCCCCGCCTTCGCCAGCCGGACCGCCAGCGGGCGCACCGCCAGTGCCGCCACCGGCGACGGGCGCCGTACCCCGGTCGGTCCGCCGCCGGGCAGTAAAAGCGCGACCCCGCTCACCTCCCGGCCGGTGCCCCGCCCGCCGCCCTTCCACCGGAGCGCTTCACGCGCCCCCTCCTTGCCGGCCGTTCCCAGCGGTTTTCCCAGCCGGGCCTCACGCACCGGCAGTGCTTGCTGAGCCATGTGCAGAACGATGGCAGAAGGTGGCCTGCCGGCCACCCCGCGGACGGGTCACTGTTAGGTATCGTTCGATGAGATCTACGCGCGTAGGGGCTAGAGTGCCGAGATGACGAGCGAGACCACCACCCTGCCGACCAGTGAACAGATCCGCCGCGCCCCCAAGGTGCTGCTCCACGATCACCTCGACGGCGGCCTGCGCCCCGCCACCATCGTCGAGCTGGCCCGTGAGATCGGCTACGAGGGACTGCCCGAAACGGACCCGGAAAAGCTCGGGGTCTGGTTCCGCGAGGCCTGTGACTCCGGCTCGCTGGAGCGCTACCTGGAGACCTTCGCGCACACCTGCGCCGTCATGCAGACCCGCGACGCACTGGTCCGGGTGGCCGCCGAGTGCGCCGAGGACCTGGCCGCCGACGGTGTGGTCTACGCCGAGGTCAGGTACGCGCCCGAGCAGCACCTGGAGCAGGGCCTGACCCTCGAAGAGGTCGTCGAGGCGGTCAACGAGGGCTTCCGCGAGGGCGAGCGGCGGGCCCGCGAGAAGGGCCGGCGCATCCGGGTCGGCGCGCTGCTGACCGCCATGCGGCACGCCGCCCGCGCCCTGGAGATCGCCGAACTCGCCAACCGCTACCGGGACACCGGCGTCGCCGGCTTCGACATCGCGGGCGCCGAAGCCGGCTACCCGCCCACCCGCCACCTCGACGCGTTCGAGTACCTCAAGCGGGAGAACAACCACTTCACCATCCACGCCGGTGAGGCCTTCGGTCTGCCGTCGATCTGGCAGGCCCTGCAGTGGTGCGGCGCCGACCGCCTCGGCCACGGCGTCCGGATCATCGACGACATCGAGGTCGCCGACGACGGCTCGGTCAAGCTCGGCCGGCTCGCCTCGTACGTACGGGACAAGCGCATCCCGCTGGAGATGTGCCCGACCTCCAACCTCCAGACCGGCGCCGCCCCCTCCTACGCCGAGCACCCCATCGGCCTGCTGCGCCGCCTTCAGTTCCGGCTCACGGTCAACACCGACAACCGGCTGATGAGCCACACCAGCATGACCGAGGAATTCGAGCACCTGGTCAAGACATTTCGATACACGCTCGATGACATGCAGTGGTTTACAGTCAATGCGATGAAATCAGCGTTCATTCCTTTCGATGAACGTCTGGCCATGATCAATGACGTCATCAAGCCCGGTTACGCGGAACTCCGGGCCGAATGGCTGTTCCGTCCGGCGGCCGCAACGCCCCCTGCGAACAGCGCTTCTGACTCTGCGTAAGGGATCACGCGAGCCTATAGCGCAACGGCCGGTGGAATGTCCACCGGCCGTTTTTTCTTTCCTCGTGGCTGTTTGCGGCGCCGGTTGCCGCCTCAGTAGGTTGATTTGCCGGTCAAGCCCCCATCACGAGGACGTAATTCGATGAAGCAGGGAACCATCAAGACTCTCGGTACCGTCGCGCTCGGTGCCGCTTTTGTCGTCACCGCCGCGGGCGTCGCCAGCGCGGCCCCGTCGGTCGACGCCGCCGGAGTGCTGAAGAGCCTGCCGGTGAAGGACGCCGCCAAGACGGTCTCCGGGCTCACGAAGTCCAAGCCGGCCGGCAACGACGTCAAGACCAAGCTCAACTCCCAGGGCAACAAGCTGCTGGGCGGCCTGCCGACCAGCGCCGTCACCAAGACCCTCCCCCTGGGTGGCTGATCCCGCCACGCGGCTCGTCCCCTAGGGACACCTTCTGCGCCGTGCCCCGGCCGAACGCCCTCGTGCGTACGGCCGGGGCATCGTCATGTGCCGTCAGGGAACCGGGCGGCGGGTGCCGGGCCGGCCCGCGGGCCGGGCGGCGGGCCGGTCACCAGGCGGCGGCGCCGGTGGCGGCCTTCCCCTCCGAGGGGAGGAGTATCCACAGCGCCAGGTAGACCAGGAACTGCGGGCCGGGCAGCAGACACGACACCACGAACAGCACACGCATCGTCTTCGGCGTCGTACCGAAGCGACGGGCCAGGCCCGCGCACACTCCGGCGATCATTCGGTTGTTGCTGGGGCGGACCAGTGCGGCGGCCATGGCGGCGGCTCCTTTGCGACTCGATGGGGCGTTTGCCCGATGTCTCAAAGGTAGGTCCGGCTGCCGGAGAGAACATCAGCCTGCGGGGCCAGTTCAACCCTGGGGATCCTCGGGGTTACCTCCCCGAGATCCCCGTACTGGCGACGCAGCCGGCGCCGGGCCGCGGGGACGACCGCCAGGTGCGCCAGGGCCACACCAAGGGAGCCGAGCAGCACCGCGTCGATGTCCGGGACCCGGCCGGGTACCCCTGACTGGAGCAGCTCGATGGCCAGCGAGATCATCGCGCCGGCGAACACGGTGCGGGTCAGCGACACCAGCGGCGAAACGTTCAGCCGCCCGGCCGAGAGCGGCAGCAGCACACCCAGCGGCGCCAGCAGCAGCACCGAACCGCCCAGATGCTGCACGGCCTCCCACGACGGGCCGTACGCCAGCTCGGCCCGGATCGTCGCCAGCGGTTCGAGATTCGTGGCGGACACCCAGGGCACCGTGCGGGGACGCAACGTCAGCCAGGCGACGATCAGCAGATGCGCCACAAGGAGAAGAAGTCCGGTGACGCGCATACGGGGAACGGCGGTGGTGCCGGGGCCATGACGCTGCACACAGGCCAGGACGCGCCCGGCGGTGGCTGCGGTTCCGGCCAATTGAGCCCGTCTTGGTGCGCCGGGTCAGTCCTCTTCCGCCAACGGGTCGCCCCACCCGGCGTTCTCCGCTATGTCGGGATTGGCCAGCACATCCGCCGAGCAGTCGTAGCGGTGCGCGGTGGCATCGCCCGGTCCGCCGAGCACGGCCGCGTGCTGCTTGCCCAGCGCCGGGCTCGCGCCGTAGGTGCACACCAGCTGCGCCAGGGCGAACGACGGCAGGTCCTCCGGCCGGATGCTCAGCCGCAGCGTGTCCGCGGCATCGCCCGCCCGCGGCGCCGTGACCTTCAGGTCCTGGGGGAGCGCGGTGCTGAAGCCGGCCCGGTCCTCGTCGGACGACGGCGGCCGCTGGAGCTCCTTCAGCAGCGCACGGGCGGCCGGCAGCCGTGGATCGGTGGTCGCCGAGCCCTTGGGCACCGACACCGCCCGCTCCACCTGGGCCAGCGCCGAGCCGCACACCAGGTAGACGGTGGCCTGGGACCTGCCGGGCGGGTTCGGCGCCGGCTCGCTCGCCGGGGCCTTGCAGCTCACCCGCGAGGGCGCGCCGCCCGCGTCGACCGGTACCGAGGTGCCCCGGATGCCGCAGCCCGCGGCGACGAGCGTGAGCGCCGCCACGGCGGCGGTGCGCCGCCCCGTCCGCCTGATCGGCGTCATCGCCCGTCCTCCGTGCCCTCGTCGGCCGCGCGAGCCGTGCCGCGGTCCCTGCGGTCGCCGTCCGTCAGCGGTGTGGCGTCCATCGGCAGCCGCAGGGTGAAGACCGCGCCGCCCTCGGGGAGGTTGGCCGCGGTGATCTCCCCGCCGTGGATATGTGCGTTCTCCAGCGCGATCGACAGGCCCAGACCGCTGCCCTCCGACCGCGGCCGGGACGCGCTCGCCTTGTAGAAGCGGTCGAAGACATGCGGAAGGACTTCTTCCGGGATGCCGGGGCCGTGATCCCGTACACGGATCACCAGCTCGCCGCCCCCGGGCCGCCCCGTTTCCGACTCCTGGCCGGACCGCTCCGGCCCCTCCTGCTCCGTACCGGCTTCCGGGCCGCCGGACGCGTGGGGCGCGGCCGGACCGCCGGTGACCGCCGTGCTGCCCGTCCTGCCGCCCGCACCGTCACCCGGCACCTCCTCGGTGTGCACCGAGACCCGCACCGGCGAGCCGCCGTGCTTGAGGGCGTTGCCGATCAGATTCGCCAGGATCACATCGAGCCGCCGCGGGTCCAGACGGGCCACGATGCCGCGGTCCGCGTCCAGCTCGACCGCGTCCAGCCAGGCCCGGGCGTCGACACAGGCGGTCACCTGGTCCGCGACATCGACGTCGTCCAGCACCAGCCGGGCCGTCCCCGCGTCGAAGCGGGTGACCTCCATCAGGTTCTCCACGAGATCGTTCAGCCGCCGGGTCTCGCTGACCACCAGCTGCACCGCCGGCGCGATCATCGGGTCGAGGGAGTCCGCCTCCTCCTCCAGCACCTCGGAGACCGCGGTGATCGCGGTCAGCGGCGTCCGCAGCTCGTGCGACATATCGGCGACGAACCGCCGGGACGCCGCCTCGCGCCCGCTCAACTCCTCGACCCGGTGCTCCAGACGCTCCGCCGTGCGGTTGAACGTCCGGGACAGATCCGCCAGTTCGTCCGTACCGGTCACCCGCAGCCGGGTGTCCAGCCGCCCCTCGCCCAGCTGCCGCGCGGCGTGTCCCAGCCGCTGTACGGGCCGCAGCACGGTCGTCGCCGCGGCCTGCGCCAGCAGCGCCGAGCCGACCAGCGCGAGCGCGGTCGCGATCCCCAGCGACCAGGCCAGCGAGTTGAGGTCCTGCCGCTCGGTGGCCAGCGACTTCATCATGTAGCCGGTGGGCCCGCCGCCGATCACCTTCGCCCCGGCGACGAGATAGGGGGCGTCCCCGACCTCCCTGCGCTGCCAGTACAAGTGGTGCGCGTAGCGGTTGGACTCGTCGACCGGGCGCACCTCGTCGACCGCGGTACGCAGCGACAGGGGCACGCTGTTGAGCGTCAGCAGGTTCTTGTTCGTGGTGGCCGCGCAGTCCTTGCCCTCGCGGTCGACCCCGATCAGCAGTACCGCGTAGTCCTGCGGCCCGGCCGCCATCTGCCGCGCCGCGTCCTGGAGTTCGGCACACCGCGGCCGCAGCGGCAGCGACCGCGTGCTGTCCTCCAGCGACTTGCGGAAGTCGTTGAGGACGGCGTTCTGGGTGCGCTCCAGAACGGTGTTGCGGTTGAGCCAGTACGCGATGCCCGACGCCGAGACCGCCGCGGTCAGCGCCACCAGCCCGAAGACCACGACCAGCCGCAGCCGCAGACTGGTCCAGCGCAGCAGCCCCGACGCCCGGCGCAGCCCCCGCAGCACCCGCTGCGTCCGCCGGCCCGCCGCGGGCCCGGACGCGTTCCCGGCTTCGGCGCCCGCGCTGTCGTCCGTGCAGTCGTCCGTCGTATCGGCCGCGGAACGTTCCCTCACTGCGGCGAATCCAGCCGGTAGCCGACGCCACGGACCGTACGGATCAGGGTCGGCGAGGACGGCACGTCCTCCACCTTCGCCCGCAGCCGCTGTACACACGCGTCCACCAGGCGCGAGTCGCCCAGGTAGTCGTGCTCCCACACCAGCCGCAGCAGCTGCTGGCGGGACAGCGCCTGACCGGGCCGGCGGCTCAGCTCCAGCAGCAACCGCAGCTCGGTCGGTGTCAGTTGCAGATCCTCGCCGTTCTTGGTGACCGTCATCGCCGACCGGTCGATCACCAGCGAGCCGAACGTCGCCGAATCACTGGACTCCCGCTCGCCGCGGCGCAGCACGGCCCGGATCCGGGCATCCAGCACCCGCCCCTGGACCGGTTTGACGACATAGTCGTCGGCGCCGGACTCCAGCCCCACCACGACGTCGATGTCGTCGTTACGCGCGGTGAGCAGGATGATGGGCAACTGGTCCGTACGCCTGATCCGCCGGCACACCTCGAAGCCGTCGATGCCCGGCAGCATCACATCCAGCACGATCAGGTCCGGGCGCTGCTCACGCAGCAGCTTCAGGCCGTCCTCGCCCGTCGCCGCGGTCACCACACGGTGACCCTGGCGGGACAGCGAGAGTTCGAGGGCCGTGCGGATGGCGTCGTCGTCCTCGATCAGCAACAGGAAAGGCACGTCAGCCATTCTGGCCCATGGGACGCCGGGACATCGACCAGTGGCGCTCTCGTACACAAGGCCCACCGTGTGAGGCCCCCGCGACGCGCCGCGCAGACGCCTGTGACAGGCCTGTGACAGTCGACGGACAACGCGATGAAACTGGCTTGGCAGTCTTTTGGGCACCGGGAGAGATCAACAACCCGGGACACACCGAACGAGCTGGCTCTACGACGGGGGGCGCGAGATGAACACACTGCACGGCAGCACTTCCAGCGCAGTTATCACGCGACTCCACGATGTCGTCCGGTCCGGCGAGAAGTCCGGTGCCGTACGGGGCTGCACCCGCAGCACCGGGCGTCAGCGGCCGCCCTTCATGGTGGCCATCGACGCGATGACGGTGGAAATCGACCCGGGGCACGGGGGCAAGGCCGCCCACAGGGGAGAAAACGGGGGAAACACCGGGGGAGCGGAGTACGGGGAGGCCACGGGGGAACGGCGTTCCGCGTCGGAGGCGGCCGAGGCCGAAGCGGCCTTCACCGCCTACGTCCAGGAGCGCCGCGCCTCCCTGTACGCCACCGCCTACCACCTGACCGGCGACCGCTACGAGGCCGAGGACCTGCTCCAGAGCGCGCTGTTCTCGACCTACCGGGCGTGGGACCGGATCAGTGACAAGGCGGCGCTCGGCGGCTATCTGCGCCGCACCATGACCAATCTGCACATCAGTGCCTGGCGCCGGCGCAAGCTCAACGAGTACCCGACGGAGGAGCTGCCGGAGACGGCCGCCGACGCCGACGCGATGCGCGGGACCGAGCTGCGCGCCGTGCTGTGGCAGGCGCTGGTCCGGCTGCCCGAGACGCAGCGCACGATGCTGGTGCTGCGCTACTACGAGGGCCGTACGGACCCGGAGATCGCGGACATTCTCAACATCAGTGTCGGCACGGTGAAGTCGAGCATCTGGCGCGCCCTGCGCCGGCTGCGTGAGGACGAGGTCCTCAGCTTCGGCCGTGACGAGGAGGAGTCCTTCGGCGAGCTGGTGGCCTGAGGACGGGGGGAGCCCGGGGGCAGGGGGAACGCCCGAGGGGGAAACGGGGATACGGGGGAACCGGCCGAAGCGGAGTGATCCACGGAGGCCGGGCGTATCGGGGGATACGGGGGGAGTACGGGGGAGCAGGGGGAAGAAAAGAGCGGGTTCGGACGGCCGGGGGGTCTGTCCGAACCCGCTTCTCCGTATCTGCTCGTCGTGTCCGTGCAGGTGCCGTCGCGGCCCCGCCCCGCCCGTCAGGAACGGACGGCCGCGCCCACCGCGTCCGGCGCCCCCGCGGCCGATATACGGGCCAGCGCCTCCGGCTTGGCGCAGGGGTGTGCGCCCAGGGCGGTGTGCCGGGCGACGACCGACCGCTCGGCGCGCAGCAGCCGCAGGCCGCGACGGACGAGATACGGGGCTGACTTGCGGCCCTCGCGCAGATCCCGCGCCAGCCGCCGGCGGAAGGTGGTGGTGGGGCGGCCGCGCAGACACAGCGCGTCGGCCAGCAGCCCGGCGGCCCGGCAGTCCCCGATGACCTCGGCCGCGAAGATGCCCTCCGCGATGAACAGCGGGGCGCCGCCGAGGTCGAGCCCCGACGCGCCGACCCGGGCGCTGGTCGCGATGTCGTACACCGGGACATCGGCGCGCCCCGTACGGCACAGTGCGCCGATGGCCGCGAGGGCGGCACCGGCGTCCCAGGACAGCGGTGCGTCCCAGTCGGCGCCGCCGCCGTCGGGCAGTTGCGGCAGTGTCGGGTCCGTCCCCTCCTTGTAGAAGTCGTCGAGATTGAGGACGGGGAGGCCGCTGCGGGCGGCCAGGGACGTCTTGCCGGAACCCGAGGGGCCGGTCAGCAGAACGACCCGGGCGGCGGTCGGCCGGGTGGTGGTGTGGGAGCTCACGGGCACCCATTGTCGCGTATTGCGCCGTGTGGGGTACCCCTGGCGCGCGAGGTGGATCGACTCCCGCCCCTCAACTACGCTACGCAGTCAATTGATTACCCGATTGCGCTGTCTCGCACAGCACTTCGAACCCCTTCGATCCACAGGCAGGTGGCACATGCCCTCCCATGCGCGTCCCAAGCCCAGCCGTGTTCCGCGCGCCTTGCTGCGGGCGGGACTGGTGATCTCCGCCGCCGGTGCGGCGCTCGCGGCGGGCGGTGCTGCGACGGCGAGCGCGGCGCCCGCCGCCTCGGACCTCGCCACCGACACCGGTGCCGCGGCCTCCGGACTGACCGGCGCCCTGCTGCACTCCGCGGCCGGCGGCCTCGGCCCGGTCAAGAACCTCAAGCTGGACCCGCTGGCCAACACCTCCGTCGACCCGCTCGCCAACGCCGTGAGCACCCAGATCGCCGACTTCAAGCCGGTGGGCACCACCCTGCTGACCGGCGCCCTTTCGAACGGCGCCGCGCTCAAGGACCTGCCGCTGGTCGGGCAGGTGACGAGGGTGCTGCCGGGGTGACGGGGCCCCGTTGAGGCGTTCGGCGACATGGCCGGCTCCGCGTGCCGGTGCCACAACAGTGCGGGGCCCCGCCACGAAGGAGAGGCCCCGCACTGTCGTTCCGCGGACGCCGCCAGGACGCCGCAGCAGTCCTAAACACCCATCGGATGCCAGACCGTCTTCGTCTCCAGGAAGGTCAGCAGACGGGCGGTGCCGGGGTCGGCGGTCCAGTTGACCCGGGTCGGGCGGAGGACGCGCTTGAGGTTGTCGGCCGCGGCCGTTTCCAGGTCCTTCGCCAGCTCGTCGTCGGCGCCCGCGAGGTCGAGGGCGTTGACGTCCTGGTGGGCGGCGAGCGGGGCGGACAGTTCCGCGGTGCGGCCGGAGAGGATGTTGACCACGCCGCCCGGGAGGTCGGAGGTGGCGAGCACCTCGGCCAGGGAGAGGGCGGGCAGCGGGGCGTTCTCGGCGGCCGCCACGACCACCGTGTTGCCGGTGACGATCGCCGGGGCGATCACCGAGACGAGGCCGAGGAACGACGACTCCTGCGGGGCCAGGACCGCGACCACACCGGTGGGCTCGGGGGCGGAGACGTTGAAGTACGGGCCGGCCACCGGGTTGGTGCCGCCGGCGATCTGGGCGACCTTGTCGGACCAGCCCGCGTACCAGACCCAGCGGTCGATCGCGGCGTCCACCTGGGCCGCGGCCTTCGCCTTCGACAGCCCCTCGGCCGCGGCGACCTCGGCGGTGAACTGGTCGCGGCGGCCCTCCAGCATCTCGGCGATGCGGTAGAGGATCTGGCCGCGGTTGTAGGCCGTGGCGCCGGACCAGCCGCCGAAGGCCTTACGGGCGGCGACCACCGCGTCCCGGGCATCCTTACGGGAAGCCAGGGGCGCGTTGGCGAGCCATGTGCCCTTGGAGTCGGTCACCTCGTACACCCGCCCGCTCTCGGACCGGGGGAACTTGCCCCCGACGTACAGCTTGTAGGTCTTGAAGACGGAGAGTCGGCCAGTCAGCTCAGACATTGAGGTACGCCTCCAGACCGTGCCGGCCGCCCTCGCGGCCGTAGCCCGACTCCTGGTAGCCGCCGAAGGGCGACGCCGGGTCGAACTTGTTGAACGTGTTGGACCAGATGACGCCCGCGCGCAGCCTGTTCGCCATCCACAGCATCCGCGAGCCCTTCTCCGTCCAGATGCCGGCGGAGAGCCCGTAGGGGGTGTTGTTGGCCTTCTCCACGGCCTCGGCCGGGGTGCGGAAGGTCAGCACGGACAGCACCGGGCCGAAGATCTCCTCGCGGGCGATGCGGTGCGCCTGGGTGACACCGGTGAACAGCGTCGGCGCGAACCAGTAGCCGGTGCTGGGGAGTTCACAGGACGGCGACCAGCGCTCGGCGCCCTCGGCCTCGCCCGCGTCGGCCAGCGCGGTGATCCGGGCCAGCTGCTCGGCGGAGTTGATGGCGCCGATGTCGGTGTTCTTGTCGAGCGGGTCGCCCACCCGCAGGGTCCGCATCCGGCGCTTGAGGGCGTCCAGCAGCTCGTCCTGGACGGACTCCTGGACCAGCAGACGGGAGCCCGCGCAGCAGACGTGGCCCTGGTTGAAGAAGATGCCGTTGACGATGCCCTCGACGGCCTGGTCGAGCGGGGCGTCGTCGAAGACGATGTTCGCCGCCTTGCCGCCCAGCTCCAGGGTCACCTTCTTGTCCGTGCCGGCGACCGTACGGGCGATGGCCTTGCCGACCTCGGTGGAGCCGGTGAAGGCGACCTTGTTGACGTCCGGGTGCGCGACCAGCGCGGCGCCCGTGGAACCGTCTCCCGTCAGGATGTTGACGACACCCTTCGGCAGGCCCGCCTGGCGGCAGATGTCCGCGAAGAACAGCGCGGACAGCGGGGTCGTCTCGGCGGGCTTGAGGACGACCGTGTTGCCGGTGGCCAGCGCCGGGGCGATCTTCCACGCGAGCATGAGCAGCGGGAAGTTCCAGGGGATGACCTGGCCGGCGACGCCCAGGGGGCGGGGGTTCGGGCCGTAGCCCGCGTGGTCGAGCTTGTCGGCCCAGCCCGCGTAGTAGAAGAAGTGCGCGGCGACCAGCGGCAGATCGGCGTCCCGGGACTCCCGGATCGGCTTGCCGTTGTCGAGCGACTCCAGCACGGCCAGCTCGCGCGAGCGCTCCTGGATGATCCGGGCGATCCGGAAGAGGTACTTGGCGCGCTCGGCGCCGGGCAGCGCGGACCACTTCTCGAAGGCCTTGCGGGCGGCCGTCACGGCGCGGTCGACGTCGTCGCCGGTGGCCTGGGCGACCTCGGAGAGGACCTCCTCGGTCGACGGGGAGACGGTCTTGAAGACCTTGCCGTCGGAGGCCGGGGCGAACTCGCCGTCGATGAACAGGCCGTAGGACGGCGCGATGTCGACGACGGAGCGGGACTCGGGTGCGGGGGCGTAATCGAAGGTCATGGGAGCCTCAGTCCACCGTGACGTAGTCGGGGCCGGAGTAGCGGCCGGTGCTGAGCTTCTGGCGCTGCATCAGCAGGTCGTTCAGGAGGCTGGAGGCGCCGAAGCGGAACCAGTCGGCGGTCAGCCAGGGCTCGCCGAGCGTCTCGTTGACCATGACCAGGTACTTGATCGCGTCCTTGGTCGTCCGGATGCCGCCGGCCGGCTTCACCCCGACCTGCACAGCGGTCGTGGCGTGGAAGTCCCGGACCGCCTCCAGCATGAGGAGGGTGACCGGCGGGGTGGCGTTGACGGCGACCTTGCCGGTCGAGGTCTTGATGAAGTCGGCGCCCGCGAGCATCGCCAGCCAGGAGACCCGGCGCACGTTGTCGTAGGTCTGGAGCTCGCCGGTCTCGAAGATGACCTTGAGGTGGGCGGCGCTTCCGTCGGGACGGGCGCACGCCTCCTTCACGGCCTTGATCTCCTCGAAGACGTCCATGTAGCGGCCGGAGAGGAAGGCGCCCCGGTCGATCACCATGTCGATCTCGTCGGCGCCGGCCGCGACCGCGTCCCGGGTGTCCGCGAGCTTGACCGGCAGCGCGGCGCGGCCGGCGGGGAAGGCGGTGGCGACGGACGCGACATGGATGCCGGAGTCGCCGAGCGCCTCCTTGGCCGTCGCGACCATGTCCGGGTAGACGCAGATCGCCGCGACCTTGGGGCTGGTGCGGTCCGTGGGGTCCGGGTGGACGCCCTTGGCGCACAGTGCCCGGACCTTGCCCGGGGTGTCCGCGCCTTCGAGGGTCGTCAGGTCGATCATCGAGATGGCGAGATCGATGGCGTACGCCTTCGCCGTCGTCTTGATCGAGCGGGTGCCGAGGGTGGCGGCGCGGGCTTCGAGGCCGACCGCGTCGACGCCCGGGAGGCCGTGGAGGAAGCGGCGCAGCGCACCGTCGTCGGCGGTCACGTCCGCCATTGACGCCAGACGCCCCGCGGCTTCCTTGCCGTATGCGGGAACAGTGATGGGCATGGTCACGAGGGGAGCATATCTACGCGCGTAGCACCATGTCATCCCCTTCAGCCGTCCGAATCCGACCGGGCGGGCGGCGGCGGCTTCGGGCAACGTGCCCGGTGGGGGCGCCGGATGAGGCCCGCCACCGGGGCCCGACGCGGCCGCACCCCGCGCCCGAATGATGCCGTAACGCAATGTCCGGCATACGGACGGTCGGGCAGAATCGGCCCCATGACGAGCCAGGACCGGACCTCTTCGCCCCAGCAGCAGTACGCGGAGCGCAGCTACCGCTCGCCCGCGGCCCTCGCCGGCGGCGCGCTGCTCCTCCTGCTCGGACTCTGGCTCGGCGGCGACGCCCTGCTGCGGGGCGACGTGCACACCAAGCTCACGGCGGCGTTCGCGCTGCTCCTCGGGGTGCCGCTGGTGGTCGCCTTCACCCTGCGGCCGCTGGTCAGGGCGGGCGACGACCGGCTGACGGTGCGTAACCCGTTCCGTACGATCACGCTGCCGTGGGGCGCGGTGGAGGACCTGCGGGCGGCGTTCTCCGCCGAGGTGTTCACCAGCGGCGGCAAGTACCAGCTGTGGGCCGTCCCGGTCTCGCTGCGGCAGCGCAAGAAGGTCAGCCGCCAGGCGGCGCGCGGCTCCGCGGCCCGGCCCCGGTTCGGGCTCGACGCCGACGCCGGCCCGGTGCCGCGCGCCATGGCCGACCAGACCCTCGACGAGCTGCGCGAGATCAAGGAGCGCGCGGCCCACCGCGAGAGCGCCCAGGGCGAGCCGGTGGTGCGCTGGTCGTACGCGGTCCTCGCGCCGCTCGTGGTGGGCGCGGTGGGGCTGGCGGTGATGGTGGCGCTGTAGCCGGCGCGGGGCTGGCGGTGGTGGTGGGGCTGTAGCCGCTGTGGGCCTGGCGGTGAGGGTGGGGCTGTAGTCGCTGTGGGCCTGGCCGTGGTGGTGGTGTAGCCACTGCGGGCCGGCCTGGCCGTAATGGTGGGCCGTGGCCGCCCCGGGGGTCTAGGCGGGCCGGGGCCCTAGGGGGGCGGGGCCCTAGGGGGGCGGGGTTTGGGGGCGCGCCCCAGGGTTGTTTCCCCGCCGCCCACCCCGGTGTTGTTGTTTCCCCGCCGCCCACCCCCCTTCGGGGGGTGGGCGGGTACGGGAGGGGTGATCCTGGGCCCGCCGGGGGTGGCGGGTACGGCGTCCAGGGCCCGCCGGGAGCGGACTCAGGAGAGGCAATGCACCCCTCCAAGGCGCCCCGCCCCCCTCAGATCCCCGCCGCCCCCGCCAGATCCCGCTTGATCGACGCCAGTGCCGTGACGGCCTTCGTGCGGGCCTCTGGCAGGGCCTCGGCCGAGGACACCGGGACCACGACCTCCAGGTAGCACTTGAGCTTGGGCTCGGTGCCGCTGGGGCGGACCACCACGCGGGCGGCCTCGATCCCGGCCTCCGGCGAACCGGACAGGTAGTAGCGCAGCCCGTCGGTCGGCGGCAGCGTCTCGGTGCCCCGGTTCAGATCGTCGGCGCGGGTCACGGTCAGGCCCGCCAGCGCGGTCGGCGGCTGCTCGCGCAGCCTGCGCATCGCGTCGGCGATCAGCGACAGGTCCTCGACGCGGACCGAGAGCTGGTCGGTGGCGTGCAGCCCGTGTTCCAGCGCGAGGTCGTCGAGCAGGTCGCCGAGGGTGCGCCCGGACTGCTTGAGTTCCGCGGCCAGCTCGGTGATCAGCAGGGCCGCGGTGATGCCGTCCTTGTCGCGGACGCCCGCCGGATCGACGCAGTAGCCGAGCGCCTCCTCGAAGGCGTACCGCAGACCGTCCACCCGGGCCAGCCACTTGAAGCCGGTCAGCGTCTCCTCGTACGGGAGCGAGGCGGCGGCCGCGATACGGGACATCAGCTGGGAGGAGACGATGGTCGTCGCGAAGGTGCCGGCCGCCTGCTTGCGCACCAGGTGGGCGGCGAGCAGCGCGCCGACCTCGTCGCCGCGCAGCATCCGCCAGCCGTCCGGCGTGCCGGGGGCGGGGACGGCGACGGCGCAGCGGTCCGCGTCGGGGTCGTTGGCGATCACGATGTCGGGGCCGGCGGCGCCCTGCGCGCGGGCGGTGGCGAACGCGAGGTCCATCGCGCCCGGCTCCTCCGGGTTGGGGAAGGCGACCGTCGGGAAGTCCGGGTCCGGCTCGGCCTGTTCCGCGACGACCGTCGGCGCCGGGAATCCGGCCCGTGCGAAGGCGGCGACGAGGGTGTCCCGGCCGACGCCGTGCATGGGCGTGTAGACGACCTTCGTGTCCCGGGGGGAGTCGGGCGTCAGCACCGCGTCCGTACGCGCCAGATAGGCGTCCAGGACCGTCTCGTCGAGGGTTTCCCAGCCGGCCTCGGGGCGCGGGACGTCGGCCAGCGAGCGGACCGCGGCGATCTCGGCGGCGATCTCGCCGTCCGCGGGCGGCACGATCTGGGAGCCGTCGCCCAGGTAGACCTTGTAGCCGTTGTCGCGCGGCGGGTTGTGGCTGGCGGTGACCTCGACCCCGGCCACCGCGCCCAGGTGCCTTATCGCGAAGGCCAGGACCGGGGTGGGCAGCGGGCGCGGCAGCACCGCGGCGCGCAGGCCCGCGCCGACCATCACGGCCGCCGTGTCACGGGCGAAGTCGGCGCTCTTGTGGCGGGCGTCGTAGCCGATGACCACCAGGCCCGAGCCGTGGCCCTGCGCCTTGAGGTACGCGGCGAGGCCGGCCGCGGCCCGGATGACCACGGAGCGGTTCATCCGCATCGGGCCCGCGCCCAGTTCACCGCGCAGCCCGGCGGTGCCGAACTGGAGGGTGCCGGCGAACCGGGCGGCCAGCTCGTCGGTGTCCTCGGCTGCGATGAGCTTGGCGAGCTCGTCCCGGGTCTCCGGGTCGGGGTCCTCGGCCAGCCATGCCTGGGCCCGGTGGGTCAGCTCCGCGGGATCGGTAGCCACGTGATGCTCCTGACGGTGGATGCGGGTGGGGGCGCGCTGCGGACGGCTGAGGAGGCAGGGCCCTCTCGGCTCGTCACGCATACCCGGTACGCGGGTACGGGGAGCCGCGAAACCGGCCAATGCCACTGGATGGCAGCGCGCGGAGGGGGCCGCGCCGCGCGGTGGGGTGGACCGGCGGGCAGGCGGCGGGCCCGGGTGCGGTGCGGACGGGGCGGCCCGGCGGGTGGGGCACCCGCCGTGGCCGTCAGCCGTCGTCGTCCGGCGGCGCCGTGGCGCCGCGGTGGCTCAGAGCTTGCCGAGCACCTGGGCGAGCAGGCTGCCCATCCGGGTCGCGGAGTCGCGGCCGGCCTGCAGCACCTCTTCGTGGTTGAGCGGCTCGCCCGTCATGCCGGCGGCGAGGTTCGTCACCAGCGACAGCCCGAGCACCTCGGCGCCGGCCTCGCGCGCCGCGATGGCCTCCAGGACCGTGGACATCCCGACCAGGTCGGCGCCCAGGGTCCGGATCATCTTGATCTCGGCCGGGGTCTCGTAGTGCGGGCCGGGGAACTGGGCGTAGACGCCCTCCTCCAGGCTCGGGTCGACCTCCTTGCACAGCGCGCGCAGCCGCGGCGAGTACAGGTCCGTCAGGTCGACGAAGCGCGCGCCGACGATCGGGGAGGTGGCGGTCAGGTTGAGGTGGTCGCTGATGAGGACCGGCTGGCCGGGGCGCATGCCCTCGCGCAGACCGCCGCACCCGTTGGTGAGCACGATGGTCTTGCAGCCGGCCGCGGCGGCGGTGCGGACGCCGTGCGCGACCGCGGCGACCCCGCGGCCCTCGTAGTAGTGGGTACGGCCCAGGAAGACCAGCGCCCGCTTCGCGCCGACCTGGTACGAGCGGATCGTGCCGCCGTGCCCGGCGACGGCCGGCGCCGGGAAGCCGGGCAGTTCGGTGACGGGGAATTCGTGCTCGGGCGCGCCCAGGGCCTCGGCGGCCGGCGCCCAGCCGGAGCCCATCACCAGGGCGACGTCATGGGTCTCGGCGCCGGTCAGCTCACGCAGACGGGCGGCGGCGTCGGCGGCGGCACCCTGGGGGTCGCGCGCGATGTCCGGAGTAACAGATGCGTTCACGCGGACGAGGGTAGCCGGTAATCCCCTACGCGCGTAGATGTCGCTGCTCACGGTGCTGGGATCGGATTGTTGTGGCATCTGCCAAAAGCGGCGTCCCGGGCGCGTCGCGGCACCCGTACGGCGGCCTGCCCGCCCCGGCCGGCGCGGTGACGCCGTCAGCAGGGCCGCTTGCGCAGCTCCATCACATAGTCGTGCGGCGCGCCCGCCGACTCCGCGGCATCCGCGATCTCGCCCAGATAGCGGGCCGACGGCAGACCGCCCTCATAGCCGTTGAGGACATAGATCCACGCCGCCTCGTCGCCTTCGAGGGTGTGCACCCGCACCCGCATCCGGCGGTAGATGTCCATGCCGACGCCCTCCCAGCGGTCCATGGACTCCTCGTCCATGGGCGCGATGTCGTAGAGCGCGACGAAGAGCTGGGCGCCGGGTGCTTCGACGACGGTCGCCAGCGCGCCCTCCCAGCCCATCTGCTCGCCGCCGAAGGTGAGCCGCCAGCCGCTGAGCCAGCCGGTGCCGCGCAGCGGCGAGTGCGGTGCGCGGCGGGACATCAGCCGCGCGTCGAGGTTGCCGGCGTACGCGGCGTAGAGCGACATGGTTCCGAGGGTACGGGAGGTTGCCCGCCGGGCTCGTGGTACCGGAGGTCCGGACGGGAGACCCGGTGCGGCGCGCTCCGGTGCTCGTCAGGGGCCGAGGGCGCCCCCGGGCGAGAGTGACATACGGGCGTGCGGGACAATGGAGTACGTGACTCGGATCGTGATCATCGGTGGCGGACCCGGCGGATACGAAGCTGCCCTGGTGGCGGCTTCTCTCGGCGCGGAGGTGACCGTCGTCGACTGCGACGGTCTGGGCGGGGCGTCGGTGCTGACCGACTGCGTGCCGTCGAAGACTCTGATCGCCACGGCCGAGGTGATGACCACCTTCGACTCCTCGTACGAAGAGCTCGGCATCATCGTGGAGGACGACACTCCGCACGTGGACCGGCCCGCCCGGGTCGTCGGCGTCGACCTCGGCAAGGTCAACCGACGGGTCAAGCGCCTCGCACTCGCCCAGTCGCATGACATCACCGCGTCCGTGACCCGCGCCGGCGGCCGGGTCATGCGCGGCCGCGGCCGGCTGGAGCCGGGCCAGGCGCCGGACGGCTCCCGCAAGGTGACGGTCACCGCCGCCGACGGCACCTCGGAGGGCCTGATCGCGGACGCGGTGCTGATCGCCACCGGCGCGCACCCCCGCGAGATCCCGGACGCGCTCCCCGACGGCGAGCGGATCCTGAACTGGACGCAGGTCTACGACCTCGACGAGCTGCCCGAAGAGCTGATCGTGGTCGGTTCCGGTGTCACCGGCGCCGAGTTCGCCGGTGCCTACCAGGCGCTCGGCTCCCGCGTCACCCTCGTCTCCTCCCGTGACCGCGTGCTGCCGGGGGAGGACCCGGACGCCGCCGCCGTCCTGGAGGACGTCTTCCGCCGCCGCGGCATGAACGTCATGTCGCGCTCCCGGGCCCAGTCCGCCAAACGGGTCGGCGACCGCGTCGAGGTCACCCTGGCCGACGGCCGCATGATCTCCGGTACGCACTGCCTGATGGCGGTCGGCTCCATCCCCAACACCGAGGGCATCGGCCTGGAAGCGGCCGGCGTCAAGCTCACGGACTCCGGTCACATCTGGACCGACAAGGTCTCCCGCACCACCGCCCAGGGCGTGTATGCGGCCGGCGACTGCACCGGCGTCTTCGCGCTGGCGTCCGTCGCCGCGATGCAGGGCCGGATCGCGATGTACCACTTCCTCGGTGACGCGGTCACCCCGCTGAACCTCAAGACGGTCTCCGCCAACGTCTTCACCGACCCGGAGATCGCCACTGTCGGTTACTCCCAGGCCGATGTCGACAGCGGCCGGATCGACGCCCGGGTCGTCAAGCTCCCGCTGCTGCGCAACCCGCGCGCCAAGATGCAGGGCATCCGCGACGGCTTCGTGAAGCTGTTCTGCCGCCCCGGCACCGGCATCGTCGTCGGCGGTGTGGTCGTCTCCCCGCGCGCCAGTGAGCTGATCCATCCCATCTCGATCGCGGTCGACAACAATCTGACCGTCGAGCAGATCGCCAACGCCTTCACGGTCTACCCGTCGCTGTCCGGCTCGATCGCCGAGGTCGCCCGCCAGCTGCACACGCGCAAGGCCGCCAGCGAGTAACCGGGGGCGCCGGGCGGGCGGCGGCCGATTCAAATGTTTGTGCCCGCCGTGCGCACTGGGGATGAAACGTCCCTGCGCCGGGGCCGGGACCGGAGCGCTCCATTCCCGGCCGCCGCGGGCCCCGTCAAGGCGACTGACCAGGGCTCACGCGGCTCGTTCCGCCCGGTAGTTCGACCCCCGCACGACATATGCATACCGCATACCACGTCACGCTCCGCGTTGCGCACAACTTCCGTTAATTGGTGCAACCTGCTGAAAACAGACGGTCGTTGGCGTTACTGTCAGTTTCGTGTTCGCTGCAGAACGTCGCCAATTGATCCTTGAAATGGTGCGCGCCAATGGAGCCGTATCGCTCCGGGAGCTCGCCCGCGTCGTCCAGACCTCCGAAGTAACCGTACGGCGGGATGTGCGGGCGCTGGAGGCAGAAGGACTGCTCGACCGCCGGCACGGCGGTGCGGTCCTGCCGGGAGGCTTTACCCGCGAATCAGGATTCCCACAGAAATCCCATCTAGCGACCGCGGAGAAGACGGCCATCGCCGATCTCGCGGCCGGCTTCGTCGAAGAGGGCGAGGCCATCGTCGTCGGCGCGGGAACGACCACGCAGGAGCTGGCCCGCCGGCTCGCGCGGGTCCCCGGGCTGACCGTCGTCACCAACTCCCTGCTGGTCGCCCAGGCGTTGGCCCATGCCAACCGCGTCGAGGTCGTGATGACCGGCGGCACCCTGCGCGGCTCCAACTACGCGCTGGTCGGCAGCGGTGCCGAACAGTCCCTCCAGGGCCTGCGGGTCTCCCGCGCCTTCCTGTCGGGCAGCGGGCTGACCGCCGAGCGCGGTCTGTCCACGTCCAACATGCTCTCCGCCAGCGTCGACCGGGCGCTGGTGCAGGCGGCGGGGGAGGTGGTGGTGCTCGCCGACCACACCAAACTCGGCTCCGACACCATGTTCCAGACCGTGCCCACGGATGTGATCACGCGGCTGGTCACGGACGAGCCGCCGGGCCATGACGACCGCGCCGCCACGGAACTCCAGGCGCTGGCCGATCAGGGCGTCCAGATCGCCGTCGCCAACGGCTCGGGCGTGGGCCACGGGCCGGGGCAGCCGGGGCGGGACGGTGGCCCGGGGGAGCGCAGAGGACCCCGGCGGGACGTCCCGCTCCCGGGTCAGCGGCGCAGCCATGCGCCGGGCGGCGGGGCCGGTGGTCCACAGCTCCGCTCGGCCCCGTCCC
Organism: Streptomyces sp. NPDC029466; assembly: GCF_055574515.1. NCBI lineage: Bacteria > Bacillati > Actinomycetota > Actinomycetes > Kitasatosporales > Streptomycetaceae > Streptomyces > Streptomyces sp. NPDC029466. The sequence goes on from NZ_JBVHZH010000002.1 coordinate 325,696, forward strand.
TGAGTGAGGCCGCCGGCGGCCGGGTCGCTGACCTGGCACCGCGGCGGCGCTGAGCACGGATGTCGGGGGCGCGTCACCGTGGCGCGCCGGCCCGGCGCGGGGGACCGCTGCTCAGTGGTTCTCCCCCTTCAGCCCGCGCAGCGTGAGCGTCAGCAGCCGGTCGGCGAGCTTGGGGTCGTCCGGGGATTCCTCGACGGCCAGTGCGATGCCGTTGGTCAGCTGCATCAGATCGCTGATGCTCACATCCGGGCGTACGGCCCCGGCCTGCTGGGCGCGGGTCAGCAGCGCGCCGCCGGCCTCCCGCATCGGCACGCTGCACCGGGCCATGCCCGAGTTGTCGTTCGCCGATGCCGTCATCAGTGCGCGGGACAGCCCGCGGTAGGTGGTGGCGTGGGTGATGATCGCGCGCAGCCATTCGACCAGTGCGGCGCACGGCTGCGGCGCGTCGGCCAGTTCCCTGGCGTGCGCCAAGAGGGCGTCCACCTCTCCCTGGAAGACCGCGCCCATCAGGGCGGTGCGGTTGGGGAAGTGGCGGTAGAGGGTGCCGATGCCGACGCCGGCGCGGCGGGCGATGTCCTCCAGCGAGGTGTCCGTGCCGTGCTCGGTGAAGGCGGTACGGGCCTCGGTCAGCAGCCGCTCGTAATTGCGGCGGGCATCGGCCCGCATGGGGCGTACGTCAGGCGTCCGCGCCGGTGCGGTCGCCGCCGGGCCCGTCGTCTGCGGCTGCCCTGCCGTCTCGGTCGCCATCGCCGTCCTCCCTTGACCCGGCCGGTTGCGGCCCGGTGGCTCCAGGATGCCATTGCGTCCTCGGCGGCTGTCCCGGTGCGGTGGGCAAGGCTTACCGGAGGGCACCTCCGCATGATCGGAACGCCCCCGCCGCGCCCGCCCGGTGGCCGTCCGGCAGACCGGGGATGAAGTCCCGGCATCCTCCGGTGGGCGCGCGGCCGAACACCTCGCGGGCCCCGCAACGCCGGGCCGGCAAGCGCCATCAAACCAGGCGCAATGAGGTTTTCCGGGGTCTTCCGGAGGGCCGGGAGGACGCCGTGACGGACCGCCGGGGAAGCGGGCGCGGCGCGGGACATCTGGGGAAAACGTCATGGGACTGACCAGCCGATCGCTGTTGTACGCCATGATCGCGGTCGCCGTGGTCTGTGTGGGCCTCACGCTCTGGCTGTGGCCGCGGTTCGCCGGGCGCGGGCCGCGGGCGCTGCTGGGGCGGCTCGGCTCGATCTTCGCGACCCAGCTGGCCATCGTCGCGGCGCTCGGCCTCGTGGTGAACGCCAACTTCCAGTTCTACGGGTCGTGGCACGAACTGCTCGGCCTGTACGACGACGCCCCGGCCGCCGTCGGCAAATGGGGCGACCAGGGGGCGGTCGGGCCCGTCGGCGACCCGTCGAAGGGCCTGGTGCAGCCCTCGGGGCCGGAGGGGCTGGACAAGGTGCACGGTCTACCCAAGGGGGCGCCGGAGCAGGCCGGGAAGGTCGAGACCGTACGGATCGTCGGGAAGCGGACCCGGGCGGTGAACCCGGCCTACGTCTATCTGCCGCCGCAGTACTTCCAGCACGGGTACGACCGCCAGCGGTTCCCCGTCGTCGTCGCGCTCAGCGGCTATCCCGGCGGCATCTTCCTGCTGGGCCAGCATCTGCGGCTGCCGCAGACCGCCGGGCGGCTGATCCGGGCCGGCAAGATGCAGCCGACGGTCATCGTGATGCTGCGGCCCACCATCGCCCCGCCCCGCGACACCCAGTGCGTCGATGTGCCGGGCGGACCGCAGGCCGAGACGTTCTTCGCCCGCGATGTGCCGGACGCGCTCCGTTCGCACTACCGCGTCGGCCACGACCCCGGCGCCTGGGGTCTGCTGGGCTACTCCTCGGGCGGCAGCTGCGCCCTCCAGCTCGCCATGCGGCACGACCGTACGTACACCGCTGCGGCCGCCCTGTCGCCCGACTACAAGGTCAGCAACGACCCCACCACCGGCAACCTCTTCGGCGAGGGGCGGGACCGGGTGCGCCGCCGCCAGGAATACGACCTGATGTGGCGTCTGCGGCAGCTGCCCGCGCCCCGGGTGAGTGTCCTGGTGGGCACCAGCCGCACCGGCGAGAAGAACTATCCGGCGGCCAGGGCCTTCCTCGACGCCGTCAAACCGCCGATGAGGGCGGAATCCGTCGTCCTCAACCACGGCAGCCACAACTTCGCCACCTGGCGGCGCGAACTGCCCGCCGCGCTCGAATGGATGGGCCGGTCGCTGAGCTTTCCGGATGATGTGGTGGGGAACTCCTAGGGGGGTCCGCGAAGTCCCGTCGTCCGCCCCAGGGGGCCCTGAACGGACGCGAGGGGCCCCCGGCGGTGTGCCGGGAGCCCCTCGTCCGTCTGGCGGAATGCCGTCAGGTCAGTCCTTGATCTCGCAGATCACCGCGCCGGACGTGAGCGCCGCGCCGACCTCGGCGGTCAGGCCCTTGATGGTGCCGGAGCGGTGCGCGTTGAGCGGCTGCTCCATCTTCATGGCCTCCAGGACGACGACCAGCTCGCCCTCGGTGACCTGCTGGCCCTCCTCGACGGCGACCTTGACGATGGTGCCCTGCATCGGGGAGGCGAGCGCATCGCCGGAGGCGGCGCTGCCGGACTTCTTGGCGGCCTTCCGCTTCGGCTTGGCACCGCCGGCGACCGCGGCCCGGGCCAGCGGCATGCCCAGCGAGGACGGCAGCGAGACCTCCAGGCGCTTGCCGCCGACCTCGACGACGACCGTCTCGCGGCTGTCGGCCTCGCCCTCGTCCACGCCGGGGGCGGTGAACGGGGGGATCTCGTTGACGAACTCGGTCTCGATCCAGCGGGTGTGGACCGTGAACGGGTCGGCGGAGCCGGTGAGTTCGGGGGCGAACGCCGGGTCCTGGACGACCGTGCGGTGGAAGGGGATGGCGGTGGCCATGCCCTCGACGGTGAACTCCGCCAGCGCCCGCGCGGCGCGCTGGAGGGCCTGCTGCCGCGTGGCACCGGTGACGATCAGCTTGGCCAGCAGCGAGTCCCAGGCCGGGCCGATGACGCTGCCGGACTCCACGCCCGCGTCCAGGCGGACGCCGGGGCCGGACGGCCCGTCGAACCGCGTGACCGTGCCCGGGGCCGGGAGGAAGTTGCGGCCCGGGTCCTCGCCGTTGATCCGGAACTCGAAGGAGTGGCCGCGGACCGCCGGGTCGTCGTAGCCGAGCTTCTCGCCGTCGGCGATCCGGAACATCTCCCGGACCAGGTCCAGGCCGGTGACCTCCTCGGTGACCGGGTGCTCGACCTGGAGCCGGGTGTTGACCTCCAGGAAGGAGATCGTGCCGTCCTGGCCGACCAGGAATTCGCAGGTCCCGGCGCCCTCGTAGCCGGCCTCCTTGAGGATGGCCTTGGACGCGCGGTACAGCTCGGCGTTCTGCTCCTGCGTCAGGAACGGGGCCGGGGCCTCCTCCACCAGCTTCTGGTGGCGGCGCTGGAGCGAGCAGTCACGGGTCGAGACCACGACCACATTGCCGTGCTTGTCGGCCAGGCACTGGGTCTCGACATGCCGCGGACGGTCCAGGTAACGCTCGACGAAGCACTCGCCGCGGCCGAACGCGGCCACCGCCTCGCGCACCGCGGAGTCATACAGCTCCGGAACCTCTTCGAGGGTCCGGGCCACCTTCAGACCGCGGCCGCCGCCACCGAAGGCCGCCTTGATCGCGATGGGCAGGCCGTGTTCCTTGGCGAAGGCCACGACCTCCTCCGAGCCGGAGACCGGGTCGGGCGTGCCGGCGACCAGCGGCGCACCGGCCCGCTGGGCGATGTGCCGCGCGGCGACCTTGTCACCGAGGTCACGGATGGCCTGCGGGGGCGGGCCGATCCACGTCAGCCCGGCATCCAGGACGGCCTGCGCGAACTCGGCGTTCTCCGACAGGAAGCCGTACCCGGGGTGGATGGCGTCCGCGCCCGAATCGGCGGCGGCAGCCAGGACCTTGGCGATGTCCAGGTAACTGGTGGCAGGAGTGTCACCGCCCAAGGCGTACGCCTCGTCTGCCGCGCGTACGTGCAGTGCGTCCCGGTCGGGGTCGGCGTAGACGGCTACGCTGCCGATCCCCGCGTCCCGGCATGCACGGGCAACGCGAACAGCGATTTCGCCACGGTTGGCGATGAGCACCTTGCGCACGATGGGTCCTTCCTTGGCGCTTCGCCGCATCTATTGGATGCGGCGATTTTAGGGACTGGCGACACCGCGTGCCGACCCGTTCCCTGGGGTGAGCTTGCCCACACGGAGTGTGCTCGGGGCGCCAGTGAGGAACCTAAGTCCCCTGGTATCCCAGGGTAGGCCCGGATTCCTGGGCTCCGGCTCGGGTCCTGGTGTGGCCTAGGTCTCGAACTTCGGGCGTCCAGCGGATCGTCAATTCTTTGTGGAGTCCCTACGAATGGGCGAAGGAAACTTTGCGGTCGACTTCGTCCGTCGGCGCGCCGTCGCCCTCCTGTCCGCAGTCGTCCATACCGACCCGTGCACAACCCTTGCCCCAGCTATTACCCATTAGTAGCGTGCCCGATGTCTTCTGTACTCGCGGTAACCGGGGTAACGGCGGCAACAGGCGCCCACATGGCGCATCGGGCTGGGCGATCGGCGGAAGTAGGTGGACGGGGTGCGGGTGGCACGACGGCCGGTGGCCTTGGCCGCGGCGGTGGTACTGATCCTGGAGGCGTTCGGGATCGTGCTGCTGAACTGGATTCTGAGCATCGTCGTGGACCGCCAGCAGATGTCGCTGGCCGGACTCCAGCCCCGCGCGATGTCCACCGGCTCCTGGGTGGGGGGCATCCTCTTCGGCCTCTACCTGGTGTTCTGTGCCGTGGTCCTGCTCCGCTGCGCCCTGCGCGACCGCGCCCCCGGCGGTTTCACCCGTATCGCCCTCATCAGCTGCGCGGTGGTGCACGGCATGCTGGGCGCCTTCGCTGTCGGCCTGGTCGGCTGGGTCGCCTTCCTCGCGATGATGGTCGTGCTGGGGCTGCTGGTGCTGACGCTCATGGCGTACGGCGAGGGCTTTTCGGGGGATGCGCGCGGAAACGCGGAAAATACCCCGAACGGCGCACCGCCGGTGGCCCCCACGTCCGCCTGACCCCCTCACTTCCCGTCCGGCGACGGGGCCGGGCAGTCCCGGCCGGGCCCGAACTCCCCTTGTTCCGGGGCGGATCGACCCCCTCGGGGCCGTGCGACACGCTTGGGTAGGCTCTTCGGGCGATGTCGTAGGACACACGGGGGATGGGGTGCATGCCTGCATCTGTTGCGGGTGCGGGGGGCCGGTCGCGCGGGAGCGCCATAGGTCCCTACGCGGTGTTGCGGGGGCTGGATGGCGAGGCGTCCGGCATACCCGTACCGGAACGGCGGTTCATCGGACGGAGCGCGGACGGCGACCGTACGGTCCTGATCGGCGCGCCGCTGCCGGGCGCCGACCCCGGCCGGTTCCTGGCCGAGGCGGAGACCTCGCGCTATCTGCTCGGCCCGTGGTCCTCACCGGCCACCGAGGTCGCCGCCCCCGGTGACGCGCCCTGGCACGCCCGCCCGTATGTGCCCGTGCTCCCGCTGCCCGCGGCGCTGACCGTGTACGGCGGCCCGCTGCCCGAGCGCACCGTACGGGCCCTCGGCGTGGCCCTCGTCGAAACCCTGGTCATCGGGCACGGGCAGGACCTGGCCCATGCCGGCGTGTCGCCCGCGGCCGTGCTGCTGGCGGCCGACGGTCCCCGGCTGACGTGCTTCGGGGCGGTACGGGCCGCCGCCGGGGACGGCACCCCGCGCTCCGGACTGCCGGGCCTGGAGTCGGGCAGCCTGCCGCCGGAACAGGCGACGGGCGGGCAGCCGCGTCCGGCGGGCGACGTCTACGCGCTCGGTGCGACGCTCGCCTACGCGGCGACCGGCCACACCGTGCCCGAACGGGAAGAGCTCCCGGCCGCCCTGCGGACCGTCATCACGGCCTGTCTGTCCCGGGATCCGGCGGCCCGCCCGCGGCCCGCCGAACTGCTCGATCTGCTCGATCCCGTCGATGCGGGCGGCTCGGACCCGGCCCCGGCGCCCGCGCCACCCACACCGGCTTCCGGACCGAAGTCCTCCGACACCGTGCTCCTCCGTTCCGCGGAGCCGGCGCCCGCGCCGCCCGCCCCGGCTTCCGGACCGATGTCCCCCGACACCGTGCTCCTCCGGTCCTCGGACCCGGCCGGGCGCGCCGCCGCCCTGCTCGGTCCCGGCTGGCTGCCCGGCCGGATCATCGCGGCCCTCGCCCGCCAGTCGGCCGGGCTGCTCGCCGCCGGCCTCCCGGTTCCGCCCGCCCCACAGGACTGACGCCGCCATGCCGTTCCCCCTCGCCCACGACGATCCGCCCGGCCTGGGCGGCTACCGCCTCCTCGCCCGGCTGGGCAGCGGCGGTATGGGCACCGTCTATCTGGCCCGCTCCCCGGGCGGCCGCACCCTGGCGCTCAAGACGATGCACGCCCGGATCGCCACCACTACCGAATTCCGCACCCGCTTCCGGCTGGAGGCCGATGCCGCCCGGGTCCTCGGCGGCCAATACGGCGCCCAGGTCATCGAGGCCGATCCGCTCGCCGAAACCCCCTGGATGGCCACCGAGTACGTGCTCGGCCCGCCCCTCGACGAGGCGGTGGAGCCGGCCGGCCCGCTGCCCGAGGCGTCGGTGCGTGCCCTGGGGGCGGCGCTGTGCGCGGCGCTCGGTCAGCTCCACCACTCGGATGTGGTGCACCGCGACCTCAAGCCGTCGAACATCATGGTCACGGCGCACGGCCCGAAGGTCATCGACTTCGGTATCGCCCGCGCCCTCGGTGACGATCGGCTGACCCGTACGGGTGCCCCGGTCGGCACCCCGGCGTTCATGTCACCGGAGCAGGCCACCGGACAGGAGCACACCCCGGCCGGCGATGTCTTCGCGCTCGCCGGGGTCCTGGTCTTCGCCGCCACCGGCCGCGGCCCGTTCGGCGACGGACAGCCCGCCGACCTCCTCTACCGCGTGCGCTACCGCGAGCCCGACCTCACCGGCGTCCCGGCCGCCCTCGTCCCGGTCCTGTCCCGCGCGCTGGCCAAGGACCCCGCCGAGCGTCCGTCCACCGTCGAGTTGGCGGCTCAACTCCACGACGGCGGAGGGGAGTTCGCCGATCATCTGCCGGATGCGGTGCTGGCGGAGATCGGGCGGCGGGCGAGCGAGGTCTGGCAGGTTGTGCCACAGCGGCTGCCCGTACCGTCCGACCGGTCGGCGACCGTGCCGTCCGCCGATGTCCCCGCCGCCCGCGGGCTGTCCCGCCGGGGACTGCTGCTGGCGGGCGCGGGCTCGGTACTCGGTGTCGCGGGCGCCGGGGCGGGGGTGTGGGCCTGGCTGGGACGGGACGAGTCGACGCCGGGGCCCGCCACCGGGCCGGGGTACACCAAGCCGAAGCCGGGGCCGAGCGTCGGCGCGGTGAAGAAGAAAAAGCTGGACTCGGTGTGGCAGAGGCAGATCAGCGGGCCCGACGACGAACAGAACCCCGAAGTGCCGCTGCCGGTCGGCGACCAGGTCGTCATGGTGTCCGACGGGGCGCAGGGTGTGGACGCGAAGACCGGTGAGACCCGGTGGAGGTTCCCGCTGGCCTTCACTGACGGCTGGCAGGTCGCTTCGGACGGCACCCACATCTACCGGATCGCGCGGGCCGAGGAACGGGCGGAGGGCAGCGCGTTCCCGCAGTCCGTCTCGTGGTTCATCGCCCGCGTCGACCTGACCACGGGCAAGGAAGGCAGACACCTCGCCCCGGTGTCGGACCGCCAGGACTACTACGGCCTCATCAGCCGGCTGCTGGCCGTCGCCGACGACACGGCCTATCTGGCGGTCTCCCGCGGCAAGGTCAAGCAGTACGAACGCCAGCTCCCCTGGTTCGTGATGGCACTCGACCTCACCAACGGGAGCCGGAAGTGGCTGGACCCCCTGCCGTTCCGTTCCGCCAAGAGCCACGAGTACCACGTCCTGTCCGCCAAGGTCGTCGGCAACCTCCTGGTGACTCTCCAGCAGATGAACGACGCCTCGGTCCGGATCGTCGCCCGCGACCTCCGCACCGGCAAGCCCGTCTGGGACAAGCCCTGGAAGGGCGCCGACCGGCGGCTCGTACGGGATCCGCTGACCACCGATGACAAGCATCTCTACCTGGGCTACGGCCCGTTGCGGGCGCTGCGGCTGAGCGACGGCGGCCAGGTGTGGGACACCTCCCGCACCCGCCCCGGGAAGACGTACGGACCGCCGGCCCTCAAGGACGGGGTGCTCTACGGGGTGGAGGAGGACCTCGGCCTGGTCGCGTTCGACGCCGGCAGCGGGAAGCCGCGGTGGACGGAGAAGAGCTGGGAGGGCAAGTCGGCGGACCATCTCATCCGCCCTGTGATCGGCTCCGAGTACGCCTACTCGTACAGCATCACCGGCAAGTTCCTGCGGGCCGTCGGCCTCACCTCGCACACCACCGAGGAGCTGTACAAGACCAGCGGGACGAAGTTCACCGCCCATGAGAAGAGCCGGATGGTCATCGCCTCCGGGCCCGACTTCCTCGCGGCCTACCCGCTCCGCTGAACCCGCCGCCCCTGCCCCGAGGCCCGCACCGGCCGCGAACTCGTGTGAAGGACACCCGCTATGAAACCGCTCGGCACCGGCGACCCGCTCCGCCTCGGTCCGTACCGCCTTCTCGGTGTGCTCGGCGAGGGCGGCATGGGCAAGGTCTACGTCGGCCAGGACACCGAAAGCACTGTCGCGGCGGTCAAGGTCCTGCGGCCCGAGCTCACCGGTGAGGAGAACCTGGCCCGCCGCTTCGTCCGCGAGGCGCAGGCGGCGACCGCCGTGACCGGCAAGGGCGTGGCCCGGGTGCTGGGCACGGACACCGAGGGCGGACGCCCGTGGATCGCCACCGAGTTCCTGGCCGGTCCGACCCTCGACGAGGCCGTCGAGGCGTACGGCCCCTTCGACGAGCCCGCCGTCCGCGCCCTGGCCGCGTCGCTCGCGCACACCCTCGCGGACATCCACGCCACCGGCCTGATCCACCGCGACCTCAAACCGCCGAACATCGTGCTGACCTCGGACGGTCCGCGCGTCATCGACTTCGGCATCGCCCGCCCCGAGCACGGCCTGACCCTCACCACCACCGGACAGGTCCCGGTCACTCCCGGCTACGGCGCCCCCGAACAGGTCCTGGGCCGCCGGGTCGCGGCCCCCGCCGATGTCTTCTCACTGGGCGCCGTCCTCGTCCACGCGGCCAGCGGCCGGCGCGCCTTCGACGGCGGCCATATCGCCGCCCTCCAGTACAAGGTCGTGCACGACGAGCCCGATCTGACCGGCGTCCCGGGGGCGCTGCGCCCGCTCGTCCTCCCCCTCCTGGCCAAGGACCCGGCCGACCGTCCCACGCCCGCGCGGATCGCCGCGAACTTCGCACCACCGCGCGGCGCCGAACGGGCCTGGCGGCGCGGCCCGGTGAGCCAGGCGATCAAGGAACGGGAGAGCGGCATCCATGAGCTGACCACCGCCCTCGACGGCGGCGCGGCCCCCGGGCAGGTCTCCCGCCGCCGACTGCTCACCGGCCTCGCGGCGGGCGGGGTGGTGCTCACCGCGGGCGGCGGGGCGGCCGCCGCCTGGTGGCCGCGGCCACCGAAGCCCCGGAAGAAGAAGGTCGATCTCTTCGCCTACCCGCCGGCGGTCAAGACGCCCAAGGCGCACCTGCTGAACGCGGATGATGGTGACTTCATCGTCGGCGGGACGCTGAAGGAGCTGTGGGCCGTGCACAACCTTGCCGAGGACACCCCCGCACCCCTGCCCGTCCGGGACGTCATCGTCTTCGGCACCCGCGGCGGCGGGATCGCCGCCCACAACGTCGTGGACGGCAAACGGCGCTGGGCCGCCCCCGACATCAAGGGGGCCGGCCGCTATCTCTCCCTTTCGGACCGTCTGCTCGGCGCCGTCGACAGCAAGGGGACGCTGCGCACTTTCGTCCCCTCCACGGGGGAGCGCCGGTGGACTGCCGATGTCGGGGCGGAATCGCTGCTGGCCGCTGACGACACGGCCGTCTACGTGCTGACGAAGGACGACCGGCTCCGCGCCATCAGTCATTCCGACGCCAAGATTCGCTGGACCGTGCCCTTCGACAAGGCGTTCCGCACCAAGATCAACATGCCCGGTGTCGCCGCGCACGGCCGCCTGGTCATGGGCACTGCCGATGGCAATGCCCTCGCCGTCGACACTGTCGACGGCCGTCGCGCATGGGACCTGCGCGACCGGCCCGAAGCCTTCGTCATTCCGACCCTCTTCGGCGACACCGTCTACCTCAACGGCATGTCGATGACGGCCCGCAGGATCACCGACGGCAAGGAACGGTGGACGGTCAGGAAGCGGGCGCTGGCACACGCGTTCCAGCGCGAGAAGCCACCGATCGTCAAGTGGGGTCCGGTGACCGCCACCGCGGACGCCGTGTACGCCACGTACCAGGGGTCCGTCGACGATGGAACCTTCTTCCCCGACAAGTGGAATGCCCGCGACGGCAGCAAGAGCATGGATCTCAACGGGAGTTCCAACGTCCACACGCCCGTGGTCGTGCAGGGGAACGGCCTCTGGACGATCGAAGGTGAGGAGTACGGTGACTACCGCGTCAACGCGGTGAGCGCGGCGGACGGCGACGCGGTCGTGGAGTACCGGCTGGGCGAGGCCGACCGCCAGTGGCTGGTGGCCGACGGCAACCGCGTCTTCGCCATGAACGACGACTCGCTCTACGCCCTGCCGGTGTTCTGACCCCCGCCCCCCAAGCGCCGCCCTCCCCGCCCGCCTGCTACTTCACCGGCGCATGCTCCCGCAGCACCTCCAGGAACGCGCGCATCCACTCGGGGTGGTCGGGCCAGGCGCGGGCCGAGACGACCTTGCCGTCGACCACCGCGGCGCCGTCGACGAAGGTGCCGCCGCCCAGCTCCACGTCCGGTGCGCAGGCCGGGTAGGCGGAGGTGCGGCGGCCCTTGAGGACGCCGAGCGGGGCCAGGGAGAGGGCCGCGTGGCAGATGTGGGCGACGGGCTTGTCGGCGTCGAAGAAGTGGGTGACGACGCGGCGGTAGTCGGGGTCGTTACGGAGGTATTCGGGTGCCCGGCCGCCGGGGAGCACCAGCGCCGCGTAGTCGGCCGGATCGACCTCGGACAGCGCGAGGTCGGACGGCCAGGAGTGGCCCTCGCGTTCGACGTAGGTGTCGAAGTTGTCGACGAAGTCATGGACGACGAACTGGAGCTTCTTGCGGGTGAGGGCCGCGATGCAGGGCTCGTACCCCTCCTCCAGCAGCCGCTGGTAGGGGTAGAAGAACTCCAGGTCCTCGGTGGCGTCACCGGCGATGAGCAGGATCTTCGGCATGGTGCGGACTCCTCATGACGGACCCGACCGGGGCGATCGAGTCGTTTCGGGTCAATCGGTTCCCCACTCGGTGACCTCGAATGCGTCGCCCACCGTCACCTTTCCGGTCGCCACCACCGAGAACTTCGATCCGAACGCCACCCCGCCCTCGGGCACCCGCCGGTACGTGGCGAGTGTGCGCAGCGGCTCGGGGCCGGCCTTGCCGCCCGTCGTCTGGTCGACGAGGGTGACCGCGCAGCGGACGGCGAGTTTGGTGAACCCCAGCTCGCAGCCGCCGACCGTGACCCGTCGCACCCGGTCCTCGGTCTGCGGGGTGTCCCAGCCGTCCACCACGAGGTTGGGCCGGAAACGGTCCATCGGGACCGGTGGGCGCCCGGCGGCGGCGATCCGGCGGTTGAGGTCGTCGAAGGAAGCCAGGGAGAGGATGTGCAGGGCGCTGCTGTCGGCGAAGCCGGAGGTGCCGGGGGTGAGCCCGTCGGTCACCCGGTCGTGCTCGGGCGGTACCCGCACCAGCCGGCTCTCCGCGCCCAGCGCTTCGGACAGCCATCCGGCCACGCGGTCCCCCTGGTCGACCGCGCGGTACGGCGTACCGAACATCTCGACCTCGGCCCTGGCCGCCGAGCCGGTGCCGTGGTCGATGTCCAGGTGGAGGGGGTCGCTGCCCGGGGCGTGCAGGGTGAGGTGCGCCCCGTCGGCGCTGACCTCCGGCCGGATCACCGCCAGCCGGGGGTCCTTGCGCTGGCTCCGGAAGACACCTCCGGGGCCGACGACCAGGAAGCTGCGGTCGTGGGCGAGGCCGGCGGGGGTGAGTTCCGCCTCGGTCGCCGGGACGCCGGCGCAGCCCTTGACGGGGTAGCTGATCAGCTCGACAACGTTTGCCATGGGGGCAGCGTAGGCGCCGGACGCCTGCGAATTCCGGCGTTCATCGCCGCCGGCCGCACCCCGGCGCTGGCCGCCCGGCGCGGGGTGCGCCGCTCAGGTCCACAGTTCGGTGATCGCCACGTCCAGGTCGGCGAGCAGCCGGCGCAGCAGCGGCAGGGAGAGGCCGATGACATTGCCGGGGTCGCCGTCGATGCCGTCGATGAAGGGGGCGGAGCGGCCGTCGAGGGTGAAGGCGCCGGCGACGAACAGCGGTTCGCCGCTTTCGACATAGGCGGCGATCTCCTCGTCGGACGGCTCGCCGAAACGGACCGTGGTCGAGGCGGTGGCCGCCACCCGGCGGCCGGTCGCGGTGTCGATCACGCAGTGGCCGGTCTGCAGGACGCCGGAGCGGCCGCGCATGGACTTCCAGCGGGCGGTGGCGTCCTCGGCGTCGGCCGGCTTGCCGAGCGCCCGCCCGTCCAGCTCCAGGACCGAGTCACAGCCGACGACCAGGGCGCCCGCGGCCTCCGGGCGGCCGGCCACCGCCTCGGCCTTGGCCTCGGCCAGCACCCGGGCCAGCTCACCGGGCGTGGGCGCGGTGAGCGCGTCCTCATCGACCCCGCTGACGATGACCTCGGGGGCCAGTCCGGCCTGGCGCAGCAGGGCCAGCCGGGCGGGGGACTGGGAGGCGAGGACGAGGCGGCGGGGGCGGGACTCTTCGGTCATGCCCGCCATCGTACGGAGCCCCCGCCGCCGCGGCGGCCCCGGTCTACTTGTTGAGCACCGCCTGCATGACCGACTTCGCGATCGGCCCGCCCAGCTTGCCGCCGGCGATCTCCGACCGGGGGATGTCCATGTCCGAGGGATCGACGAAGACGGCGACCGCGACCGGGGAGCTGCCGTCGCTCTGCTTGGCGTAGGAGACGAACCAGGCGTAGGGGCGCTCGTCGTTGACGTTCGCGCCGTGCTGGGCGGTACCGGTCTTGCCGCCGACGGTCACGCCGGGGATCTTGGCCTTGTCGGCGGTGCCCTCCGAGGCGGTGTACTCCATCATCTCCTGCACCTTCTTCGCGGTGTCGGCGGAGACGGCCTGGGACATCATCTTCGGCTCGGCCTTCTCCAGCGTCGACAGGTCGGAGCCGCGCACCTCGTCGACCAGGTGCGGCATCATCACCTTGCCGTCATTGGCGAGCCCCGCGACCACCATCGCCATCTGCATCGGCGTGCTGGTGAGGCTGCCCTGGCCCATACCGGTCAGCGCGGTCTGCGGCTTGTCGAGCTTCTCCGGGTAGAGGCTCTTGGTGGCCAGCAGGTCGCCGAGGTCCTCGTCGTAGACGTTCTCGTTGAAACCGAACTTCTGGGCGGTCTCGCGCATCTTGTCCTTGCCGACCTTGAGCGCGGCGTCGAGGAAGACGTTGTTGCAGGACCACTGCATACCGGTCTTCAGCGAGGCCTTGTCGCAGGGCGCGCCCGCGACATCGTTCCCGACCTTCGTGGTGCTCTGCGGCAGCTGGTACGGGGCGGGTGCGCCCGACGACGCGTTGATGTCGGAGACCACGCCGTGCTCCAGGGCCGCCGCCGCGGTGAGGATCTTGAAGGTGGAGCCGGGCGGGTAGGTCTCGCGCAGCGCCCGGTTGTTCAGCGGCTTGGTCTTGTCGGCGTCCAGCGCCTTGAACTTCTGGCTCTCGGCGTTGGAGATGCCGGAGAAGACCGACGGGTCGTAGGAGGGGGTGGAGGCGAGGGCGAGGACCCTGCCGTTGCGCGGGTCGAGCGCGACCACCGCGCCCTTGGCGTTGAGGTCGGTCAGGCCCTTGTACGCGGCCTTCTGCGCCTTGGGGTCGATGGTGGTGATCACATCGCCGCCGCGTGGCTTCTCGCCGGTGAGGATGTCCTTGGCGTTCTTGAGGGCGAGCCGGTCGTCCTTGCCGCTGAGCACCTTGTTGTAGATGCCTTCCAGGAAGGTCGTGCCCTGGGCCTGGGAGGCGAAGCCGGTGACCGGCGCGTACATCGGGCCGTCCTTGTACGTCCGCTTGTACTTGAAGTCACCGGAGGTCGCCACCGAGCCGGTGACGGGCTTGCCGCCGACGATGATGTTGCCGCGCGGGTAGGAGAACGCCTCGATCTTGACGCGGCGGTTGTGCGGGTCGTTGGCGAGCTCGTCGGCCTGGACGAACTGGACCCATGTCACCCGCGCCAGCAGGGCCAGCACCAGCGCCCCGCAGAAGACGGCTATATGCCGCAGCGGCCTGTTCATCGCTCTCCCACTCCCGTCCGGCTGCCGCCCGGGCGGCAGGGCGCCCGAATTGCGCTGTCAAGAGAGAAAGAAGCGAAATCAGGGGAAGCGGTTGCAGTCGAGAACTGTGAGCGTTGCCTCTCCGGTAGCGGGAACTGTGCGATGCCCGCATACGGGGACGGCTACCGCTCCGCGAGCAGGACCATCAGCACCACCACGGCCACGGCCAGCACGATGCTCATCCGGCGGAGCTTGGCCTGCACATCGCGCAGCTCCTCAGGAGGCTCGTCGGGCGGATCTGACCACAGCATGTATCGATCCTGTGCCCATGACGCGCGTGGGGGGGGGGGGGGGGGGGGGGGGGGGGGGGGGGGGGGGGGGGGGGGGGGGGGGGGGGGGGGCGAACTCGGGGGGCCGGGGGGAGACCATGTGG
>NZ_JBVHZH010000002.1:340608-393205 GCF_055574515.1 Streptomyces sp. NPDC029466
TTCCCCTTCGCGGGGGGTTTGGTGGGCCCCCCCCCCCCCCCCCCCCCCCCCCCCCTCTCCCCCTCCTCCCCCCCCCCCCCCCCCCCCCCCCCCCCCCCCCCACGGCGTAAAGGGACTAGTCAATGCACGATGCACCGACCTGGCGGCCCGGTGGCCACCCGGTGTGAACCGGTCAATGCGGCCAGTAACTCGTCCGCCAGGCCCGCGGCCCCGGATGCGGCATCCGCGCCCGCGCCGGAACCGTGGACGCGGGGTCCGACCACTCGCTGCCGTGGTCCGGCTTTCCGGGCGCGACGGCAGCGGCGGCCGCCGCGCGGGCCTGAACCACCGCCAGTGCGGCGGCCAGCTCCTCAGGGGTCGGATTGCCCCGTACGACCTTGATCATCGAGAACGGCTCCCTTCGCTGGTTCCGCTGGTTCTGCCGGTCAGAGCGGGATGTTGCCGTGCTTCTTCGGCGGCAGCGCCTCGCGCTTGTTGCGCAGGGTGCGCAGCCCGCGGACGATGTGCCGGCGCGTCTCGGACGGCATGATCACCGCGTCGATGTACCCGCGCTCGGCCGCGACATACGGGTTGAGCAGGGTGTCCTCGTACTCCTGGATCAGCTCCTGGCGCCGCTCGTCCTGCGCGGCCGGGTCCTCGATCGCGGCCAGCGTGCGGCGGTGCAGGATGTTGACCGCGCCCTGGGCGCCCATGACGGCGATCTGCGCGGTCGGCCAGGCCAGGTTGAGGTCCGCGCCCAGGTGCTTGGAGCCCATGACGTCGTACGCGCCACCGAACGCCTTGCGCGTGATGACCGTGATCAGCGGGACGGTGGCCTCCGCGTACGCGTAGATCAGCTTGGCGCCGCGCCGGATGATCCCGTCGTACTCCTGGTCGGTGCCGGGCAGGAAGCCGGGCACGTCCACAAAGGTGATCACCGGGACGTTGAACGCGTCGCAGGTCCGCACGAAGCGCGCGGCCTTCTCCGAGGCCTTGATGTCCAGGATGCCCGCGAACTGCATCGGCTGGTTGGCGACCACCCCGACCGCATGGCCCTCGACCCGCCCGAAGCCGGTCAGGATGTTCGGCGCGAACAGTGCCTGGGTCTCCAGGAATTCGTGGTCGTCCAGCACATGCTCGATCGCGGCATGCATGTCGTACGGCTGATTGGCCGAATCCGGGATCAGGACGTCGAGCTCGCGGTCGGTGTCCGAGGTCTCCAGGTCCGCCTCCTCCGGGAAGGCGGGCGCCTCGGAGAGGTTGTTGGACGGCAGGTAGGACAGCAGCCCCTTGATGTACTCGATGGCGTCCTTCTCGTCACCCGCCATGTGGTGCGCCACGCCCGAGGTGGTGTTGTGCGTACGGGCGCCGCCCAGCTCCTCGAAGCCGACATCCTCGCCGGTCACCGTCTTGATGACGTCGGGACCGGTGATGAACATGTGCGAGGTCTGGTCCACCATGACCGTGAAGTCGGTGATGGCAGGGGAGTAGACCGCACCGCCCGCACACGGGCCGACGATCAGGCTGATCTGCGGGATCACGCCGGAGGCATGGGTGTTGCGGCGGAAGATCTCGCCGTACATGCCCAGCGAGGCCACACCCTCCTGGATGCGCGCGCCGCCGGAGTCGTTGATGCCGATGACCGGGCAGCCGGTCTTGAGCGCGAAGTCCATCACCTTGACGATCTTCTCGCCGAAGACCTCGCCCAGCGCCCCGCCGAAGACCGTGAAGTCCTGGGAGAAGACCGCGACCGGGCGGCCGTCGACCGTGCCGTAGCCGGACACCACACCGTCGCCGTAGGGGCGGGTCTGCTCCAGCCCGAAATTGGTCGACCGGTGCCGCGCGAACTCGTCCAGCTCGACGAACGAGCCCTCGTCCAGCAGCAGATCGATGCGCTCACGCGCCGTCAACTTGCCCTTTGCGTGCTGCTTTTCCACGGCACGGGCGGAACCGGCATGGGTGGCTTCTTCGACCCGCCGTTGCAGATCCGCCAACTTGCCCGCGGTGGTGTGGATGTTTGCTTCCGGCTCGGACATCGGGATGCGGCTCCTGCTCGTCCTGGACTGGTGCTCGTACTGAGGGTGGTACGGGTTTGGCTACCGATCCGTAGCGTATCGGCGGGACTGCTCAGCGGCACTGCGTCGTTGACCACACCTAGGCTGATCCCATGACACCTCAACCACCGGAAAACCGGGACAAAGATGCCGGCCGCTGGAGCGACCTGAGCCGCCCGCCGCTGAACGCCACGGCGTTGCGCCGCGCCCTGGTGCGCCCCGGTGGGCTCTGGACCTCCCTGGACGTCGTCCCGGCCACCGGCTCCACCAACACCGACCTGGCGGCCCGCGCGGCCGAGGGGAAGGCCGAGGAGGGCGCCGTCCTGGTGGCCGAGGAACAGTCCGCCGGCCGCGGCCGGCTCAACCGCAGCTGGTCGGCGCCCCCGCGCTCCGGCCTCTTCTTCTCCGTCTACCTCACGCCCCGCGTCCCCGCGCAGCGCTGGGGCTGGCTCCCGCTGCTCACCGGAGTCGCCACCGCCACCGCCCTGTCCCGGACGGCCGGTATCGACACATCCCTCAAGTGGCCCAACGACATCCTGGTCAGCTGCCCCGGGGACGCCGACGCCGACGTCGCGGGCCCGGACGGGACCCCCGGAACCGGCGAGCGCAAGGTGGGCGGCATCCTCGCCGAGCGGGCCGGCTCCGGTGTCGTCATCGGCATCGGCCTGAACGTCTCCCTCACCGCCGGCGAACTCCCCGTCCCCACCGCCGGCTCCCTGGCCCTGGCGGGCGCCCGCACCACGGACCGCGACCCGCTGCTGCGCGCCGTGCTCCGCTCCCTGGAGGAGTGGTACGCCACCTGGCAGTCCGCCGTCGGCGACCCCGGCGCCAGCCGCCTCCAGGAGACCTACGCGGCCGGCTGCGCCACCCTGGGCCGCTCCGTACGCGCCGAACTCCCCGGTGACACCGCCCTCACCGGCGAGGCCGTGGCCATCGACGGTGACGGCCGCCTGGTCCTGGCCACCGCGAACGGCGTACGGCATCCGGTGGGCGCCGGCGACATCATCCATCTGCGCGCCACGGCGTCCCGGCGGCCCGGAGGCGACGACTCCCCGGCACCATGAGCCCGGCCGCGCCCCGCGCCCCCGGCTCGGGCCCCCTGTATCACGGCACCCGCCGCGCCGACGAGGGCCCGCCTCTTCCTTGGTCAGGGCCGACATGTGAGAGTGAGCCAGAGCACACCTGCCGTATCGTTGAGGCGGTCCGCCAGGGAGCGGGCCACCGGCGAGCAGTGATCGGAAGGGCAGTGCGCAGGGATCGGACAGGGAGCGGCCGGTGACCGCCGACGACTCGGGCGCCGCCTCGCGCGACACGGACACCGAGGACGAGGCAGTGAGCAACATCCCCGTCAACGACCCCCCAGGGGTCGGGGACGAGGGCGACGAGAACAACATCGCCGTCCGCCTCGAACAACTCATCCTCGGCGCCGACCGCCGCTACACGCCGTTCCAGGCGGCCCGCGGCGCCGGCGTCTCGATGGACCTCGCGGCCCGCTTCTGGCGCGCCATGGGCTTCGCCGACATCGGCCAGGTCAAGGCCCTGACCGAGGCCGATGTGCTGGCCCTGCGCCGCCTCGCCGGTCTCGTCGAGGCCGGACTGCTCAGCGAGGCCATGGCCATCCAGGTCGCGCGGTCCACGGGCCAGACCACCGCCCGACTGGCCGACTGGCAGATCGACTCCTTCCTGGAGGGCCTCACCGAGCCCCAGGACTCCGGTCTGACCCGTACGGAGATCACCTATCCGCTGGTCGAGCTGCTGCTCCCCGAGCTGGAGGAGTTCCTGGTCTACGTCTGGCGGCGCCAGCTCGCCGCCGCCACCGGCCGGGTCGTGCGGGCCCAGGACGACGCCGAGATGGTCGACCGCCGCCTGGCCGTCGGCTTCGCCGACCTGGTGGGCTTCACCCGGCTGACCCGCCGCCTGGAGGACGAGGAACTGGGCGAGCTGGTGGAGGCGTTCGAGACCACCTGCTCCGACCTGGTGGCCGCGCACGGCGGCCGGCTCATCAAGACCCTCGGCGACGAGGTCCTCTTCGCCGCGGATGACGCCGGTATCGCCGCGGAGATCGGGCTGCGGCTGATCGAGACGATGGCCCATGACGAGACGATGCCGGAGCTGCGGGTCGGTATCGCGTTCGGCACGGTCACGACCCGGATGGGCGATGTGTTCGGCACGACCGTCAACCTCGCCAGCCGTCTGACGTCGATAGCGCCGAAGGACACCGTGCTGGTGGACCAGGCGTTCGCCGAGGAGCTGGGCCGGATCGGTGACGCCCCGGTCTCCGAGGCCGATGCCGCGGCGGCGGAGAAGGCGGCCGAGGAGGGCACCGGCGCCCCGCCCCCGACGTACCGCTTCGCCCTCCAGCCGATGTGGCAGCGCCCGGTGCGCGGCCTGGGCGTCGTCGAGCCCTGGCTGCTGAACCGCCGCGACTGACCTGGCGCCGGGCCGCCGGGCCGCCGGGCCCCGGGCCGGGAGCGCGTTCTGCGGCGGATTCCCGGTCCGGTGACCGCGCCGTCCCCCGGTTATCCACAGGCGGAAGCCTGTCCTGTTGCTCCGGGCCGCCACCTGACATGATCCCCACGTCAGGTCAACGACCGTTAACAGGGAGGGCTGTATGCAACGGGAACGGCAGCTGTTCGGTGCGGACGGCTGGGTCGCCGTCGAGCGGCACGGCTTCGTGGCGGAGCTGGTCATGGACCGCCCCAAGGCCATGAACGCCGTCTCGACGGCGATGGCCGACAGCCTGGCGCAGGCCTGCGCCGAGCTGGCCGCGGACCGCTCCGTACGGGCGGTGGTCCTCAGCTCCACCCATGAGCGGGCGTTCTGCGTGGGCGCCGACCTCAAGGAGCGCAACTCCTTCACGGACGCCGACCTGATGCGCCAGCGCCCGCACACCCGCGCCGCTTATACGGGCGTGCTGGAACTGCCCGTGCCGACCATCGCCGCGGTGCACGGCTTCGCGCTCGGCGGGGGCTTCGAGCTGGCGCTGGCCTGCGATCTGATCGTCGCCGACGGTACGGCCGTGGTCGGGCTGCCGGAGGTGTCGGTCGGGGTCATCCCGGGCGGCGGGGGGACCCAGCTGCTGCCGCGCCGGGTGGGCGCGGCGCGGGCGGCCGAGCTGGTGTTCACCGCGCGGCGGGTGCCGGCGCCCGAGGCCGTGGAGCTGGGGCTGGTCGACCAGCTGGCGGCGGACGGGCAGGACCGGGCCGAGGCGCTGGAGCTGGCGGCCCGGATCGCCCGCAATTCGCCGGTCGGTCTGCGGGCCGCCAAGCGCGCCATGCGGCTGGGGCACGGGCTGGATCTGCGGGCCGGCCTCGACCTGGAGGACGGCGCCTGGCGCAGTGTGGCCTTCTCCGGGGACCGGGCGGAGGGTGTGGCGGCCTTCAACGAGAAGCGGGATCCGGAGTGGCCCGGGGAGTGAGGCGGGTGGGGGCGGTCGCCGTGCGAGCGCCGGGCGTTCCCCGCGGTCCATGCGTGATGACGCAGCGTAAACGCCGCTCCCGCACCCCTTCCGCGCCGCCTCCCCGACCTCCGACCAGGAACGACGCGCATAACGCCCGGGTGTCAATCGTGCGCGGAAAGGGGCGAAAGGGGTTAAACATTCCTACGCTGTAGTACAGAGCGTGCTCACGGTGACGGAATGCGAGGATCCGGTGACGGGCGAGGGCGATGCGAGGCTGCGGGCAGTGGTGGAGCTGGCGCAGGCGATGGCGGCCGCGCACACGCCGCGGGAATCGGCGCACGCCGCGGCGCTGGGGGTGCGTCAGGCCCTGGGTGGCTCCTTCGCCGCGATCTCGAAATGGGAGCGCGAGCTGGGGAAGCTGCGGGTGCTGGTCAATACCGGCGAACTCGCCGAGGACGAGGAGGAGTTCCCGGACGACGAGAGCTACCCCGTCCATGAATTCCCGGAGATCGTCGGCTTTCTGCACGAGCAGTGGGCGGGCGGTGGCGAGCCGAGCGCCTGGGTGGAGACCGCCGAAGGGGTGCACACCCCGGCGCCCCCGGTGCCGGAGGAGGGGCCGGCCGGGGCCGGCGGCGGCAACCGCCAGCGGATGGCCGCGCTGCGCCGCCGCGGCCGGGGCTGCTGTGTGGTCGCGCCGATCGTGCTGCACGGGCGGGCCTGGGGTGAGCTGTATGTCGCGCGGCGAACGGGGGATCCGGTCTTCGGCCGGGCGGACGCCGACTTCGCGAGCGTGCTGGCCGCGGTGACGGCGGCCGGGATCGCGCAGACCGAGAGGCTGGCGGAGGCCCGCCGGCTGGCCTTCACCGACGCGCTGACCGGCCTCGCCAACCGCCGTGCCGTCGATATGCGGCTGGACGAGGCGCTGGAGCTGCACCGCAGGGACGAGGTGGTGGTCAGCCTGGTGGTGTGTGACCTCAACGGGCTGAAGCGGGTGAACGACTCCCGCGGCCATGCGGTCGGCGACCGTCTGCTGGAGCGGTTCGGCTCGGTGCTGTCGCTGTGCGGCGCGATGCTGCCGGGCACCCTCGTCGCCCGGCTCGGCGGCGACGAGTTCTGTCTGCTCGCGGTGGGGCCGCCGGCCGACGAGGTGGTCAAGGTGGCCGGTGAACTGTGCGACCGGGCGGGGGAGTTGGACCTCGGTGAGGGGGTCGCGGTCGGGGTCGCCTCGACCGGGGACCCGATCGGCCCGGTGCGCAGCGCCCGCCGGCTCTTCCGGCTCGCGGACGCCGCGCAGTACAAGGCCAAGGCGGCGCGGTCCGGCGAGCCGGTGATCGCCGGGCGGCACGGCGGCGCGGACGATCCGGTGGTCCGGCTCGCGGACGCCCCGGACCGGCGGACGGGGCCGGAGCGCCGGCGCTTCCGGAGGTGAGGAGGTCGGTCCGTACGGCGGCACCGGTCCGCTGCGGAGATCGGTAAGGGGTGATCACGAAATCCGGTGGTGACATCCGGCGATTCAGTCTCTAGGGTTCCTGAATATGGATATGCACACTGTGGTGCTGGGGACGTCCGGCACGACCGCACAGGACGTCATCGCGGTGGCTCGCGGCGCGGCCCGGATCGAGCTGTCCGAGGAAGCCCTCGCGGCCGTCGCCACCTCCCGCGCCTTCATCGACGAACTCGCCGCCAAGCCCGACCCCGTCTACGGCGTCTCCACCGGCTTCGGTGCCCTCGCCGTCCGCCACATCAGCCCCGAGCTGCGCGTACAGCTCCAGCGCAACATCGTGCGCTCGCACGCGGCCGGGATGGGCCCGCGGGTCGAGCGGGAGGTCGTCCGCGCGCTGATGTTCCTGCGGCTGAAGACGCTCGCCTCCGGGCACACCGGCGTCCGCCCGCTCGTCGTCGAGACGATGGCGGCCCTGCTCAACGCCGGCATCACGCCCGTCGTCCACGAATACGGCTCGCTCGGCTGCTCCGGCGACCTGGCACCGCTCTCGCACTGTGCGCTGGCGCTGATGGGCGAGGGCGATGCGGAAGGCCCCGACGGTGTCGTACGGCCGGCCGCCGAGCTGCTGGCCGCGCACGGCATCGAGCCCGTCGAACTGCGCGAGAAGGAGGGCCTGGCCCTCCTCAACGGCACCGACGGCATGCTCGGCATGCTCGTGATGGCCTGCGCCGATCTCGCCCGGCTGTTCACCTCGGCGGACATCACCGCGGCCCTCTCCCTGGAGGCGCTGCTCGGCACGGACAAGGTCCTCGCGCCCGAGCTGCACGCCATCCGCCCGCACCCCGGGCAGGCCGCCGCGGCCGCCAACATGGCCAAGGTGCTGGCCGGTTCGGAGTTCACCGGTCACCACCAGGACGATGCCCCGCGCGTCCAGGACGCCTACTCCATCCGCTGCGCCCCGCAGGTCGCCGGCGCCGGCCGCGACACCCTCGACCACGCCCGCCTGGTCGCGGACCGGGAGCTGGCCGCCGCCGTCGACAACCCCGTCGTCCTCCCGGACGGCCGGGTCGAGTCCAACGGCAACTTCCACGGCGCGCCGGTGGCCTACGTCCTGGACTTCCTGGCCATTGCGGCGGCCGACCTCGGCTCGATCGCGGAGCGCCGCACCGACCGCCTGCTGGACAAGAACCGCTCGCACGGGCTGCCCGCCTTCCTGGCCGGTGACCCGGGTGTCGACTCCGGGCTGATGATCGCCCAGTACACCCAGGCCGCGCTGGTCAGCGAGCTGAAGCGGCTGGCCGCGCCCGCGTCGGTGGACTCCATCCCGTCCTCCGCGATGCAGGAGGACCATGTCTCGATGGGCTGGTCGGCGGCGCGCAAGCTGCGCACCGCGGTCGACAACCTGACCCGGATCATCGCCGTCGAGCTCTATGCGGCGACCCGTGCCATCGAGATGCGGGAGGGCCTGACGCCGGCCCCCGCCACCCGCGCCGTCCTGGACGCGGTGCGCGCAGCGGGCGTTCAGGGGCCGGGCGAGGACCGCTTCCTGGCGCCGGACCTGGAGGGCGCGTATGCGTTCGTACGGGGCGGGAAGCTGGTGGCGGCCGTGGAGTCGGTCACGGGCACGCTGGCCTGACGAGGGCCCGGCCGTCGGCGGTCGCAGCCGGCCTCGTCTCTCAGCCGGTCTCGCCGTGGGTGCGGCGGACGGAGTAGCTGACGAGGCCGGCGCCGAGCGCGAGACAGGCGACGCCGCCGATCACGTACGGCGTGGTGTCCGGGCTGCCGGTGTCGGCGAGGAAGTGCGGGCGGCCGGCGGGGTGGGCTCCGGCGCCGCTGCCGTCCGAGGTGGCCGCCGCGGACCCGCTGACGGTCTCCTGCGCCCCGCTGACCGCACGGTCGGCCAGGCCGGGACCGTCCGGTGCGGACGCCACCCGCAGCGCGGCATCCGACGCACCGTCACCTTCCGCGGTGGCATTGGCGGACGGTACGAACCACAGGGCGAACAGCACCGATCCCGCGGCCGCGGCGGTCAACAGTGGTCGTCGTGCGGTCACGGAAGCGATCCCCCTTGTGGGTTCGGGAAATTGGCCGTTGACCTCAGATGTTAATGACCGCCGCGGGTCGCGGGGAAGTCGGGAGCCGTCCATGCCTAACCTCCGTGCTATGAGCAATGGTGAGACATCACGTTTTGTGCGCCTTCATGTGGAATTGATCATGGAGGTCACCGACGCGGGCCGGCTGACCGGCGCCGCCGTCGACCACATCGAAGGGGACCCCTCGCTGCCCGGCGAGGAGCGCAGACAGTCCCTGGAGACGGTCCGGGAGGATCCGGCGGAGGCGCTGGCCCACCTGATCGACCCGTTCGACCTCGTCACCAAGGTGCCGGGCGCCGAACTCGCACAGGCCTCCTGGAGCAGCGAGGAGCTGACCGACTACGACCCGGACGCCGAGTGGGACGCGGCGGAGTGGGATCTGGCGGATGACGCGGACGGGGAGGGCTGACCGGCACCCCCGATGGCCACGGCCCCCGTACGGCTCCGCGCCGTACGGGGGTCGACTACGTGGCGCTGCGCCCGCGCCGGATGAGCACCATTTGACCGGTCCAGGCCATAAGTGGCCTTCCCCACACTTTGTGGACGCATGGAACGGGCGAAACGGAAAAGGCGTTCAAATGGCGTCGGCCGGAATGCCGCCGTCCACATGAGCCGGCGTTCAGTTGGCTGCTCGCTCGGGGAAACGTGCGAAATCGGTAGCAATGGAGATGCGTGTGATGACGGACAGCAAGCGCCGGAAGGGCCTCATAGCCGGCTCCGCGCTGCTCGGGGGCGTACTCACGCTTGCGGCGTGTGGTGGCAGCAGTGCGGCTGACCGAGGTCATGACGGTGCTGACGCCACCTGGCACGAGAGCGTCCGCCAGGTGGACGAGGCGGCGGCGAAGGATGCCTCCGACGCCAAGATCACGATCCTCCCGGAGGACGGCGCCACCGACACCGGTCTCAACAGTGACGCGAGTGTCACGGTCAGCGATGGAACCCTCACCGATGTCACCATGACCTCGGTCGAGACCAAGCAGCCGGTCAAGGGCACGCTGTCCGCCGACGGCAGCTCCTGGAAGCCGGACCAGCCGCTGAGCCGCTCGACGAAGTACAAGGTCACCGCGCACGCGGTGGACTCCCAGGGACGTAAGGCGGTGGAGAACTCCAGCTTCACCACCGTCGCCCCGGCGAACAGCTTCATCGGAAACTTCACGCCGGAGGACGGCTCGACCGTCGGTGTCGGCATGCCGGTGTCGATCAACTTCGACAAGCCGGTCAAGAACAAGACGGCCGTGGAGTCCGCGATCAAGGTCGCGTCGAGCAGCAACCAGAAGGTCGTCGGCCACTGGTTCAACGACAAGCGGCTGGACTTCCGCCCCCAGACGTACTGGAAGGCGAACTCCGAGGTCACCATGGAGCTCGGCCTGGACGGCGTCGAGGCGTCGCCGGGCGTCAAGGGCATCCAGAACAAGACCGTCAGCTTCCATGTCGGCCATGCGCAGATCAGCACCGTCGACACCAAGGCGCACGAGATGACCGTGGTGCGGGACGGCCGGACCCTCAAGACCATTCCGATCTCGGCCGGCAGCGACGAGAACGCCACCTACAACGGCAAGATGGTGATCTCCGAGCGGTTCAAGCAGACCCGGATGAACGGTTCGACGGTCGGCTTCAAGAAGCACAACGGCAAGGGCGAGTACGACATCCCCGATGTGCCGCACGCCATGCGCCTGACCAACTCCGGCACCTTCATCCACGGCAACTACTGGGGCAAGGGCATCTTCGGCAAGGCCAACACCAGCCACGGCTGCATCGGCCTGGAGGACGCCAAGGGCGCCAAGGACCCCAAGACGGACGGCGCCTGGTTCTTCAACCACTCGCAGACCGGTGACGTGGTCGATGTCGTCAACTCCCCCGACAAGAGCGTCAAGCCCGACAACGGCCTGAACGGCTGGAACATGGACTGGTCGCAGTGGGTGGCCGGCAGCGCGGTGCAGTGACGTTCCGACGGGAACGGCAGGCCCGGCACCCCCGGGTGACCTGACCGCGCACCGCCCGAAAGTGACCGATGCCCGGCGGCGCCGAAAATACGGCGCGCCGGGCATCGTCGCTGCGTACGGTCCGCCGTATGGACATCGACACCGACGACTGGTTCGCCGTGCTCGCCGCCGCCCGGGCCCATGACCGGCCGGGCGGCCCCACCCTCGAACGGGCCGCCGAGGCCGGCCGGCTGCGGATCCCTTCCCTGCACAGCCGTGCCGTCCCCGTCGCGCTGCCGGCCCCCGACGGCGCCACCGGCTACGCGGGTGTCGCCCTGCTCCGCCTCCACGACACCGCGGAGAATGCCGGCAACGCCTTCCTCGACACCCTGACGGTGCACCCCGCCCGACGCGGCCGCGGGGTGGGCCGGGCCCTGTGGGAGACGGTGCGCGAGCGGCTCGCCGCCGAGGGCCGTACCTCGGTGAGCACCCTGACGGAGCGGGGCGGCGCGGGTGAGAGGTTCGCCGTCGCCCGGGGCGCGGAGTGCGCGCTGCCGCTGGTGGCCTACGTACAGGACGTGCGGACCGCCCCCACACCGGGCACGGGCGTCCCGCTGCCCCCCGGCTACCGCTTCGCCACCTGGAGCGGGGTCGTCCCTGACGAGCATGCCGCCGCCCACGCCCGCGCCCATGACGCCATGCAGGACGCCCCGACCGGCGACCTGGACGAGCAGCACGACCCTTGGGACACCGAGCGGATACGGGCCGCGGCCCAGGTCGTCCTGGACCGTGGCGGTGTGCTGCTGACCGTGGCGGTCCTCGCGGAGGCCGACGGCGCGGTGGCCGGCTACACCGAGATCGTGCTGCCCACCCCGGACTCCGTACAGGCCGTGCAGTACGACACCGTCGTCGTCCCCGCACACCGCGGCCGCGGCCTCGGCCGGGCCGTCAAGCTGCGGATGCTGGAGTACCTGCGGGCGCAGCGGCCGGACGTACGGGAGATCGAGACGACGGTCGCCGACGAGAACACCCCGATGCGGGCGGTCAACGCCGCCCTCGGCTACCGCGCGGAGCGGACCCTCGGCCTCTACCAAGTGCGGCCCTGACGCCGGGCCGGCACCCGCCTCCCGGGGGGGTGCCGACGGGCCCTCCGTACAGTGAACGGGTGAGTGAGCGCGGAGGAAAAGGGCGCGGCGGGCCGTCGCCGTCGGCCGGTGAACTGGTCGGGCAGGTGCTCGGCAGCGTCCGTTACGCGCCGGACGGCGAGCGGGCCGAGGACGCCATCGAGGCGGGCGCCTCGATGCTGGCGGCGGCCGCGGCCGGCTGGGCGGCGGTGAGCGCGGCGGTGGTCGAGGCCGCCGTGGCGGGCGTACGGCAGTGCTGGGCGGGCGGCTGGCAGCCCGCCGACCTGGTGCGGATCGTACGGCGCGAGGCCACCGGCACCGCCCTCGCGGCGCTGGTCGTCGACGCCGTCGCGGCCGAAGCGGCCCGGGCCCCGGCCGCCCGCCCGGCTCCGGACCCGCGCTGGGCCGAGCAGCTGCGGCACCTCGGTGCCGCGGTCTGGTGGCCCGCCGACACCGGCTACCTCGACGCGCTGGCCCGGCGCCGCCGCGCCTCCCGCTTCGAGACCGCGTACGACGTGCTGGCCGCGCTGCGCCTCCTCGCCCGGCTGCCCCGGATCACCCCGCTGCCGGCCCCGCCGCGGCCCGGCACCAGGAGCGGGCCCGCCGGTGACGCCGCCGCACGCGCCCTCGGGCGGATCCGCGGACTGCTCGCCAAGGCCGAGGCGACCGACTACGCCGAGGAGGCCGAGGCGCTGTCCGCCAAGGCGCAGGAGCTGATGGCCCGGCACAGCATCGATGAGGCGCTCCTCGACCGCGCGGACGGCTCCCCGGGCGGCCGGACCGACGGCCCGTCAGCGATCCGTATCGGCATCGAGGGGCCCTACGAGCAGGCCAAGGCGCTGCTGCTCGACGCGGTCGCGGCCGCCAACCGCTGCCAGGCCGTCTGGGCCGCCGACGTCGGCTTCTCCACCCTCGTCGGCTTCGCACCCGACCTGGAGGCGGCCGAGATGCTCTACACCTCGCTGCTGCTCCAGGCCACCGCCGCGATGAACCGCGCGGGCGACGCCGTGCACGCCCGCGGCCGCTCCCGCCGCACCCGGGACTTCCGCCAGACCTTCCTCGTCGCCTACGCCGACCGCATCCGCGACCGGCTCGCGGCGGCCACCGCCGACGCCACGGCCGCCGCCACCGCCGAGTCCGCCCCCACGGCCCCCGACCTCCTCCCGGTCCTCGCCGCCCGCGCCCTCGCCGTCGAGGAGACCACCGGCGCCCTCTTCCCCGACACCGCCCCGGTCCGCCTCCGTGGCGTGCGCGACGCCGACGGCTGGCACCAGGGCAGAGCGGCGGCCGACCGGGCGAGGCTGGGGGAGGGGTGACCTCGCGGGCGACGGCGGGCACGGCAGCAGGCGTCGCGGGCTGCGCCACGGAGACCGAAGAGCCCCCCTTGGCGCCGTCCGCTGTCACGGGGTGAAGTACGCGCCCGGCGGCACCCCGACCGCCCGTCGGAAGGCCGCGACGAAGGCACTCGGGGAGGCATAGCCCACCCGCGCCGCCACCGCCGCCACCGTCGCGCCGCCGGCCAGCAGCGGCATCGCCGCCTGGAGCCGGATCCGGGTGCGCCACTGCCCGTACGGCATACCGGTGTCCGCCACGAAGGCCCGCGCCAGCGTCCGGCCGCTCGCGCCCACCCGGGGGCCCCACTCCGCCAGCGTCCGCCCGTCCGACGGATCGGTACGCAGCGCCTCCGCGACCCGGCGCGCCCGCGGGTCGCGCGGCATCGGCGCCTGCACCGTGGCCACCGACACCGGCCGCAGCTGATCGAGGACCACGGCCTCGGCCCGTTCGCGCGGCGCCGGGTCCAGCGTGCCGTCCGAGAGGTACGAGATCAGCTCGCGCAGCAGCGGTGAGACGCCGACGACGGTGGGCGCGGACCAGCCGACCGGGCAGCGGTCCGGCAGGAAGTACAGGCTCCGGAAGAGGGCCGGGCCCGCGGCGCCCGTGGCGTGCGGGGTCCCGGCCGGGATCCACAGCGCCATGGACGGCGGCAGCACCCAGGTGTTGCCGGTGGCCCGTACGGCCAGAACTCCCCTTCGCGACCAGGCCAGTTGATGGTGCTCATGACGATGGCGGGCGAACCACTGCCCCCGGTCCATCGCGAAGCTCCCGACGACGACCGCCGCCCCCGCGGGCGGCCCCGGCGGCGCCACCTGACCGTCCACCGCCTCGCGCCCGGCCGGTGGCTCCACCTCGCCCAACACCCCGCTCCCGTCCGGCTGTTCACCGCTGTCCGTCCTGCGATACAACATGTCCCCCTGTCGCGTGGTGGTCACCGCGGCCGCTCCCTACGCTCGCCGCATGACCTCCATGAATCGCTATCACCAGTGGTTGTGCAACTCCCCGATGTGGGCCCGCGCGGTGGAGAAGGACCTGCTGCCCTGGGCGCTCGAAGACGTCCCCCTGGGCGCCGACACCCTGGAGATCGGGCCCGGTTACGGCGCCACGACGCGGGTGCTGACGCGGCGGACCGGCGGCCGGCTGAGCGTCCTCGAAGTCGACGGGGGATCGGCCGAGCGACTGCGTGCGGAGTACGGCGACCGGGTCGATGTCGTGCACGGCGACGGCTGCGCGATGCCGTTGCCGGACGGCCGCTTCGACGCCGTCCTCTGCTTCACGATGCTGCATCATGTGCCGTCGCCGCGGCAGCAGGACCAGCTCTTCGCGGAGGCGTTCCGGGTGCTGCGGCCGGGCGGCGTCTTCGCGGGCTGCGACGGCCGGGCCGGCTGGGGCTTCCGCCTCATCCACCTGGGGGACACCTATGTCCCGGTGCCGCCCCGGACCCTCCCGGACCGGCTGCGCGCCGCCGGTTTCGCCACCACCGACGTCAGCCTCAGAAAGGACAACTTCCGCTTCCGCGCGGTCCGTCCGTGAGCGGGCGGCGGGACGGAGAACGGGCCGGACCGAGGGCCGTCCGGGAGGACGAGGGGTACGGCCCTGCCGGGCCCCCGGACCGCGCGTAGGGGGAGACACCCCCTACGCCAGCAACCCCCGCTCCAGCGCCGTGATCACGGCCGCGGTCCGGTCCGACACCTCCAACTTCTTGAACGCCCGCAGGAGATGGGTCTTGACCGTCGCCTCACCGATGAACAGCTGCCGGCCGATCTCGGCATTGGTCAGCCCCTGACTGACCAGCCGCAGCACCTCGCACTCCCGGCCGGACAGCAGCGGCGCCTCCACCGCCCGCGCCCGGAACAGCTTCGGGGCCAGCGAAGGCGTCAGCACCGTCGCCCCGCGCGCCGCACCGTGCACCGCGTCGATCAGCTCCGCCCGGGAACTGCCCTTGAGGAGATAGCCGGCCGCGCCCGCCTCCACGGCGCGCAGGATGTCGGCGTCGTCCTCGTAGGTGGTGACGATGACCACCTTGGTGCGCGGCGACTTCCGCAGGATGTGGCCGGTGGCGGCGACCCCGTCCATCGCGCCCATCCGCAAGTCGAGCAGCACCAGGTCCGGGGTCAGCCGCTCGGTCAGCGTCACGGCCTCCTCACCGGAGCCCGCCTGTCCCACGACCTCGATGCCCGGGTCGGATTCGAGCATGGCGCACAGGCCCTCGCGGACGACGGGATGATCGTCCGCGAGCAGCACCCGCACCACGGCCGGGTCCTCAACGCCCTTCATGTGCCGCCTCCATCCGCCGTTCCGCCCCTTCGGACCGCGCTGCCGACGGCCCGTCCGGCCGCCCCGCCGCCCCGTCCAGGGGCACCTTCACCTCGACGACGGTGCCCGCCCCCGGCTCGCTCAGCACGCTCATCGCCCCACCGATCTCCGCCAGCCGGGCCGCCATGCCCCGCAGCCCGAACCCGCTGTCCTCGTCCCCGCCGCCGGGCCCGTCCTGACCGCCCTCCGCCGCACCGCGCTCCGCCTCCGTGGCGTCGAACCCCTTGCCGTCATCGGTGACGTGGAGCCCGACGTGGCCCTCGTCGTACCGCAGCACCAGGTCCACCGTGCGGGCGTCGGCGTGCTTGCGCACATTGGTGCCGGCCTCCTGCGCGGCCCGCAGCAGGACGACATTGACCGCCATCGGCAGCGGGCGCTCGTCCCCCTCGACGGCGAACCGCGCCAGCAGCCCGGTCTGCGCGGCCAGCCCGTCCGCCTGCCGCCGCAGCGCCTGCGCCAGGGAACTCTCCCGCAGCGAGGCGGGCGTCCGGTCGGCGACGAAGGAACGGGCCTCCGCCAGGCTCTCCTTGGCCATCCGCCCGACCAGCGCGAGGTGCTTCCGGGCCGCGGCGGGGGCGTCTTCCACCTCCGCATCGGCGGCCTGCACCAGACTGATGATGCTGGTCAGGCTCTGCGCCAAGGTGTCGTGAATCTCCCGCGCCAGCCGCTCGCGCTCGGCGGAGATCCCGGCCTGGTGCGACAGCCGGGCCACCTGCTCGCGGTTCCTCCGCAGCTCCTCGATCAGTTCGGCGTGCTCCCTGTTCTGCCGTACCACCCTCTTGATCCACAGCCCGAGGAGCACGGACAGGGCGATCCCGAGCAGCGACGCCAGCAGCACGAACAGCATCAGCGGGGCGGTGGCGCCGCCCTGCAGCCACAGCATCGTGACGGGGACGAGATTGCCGAGTACGCCCGCCACCACGGCCGGCCGGGTGTCCAGGCTCATCATCAGCATCGGGACGAGCGCGAACAGCGCGAACGCACTCGACAGATCCACCGCGGTGGCCAGCCCGAACAGCCCGAAGAGCCCGCCGGCGAAGACCGCGTTCCGCCGGTCCCGCTCATGACGCAGCATCAGCGGCCGCCCGATCCCCGCGTACCAGGGCACGGCCAGCGTCAGCGCACCGATCGCGATCAACCGCCCGGTCTGCGGTACGGCGGAGGTGAACACCAGCCCCGTGGTAACCAGATAGCAGATCACGAAGTAGCTGTCCCACAGCCCGAACCAACGCACCCGTGCGTCGGGCGCGCGCCGCGCCTCACACGTCACCGTGTCCATCCCCCTGCATTTCCGAACGGCCCCGCACCGGGGCGCGGGCGCCATCGCGCCACCGCGGCCCCAGTCCTATCACCCCCGCTTCCGCCTCGGCCGCACTGTCCACCGACCGGTGGACAGCTGAATCCACCGGCCGGTCGTACCCCCACAACAAGGTGTCGCCATAACGTCGTTGACGGCGGTCGGCGGACAGCGCAGAAACCGCCGGAGCAACAGACCTCGCAGCATTGCGGAAAGGCCCCGGATTTCCATGAACCACCTGAGTCAGTTCGTTATCGCGCTGATTGCCAGCGCCTCCATTCTCACCATCATCCTGGCGACCGACCTGGGCCGCCGCCGGGTCACCAATATGCGGATGCTGCGCTCCGTACTCGCCGTCGCCGTCATCATCGCGATCTTCGTGGACTCCTTCCCGACCTCGGGGAACGCCCCGTCCTTCCAGCTCATCGGCGTTGGCGTGGGCGTGATCTGCGGTCTGGTCGCCGGTGCCCTGCTCCCCGCCCACCGCGGCGCCGACGGGCAGATCTACACCATCGGCGGATTCGGCTACGCCCTGGTCTGGATTGTTCTCTCCAGCGCCCGCGTCCTTTTCGCCTACGGCGCCGAGCACTGGTACGCCGAGGGTCTGGTCCGCTTCAGCATCGAAAATGAGCTCAGCGGTCCGGACGTCTACTCCAATGCCTTTGTCTTCATGTCCCTTGCCATGGTTCTCACCCGCACCGCGGTGCTGGTGGCCAAGCGCCGACGCATTCGCCTTTCGCCCGTGGAGCCGGCGGGGAAGGAAGAGCAGCCGGCCGTGGTTTGAGGGGTGCCCGGCGAGGTCCGGCGCGCTCCCCGAGGCGCGCCGGACCAGTCCAGCGGGACCCCGATGATGGACCAGGATTGAACCGAAGCCGCCGGCCGTCCGTACAGATAACGGCGGCCGAATCCCCGGTTCCGGTCCGCCGTGCCACCACCGGCCTCGCACGGAAGGACCTTCGGGTTGCCGCACTCCACGCGCCTCAGCCAGCCGCCGAACACGAAGAAAGCAACCACGACGGACGCCCCGCCGCCGGACGACCCTCCGGAGCAGACGGCGGACGGCGGCACTCCGGAGCAGACGCCGGACGACCCTCCGGAGCAGACGGCGGACGGTTCTCCGGAGCAGACGCCGGACGAGACCGCCGCGGACCTTGCGGCCGTCGCCGGTCACGGCTGGCGGGACCGGTATCCGGCCGTGGCGCGGGCCGTGGGGCGGACGGTCACCGTGCTGGCCGCCGTATTGGTGCTCTCCGCGCTGCTGCTGCCGAATCAGCTCACCCGCCTCACCCCCGCCGAGTTCCTGCGTATCCCGGTGGAGGGCATCTTCGGTGCGGCCCTCCTTCTGCTCCTGCCGCCCAGGGCGCGGCGGGTGGCGGCCGTGGTCGCCGGCGTCGGCCTCGGCCTGCGGACCCTCCTGAACTGCCTCGACATGGGCTTCTATTCGGTGCTCGCCCGGCCCTTCGACCCGGTGCTCGACTGGATCCTGTTCGACGACGCCGAGTCGTTCCTCAAGGACTCGATAGGCCAGGCGGGCGCGATCGGCGCCGTGGTCGGCGTCGTGCTCCTCGTGCTCGCCCTGCTCGTCCTCATGACCCTGGCGGTCATCCGGCTCACCCGCCTCCTGGTGCGGCACAGCGCCGTGGCGACCCGTACGACCCTCGTACTCGGCACCGTCTGGATCACCTGCGCGGCGCTCGGCGTACAGCTCGCCGGTGTCCCGGTCGCCGCCACGAACACCGCCGACCTCGTCCGGGACAGCGCGCAGCGGCTGCGCGCGAGCCTGGCCGACCAGCAGGTGTTCGCCAAGGAAGCGGGTGTCGACGCCTTCCGCGACACCCCGCCCGACCAGCTGCTGACCGGACTGCGCGGCAAGGACGTCATCTTCACCTTCATCGAGAGCTACGGCCGCAGCGCGATCGCGGACCCGGCGATGGCGTCGCAGGTCGACGCGGTGCTCAAGGACGGGACCAAGCGGCTGCGCAAGGCCGGGTTCGCCTCCCGGAGCGCCTGGCTCACCTCACCGACGGCGGGCGGCGGCAGCTGGCTGGCCCACTCCACGTTCATGTCCGGCCTGTGGATCAACAACCAGCAGCGCTACCGCACCGTCACCTCCAGCGACCGCATGCCGCTCACCGACGCGTTCAAGCGCTCCGGTGCCTGGCGCACGGCCGGCATCATGCCGGGCGTCACCCGCTCCTGGCCCGAGGGCAAGTTCTACGGCCTCGACCACGTCTACGACACCCACCATCTCGGCTACCAGGGGCCGCAGTTCAGCTGGTCGCGGGTGCCCGACCAATACAGCCTGTCGGCCTTTGAGCGCCTGGAACACGGCAAGCGCCATGACAAGCCGCTGATGTCGGAGATCATCCTCGTCTCCAGCCACAACCCCTGGGCGCCCATCCCCAAGATGATCGGCTGGGACGAACTCGGCGACGGCTCCGTCTACGACGCCATCAAGAAGGCGGGCAAGGACCCCAAGGAGGTGTGGAAGGACCCCGCACAGGTACGGACCGAGTACCGCCGCGCGATCCAGTACTCGCTGCACAGCCTCATCTCGTACATGGAGAAGTACGGCAACAAGAACACCGTGCTGGTCTTCCTCGGTGACCACCAGCCCGTCCCGACCGTCACCGGCGAGAACGCCAGCCGGGACGTACCGGTCGCACTGGTCGCGCACGACCCCGCCGTACTGGACCGGATCTCCGGCTGGAACTGGCAGAACGGCCTGAAGCCCGGCCCGAAGACCCCGGTCTGGCGGATGGACACCTTCCGCGACCGCTTCCTGAAGGCGTACGGCCCCCGGCCGGGAGGGAAGCCGGGAGGGAAGCCGGGAGGGAAGCCGGTGCGGTCGGGGCACTGACCGTAAGCCGGCGGACCACCGCTGCGAGGGCCCGGACCCGCTCCGCCGCCGACGCCCAGGGCCGCTCCCCCGGGAGCGGCCCTGCTCCGTTCGACAGCCATGGCACCCGGCCGGAGAATTGGAAGTGTGAGGAGGGGCCATGAGCATTCGCATAGCCACTTTCAACTGCGAGAACCTCTTCCGGAGGCCCGTCGTCTTCAGCGTCGGCAACGAGCCGGAGCACAACGCCATTCTGGAGGACTTCAGGAAACTTGTGGAAATCCTCGATCACCACACGTATACGGCCAACGACAAGAAAAAGATCATCGAGCTTCTCAAGAAGCACAGCGTCGATGTCTCCCAGGAAATCTCCACCCAGACGATCCTGGTGAACGAGCCGCGCGGACAGGCCAAGCTGCTCATGGGTGAGGGCAGGAACATCGACATCAGGCCCGAGGTCACGGGACGGGACGACTGGGTCGGCTGGGCCGAACTGGTCAAGGGCGACCTCAGCTGGGACGCCGTCAAGAACACCGCCCGGGTGATCGCCGAGGTGAACGCCGACATACTGCTGACGGTCGAAGTCGAGGACCGGCTCACCCTGCACCGCTTCAACAAACAGGTGCTGGCGGGCCAATTCGACGCGGAACCCTACCCGTTCAACATGCTGATCGACGGCAATGACATTCGCGGCATCGATGTCGGGCTGTTCAGCCGGCACCCGATCACCTCCGTACGCTCGCACATCTTCGACAAGGAGGATTCCCGGGAAATCTTCAGCCGGGACTGCCCGGAATTCGAGATCGACATCCATGGCAAACCGCTCTGGCTCCTCGGGAACCACTTCAAGAGCAAGCGGGGCGGCGGAGGGGCCGACAAGCGCAAGCTCCAAGGTAAGCGCGTCGCCAAGCTCTACCGGGCCGCGCTCAAGCGTTCGCCCCATGTCGTGGTCGCCGGGGACCTCAACGACACCCCGGGCAGCCCGCCGCTCGAATTCCTTGAGGCCACCAGCCTCAAGGACGCGATGACCCACGACAGTTACGAGGGACCGCCCGGCACCCACGGGAAGTGCACGAGCGCCAACGACAAGATCGACTACCTGATGTTCTCGCCGGAGCTGTTCGCCAAGGTGGACAAGGTCGAGGTGGAGCGGCGTGGGATCTTCGAGTTCGGCACCCCGTTCGACTCCGTGCACGGACCCGGCGACCAGGCATCCGACCACGCTGCCATCGTCACCGAACTCGACCTGTAGGTAGGAGAGTTCGTCGGCAGGTCGGCAGGTCGGCAGGTCGGCAGGTCGGCAGGTCGGGCCCGGGCGGGCGCGACCGTCACACCCCAGCCGTCAGCCCATCGATCATGCGGTCGAGAAGGCGGTCGAACACGGCCTGCGGTGCCGAGTCAGGACCCGGCACCGCCAGGGCCTGCGCGAGGTGGGGATAGCGGCCCTCGACGGCAACGGACCGGAGGTAACGGGCCTGCGCGTCCAGGAGTTCACCGGAGGTGGGCCCACCGGCTTCGACCGCCCGCTCCTGGGCGAGTTCATAGGAAACATGGCTGGCCACGAAGCCGGTGAGCAGGCTGAACGTCTCCAGCCGGGCGGGGGCGTCGAGGCCGACGGGGGCGAGCACGGCGAGGGCGTACTCCAGGGCGGCGAGCGCGTTCGGGCCGAGTGTCTGCCGGGCCGAGAGCGCCCCGGCCAGCCACGGATGCCGCCGCATGATCGTGCGCTGCTCCTGCGCGAACTGCCGCAGGTCGGCCCGCCAGTTGCCGGACGGCGCGGCCGGCAGCCGGTGATCGCCGCTCACCTGGTCGATCATCAGCTCCAGCAGCGTCTCCTTGTTGGGGACGTAGCTGTAGAGAGACATCGTGCCGGCCCCGATGCGGGCCGCGACCGCGCGCATGGTGACCGCGGCGAGCCCTTCGGCGTCGGCGAGGGCAATGGCCGCGGTCGTGATCGCGGCGCGGCTGTGGGCCGGCGGCCGCCCCCGTCGCGGGCGTTCGGCCTGCGACCAGAGCTGCTCGGGATCCACACCGGCACCACGGCCGACTGAGCCTGTACGGGGCACGGCAACCTCTCCTCACTCCTGGCGCCATCCAATCACCCCGCCTCGCACACCCCGCACGCCGTACGGGAATTCGGCCCGCCGTCAGCGCTGTGCGACCGGCCGGACGACGACCTCGTTCACATCGACCGCGGCGGGCTGCTCGATGGCGAACGCGATGGCGCGGGCGATCGCCTCGGGAGGTATGGCGATGTCGTCCCGCATCTTCGTGATCTCCGCCCGGACCCGGCTGTTGCTCGACGCCTCGGCGAAGTCGGTGGCGGTCACCCCGGGCGAGACGGTGGTCACCCGCAGCGCGTCGCCGGCCTCCTGGCGCAGCCCTTCGCAGATCGCCCGGACCGCGTACTTGGTGCCGGCGTAGACCGCCATGGCGGGGACGACGCGAAAGGCGGCGGTGGAGGCGATGGTGACGAAGTGCCCGGTGCCCTGGGCGCGGAAGACCGGCAGTGCGGCGGCGATGCCGTGCAGCACGCCCTTCACATTGACGTCGACCATCCGGTCCCACTCCTCGACGCGCAGATCGTCAAGAGGCGAGATCGTGCCGGCCCCGGCGTTGCTGACCAGGACGTCGAGCCGGCCGAAGCGCTCACGGGCCAGCGCGACCAGGGCGTGCAGGTCGTCCGGCCGGGTCACATCGGTGCGGAGCTGCACGGCCGCGCCACCCGCCCGCTCGATCCGGTCCACCAGCTCCGCCAGCCGCTCGGAGCGCCGCGCACCGAGAACCAGCCGCGCCCCACGCTCGGCGAGCAACAACGCGGTCGCCGCACCGATACCACTGCTGGCTCCCGTAACAGCCACCACTTTTCCTGCAATTCCAGCAATTTCAGCAATCCCAGCAGTTCCGGCAGTTCCAGCAGTTCCAGACATGAGGAAATTCCTTCCTTCTCGGCGGGGGATGGGGGTCGGGGAGGAGGCCGCGTAGCCGTCGCAGCCGTCGCAGCCGTCGCAGCCGTCGCAGCCCGCTCAGAGCCGTCGGAGCCCGGTCGGAGCCGTCGGCGCCGTGTCGCGCCGCTTTTCGGCGTCCGGCCCTCGCCCACCACTCTCCAGCAGCCTTAGCCTGGTATCCAGAACGTACTTATTCTGGAACTGAGGCTGCTATGCCCCCGCCATCGGACCAACGTCAGCAGCTGGCCGCGTTCCTGCGCAGTCGGCGGGAACGCCTCACTCCGGCCGAGGTCGGCCTGCCGCAGACCGCCCGTCGCCGCACGCCGGGCCTGCGCCGGGAGGAGCTGGCGCTGCTGGCCGGCATCAGCGCCACCTGGTACACGTACCTGGAGCAAGGACGCGAGATCCGCGCCTCCGAACAGGTGCTGACCGCCCTGTCCACCGCACTACGGCTCGACCGCCACGAGCGCGCCCACCTTCTCCAGCTGGCCGGTCACGCTCCCGCGGACGCATCCGAGGACCGCGAACCGCTCACCCCCGAGGCCGCGGCCGTACCGCTCCTGCTCCAGCCCCACCCCGCGTACCTCATCGACGGCACCTACGACGTCCTCAGCCACAACCAAGCGGCCGAAGCCCTCTTCCCCCGCCTCATCGACCACGAGGCAACGCGCCCGCCCAACTTCCTCCGTTGGACGTTCCTCGAACCGGCCGCCCGCGACATCGTGCTCGACTGGGAACCCGAGGCCCGCGCCCTGCTGGCCCGGTTCCGAACCCTGTCCGAACGCCACCCCGCCGACCCGCGCTACCCCCGCCTCATCGACGAGTTGAGAACCCACAGCCCGGAAGCACGCGCCTGGTGGCCCCACTACGAGGTGCAGCCCCGCCACAGCGGCCACAAACGCCTGCGCCACCCGCAACGCGGACCGGTCGCATACGCCTACACCGCCTTCCACCTGGCCGAACAGCGGGAGCAGACGCTGGTGGTCTACATCGATACGGCGACGGCATCCGGCCAGCCGCTCCCCGGGCTCTGAGCGCAACGATCAGGGCTGTGAGGGCACGTCAGGTGTGTCAGGGCGCATCCGGCGCATCCGGCGCATCAGGACACGCAATGAAAACGGCGGTGCAGTTCGCGCACCTGCTCCGCCAGGCCGGGAACCGGGCCCTCCACCACGAGGTCGGGAACGACGTCCCGGATCGGGAGGGCGCGTACGGGAGGGGCGGGAACCCCCAGCTCGTCGAGCCAGGCGGTCAGTTGCTCGGAGGAGCTCACGTACACGATGCGCCCCAGCCCGGCCCAGCCGTGCGCGGCGGCACACATCGGGCAGTGCTCACCGGAGGTGTAGACGGTCGCCGCCGCTCGTTCCTCGGGGGACAGGTGCGCCGAGGACCAGCGCGCCAGCTCGAATTCCGGGTGACGGGTCCGGTCGCCGGAGGCCACCCGGTTGTGGTCCTCGGCGAGGACACTCCCGTCCCCGCCGACGAGCACGGAGCCGAACGGTTCGTCGCCCGCCTCCAGTGCCTCGGTTGCCAGCTCCACGCAGCGGCGCAGGTGCCGCAGTTCGTTCTCGTTCACGACGATGCTCCCAGCACGCGGTCTCCAGGGATGCTAAGCCTTCGCCCCCCTCATTAGCTCGGCCTCGATGAGGTCGGCCGCCCGCTGGGTGCCGCCCTCGTCGGCCATCTCCCGCTGGACGGCCGCGAGGCGCCGGGCCACGTCCGGGTCGTCGACGAGCGCGAGCACCGCCGCACGGAGGGTGCCGGCGTCCGCCTCGTCCATCGGCACATGGCGGGCCACGCCGAGCCCCTGAAGCATGTCCGCGTTACCGAACTGGTCAACGGCCTGCGGGACGGCCACCATGGGCGTGGCGGTGGCCAGACCCTCCTGGCTGCCACCCGCGCCGGCATGCGTGATGAACGCGTCAGCCTTCCTCAGGATCGCCAACTGCGGTACCCACTGTCGCACTTCGACGTTCCCGGGAACCTCCCCGAGCTCCTCGGCGGTGACATGCTTGCCCACCTGGAGCACGACATGCCAGCCCGGCAGATCCCCGAACGCCTTGACGCACTCGCGGTAGAAACCGGGCTGCTTGGTGAAGGACGAGCCGAGCGAGACCAGCAACACGCGCTCGGCGCCCACGGGCCGTTCCCAGTCCCCCTGCGCCGCACGCTCCCCCTGGCAGGCGCCGACGAACGAGTGCACGTTCTCATCTACCCGGTCGGCATGCGGCTGAAGCGCCTTGGGGATGAGCACGATCGACCGACCGGGCCGGCCGACGAACGGATCGGGATGCTGCGTGATCCCGTTCTCCGTAAGCCAGTTGCTGAACTTCTCGTAGTAGGCCCGTCCGCGCTCGGTCGCCCTGGGCTCCGCCCACATCGGCTCGGCGACCTCCTCCTCATACCCCTCCCACGCCACGAGGTTCGGCGAGAGCGAGACCGCCGGCACCCCCCAGCGATGCGCGAGAACACGCGCCGGGTACGAGGTGATGTCATGCAGCACGAGATCCGGCTTATCCCCGCGATAAGCCTCGATGAGCTGCGGCAGCACCTGAATCGCCTCATCGAGAAACGGCTCGACGTTATCGAGAAGCGTGGTCCCCCACGCCGACGGATCATCATCCGGCGACGGCAACGTCGTGCGATACAACACGGGCTCCGCCCCCGTCTCGGCAACCTTCTCCGCAAAAAGATGCGGGATCGCGTACGTGACACGGTGCCCCCGGGCGACGAGCTCGCGGATCACTTCGAGACTCGGGTTCACATGCCCGTGGGCGGCGATGGAGAACATGGCGATATGGGCACGCTTGGGGTGTTCCGGGGTCGTCATACCCTCACGCTAAGCGAGACGATACGTCTCGTGCAACCTATTTCCGGTTGAACCCGCCCCTCCCGCCCGGGGGATCCGGACAGGAGGCGACGCGCGACGGCGACCGGGCTTCCTTGGCGAAGTGGTCCGACCGCGTCGCCGCGACACGTTGGTTCGGCCCCCTGTGAGCGTCGCGTTCGCTGCGCCTCCGAACAACGGCAGCGTTCAGAGCCTGCCCAGTCGTGCGACGAGGAGCGCCGCGTCGTCCGTGGAGCTGGCCGGACGTACGGCCGTCATCGCGTCACAGATCTCGTCCAGGGGTGCCTTCGGGTCGCGGACGGCTCGGCTCAGGAGCGCGATTCCCTGGTCGAGGTCGAGAACCGCTTTGCGGTCTTCGATCATCCCGTCCGTGTAGAGGACCATCAGGCTCCCTGGCGGGACGGGGTATTCCTGGTCGGCGTACACGTCGTGCAGGCCCATCCCCACGGGCGGCCCTGGCTCGCACTCCAGCACGGCTACCGATCCGTCCGGCATGACCAGCAGAGGGGGCGGGTGTCCGGCGAGTGCGATGCGGCAGCGTCCCACACCCCCGTCGTACACGACGCAGGTGCAGGTCGCGG
The DNA here is from genome assembly GCF_055574515.1 of Streptomyces sp. NPDC029466. Lineage (NCBI taxonomy): Bacteria > Bacillati > Actinomycetota > Actinomycetes > Kitasatosporales > Streptomycetaceae > Streptomyces > Streptomyces sp. NPDC029466. Next base: position 366,789 of record NZ_JBVHZH010000002.1, read on the forward strand.
CGAGTTCGCCGTCGCTGCCGGTGAACAACCCGTCCAAGCGGGTGAGCAGTTGGCCTGGCGGCAGCCCCACGGCCAGTAGCGCGTGCACCGAGGAGCGGTAGCAGCCCATCGCGGCGGCGGCGCCCACGCCGTGGCCGATCACGTCACCGATCCCCAACCCGATCCTGCCGCCGGGGAGCGCCACCGCGTCGTACCAGTCGCCCCCGGCCAAGGTGTCGTCTTCGGCCGGGCGGTAGCGGTACGCCAGTTGGAACCATTTCGCCGAGGGCAGCTGAGTGGGGAGCAGATGGCGCTGGAGCGCGAGAGCGGCCAGCCGTTCGCGTCGGTAGAGCAGCGCGTTGTCGATCGCGGTGGCGGTACGGGCCGCGATCTCGCGCGCCAGCAGCGTGTCCTCGGAACTGAAGGCCTCCACCTGCCGTAGGAAGGTCACAGCTCCGATCATCCTGCCGACCGCGATCAGCGGCACCGCCAAGCCGTGCAGCGCGGACCCGTCCTTCGTCGCGGTCTCGAATGCCACCGGCTGCGCCGAGCTGACGCACTGGGCGGCGGCCCGGAGCGTCGGACGTGGCTGCGGCAGCTCGTCCTCGGGACGGGGCCTGCTGGTGCCTGACGTGAGATTCAGGGGGTGGAAGAGAGGCTCCGGTGGCTCAGCGGGCTGCTCGCCCGACTCCGCCGCACGGGTATCGAAGGAATCGGCGGTCGGCTGCGCCGCGCTCTCCAGCAGATCGACCTCGACGGCTTCGGCGAAGGCCGGAACGCAGGCCGCCACCAGCTCGGTCGCGACGGTTCGCGGGTCCAGCCCCTGGCCGAGCCTGGCACTGACCCGGCCCAGCAGTTCCAGCCTGCGCCGCCCGTGGGCCGTGTCCAGGAGTTCGCCTCCGCCGTCCGCCAACTCGTAGACGATGCCTCCTACGCCCATGACCGTGCCGTCGGACCGTTGAAGCGGGAACAGGGTTGCGACGACCTCGTACGGATCGCCGTCCGGCCTGTTGGCCGCCACCCGGAGGTTCTCGATGGTCTCCCCTCTGTCCACAACACGGCGCAGCAACTTTTCCATCGCTTCCGGATCGGGCAGGTGCAGGACTTCGAGGGCGGACCGGCCCAGATGCTGTTCGACGGGGATGCGATGCACGCGGGCGTACGTCTCGTTGACGTACAGGAAGCGCAGTTCCGTGTCGATGACCGCCAGGCCGACGGGTGAGGAATGCAGAAGACGGTCGAGCGTGATCGTGTGGCCCTGGCTGGTCACCTGCGCCTCGGGGACCGCCACGGCGAGTAGGCCCGTACCGGTCGCCAGCGGAACCGGCACGGAGTGCCAGGTGACGCTGCGGCAGGTGCCGTCGCGGCAGCGGAGCCAGTCGGTGTGCACGCTGCCGGCGGTGCGCAGCAGTGCCTGGACGAGCGCACCTCCCCGTAGCTGCGTCCGGTCGGCGAGCAGCGCCGCGTCCCGGCCGATGACCTCCTGATCCGGATAGCCGGTCAGTGCCCGTGCGCCGTCGCTCCAGCGCTGGACCCGCCCGTCGGGATCGATGAGCGCGGTGGCGAGCGGGGGCCCGGAGGGTGGCTCGGCCACTACGAACGGTGGCGACGTGGATCGCCCACCAGGCCGACCTCCCGCCTGCGCAGAATCCACCGTGCACACCGTCCCCACAGCGTGGATGGGCACGTGCGCACGGGATGGCACGCGCCATCACTCACGTTCTTGCCGTCTTCACCAAGATAAGAGGTGGGGTGTGGGTTTTCCTGGTGAGCGGCGCCTTGCTCCACGGCGCGGCGGACCGGCAACGCGGCTGCCGTTTCTCTACCCGCTTCTCTCCCCGCTTCTCTTGGCCCGGCCGACGCGGTCTGCCGGGTGGGACGTCTAGCGCAAGATCCAGGAAGTCAATACCATGCGCACGATCCGGCCACAGCCGGGTCGGTCCGGCGATCTTCCCTGGAAGGGCGAGAGCACTCTCTGCTGCAAGAGCCCGTTCGCATCTAGGAGGGAATGGTGTCGCAGTCCCGCAGGCTCCCGAGTCGCCTAGCTGGCTGGATTTCATCGGTCACCCGTTACACTGCGTGGCCCATACGCTCGAGCCCGGTCGGCTCCTCGGAGCGAAGTAGAGCACGCCGCCGCAGGGAGATGCCGTGAAAGACGTCGGGTCGGTGCGTACTGCTGTTTTCCGGGAGGATGGGGACGATCCCGGCGCCTTCCAGGCCAACGCGAGCATCGTGCAGGCGGGTTTCTTCTGCTGGGAGATCTCCACCGGCGAGGTGAGCTGCGATCCGGTCACCCTCGCACTGCACGGCATGCCCGAGGACGGCCCGTCGGACATCTCCAGCTTCCTGGCCGCGGTACACGAGTCCGATCTGGCCGATGTGCGCGATGCGTTGGGGTTGATAGCGGAATCCTGCGGTAACTACCAGATCGAGTACCGCGTCACTTCCGGTGACGGCCGGTACCGGTCGCTGGAAGCCCGGGGCCGCGTCCTGCCCGACGCCGACGGGCTGCCGGCCCGCATGGTCGGAGTGGTCGTGGACACCACGGCCGTCCGTGAGCGCCACGAAGCGGAGAGGCTGCGGCTGTACGAGCGCGCCACCCGTGACCGCTGGATGCAGGAGCTGACCGCGGCTCTGGCCGCCGCGGTGACGGTCAAGGACATCATGGCCGCCGCGCAGGCAGGACTGCGTACCTTCGGAGCGGGCGCGCTGGCAGTGATCGCCCCGGAGCGGGACGGGTTGTCCGTCGTCGCCTCGTGCGCCGACGACGAGCAGGGGGAGGACGCCATACGAGTCCTCGACGCCACGGTCCGTTCGCTCGTCGAGGAGTCGCTCGACCGCAGGGCACCCGTCCTCATCGGCTCCGCGGACGCGCTGATCACCGGCCATCCGCACCTGGCGCCGCTGGAGCAGTCGGCCCGACAGGCGTGGGCGGCACTGCCGCTCACGGACTCGCGCGGTCGCGTCAGTTCCTGCCTCGTCAGCTTCCCCGAGCCGCAGGAATTTCTGCCCGAGGAGCGGGCCCTCCTGGTCGCCGCCATGGGACTGCTCGCCCAGTCACTGGAGCGAGCCGGCATGTACGAGTCGGAACACGCGCTCGCGACCGAGCTCCAGCGCGGCATGCTGCCGCGCGGGCCGCTCACGGCGCCGGGTGTGACCATCGCCGCCCGCTACCAGGCCGCCACCTCCGGTATGTGGATCGGCGGGGACTGGTACGACGCCATCAGCCTGCCCGACGGCGGCGTGGCCCTGGTCATCGGAGATGTGCAGGGACACAGCGTTCACGCCGCGTCTCTCATGGGGCGGCTGCGCACCGCCGTGCACGCCTACGCGAACGAAGGACACCCGCCGGCGGCCGTCCTGGAACGCACCAACCGCCTGCTGACCGAGCTGAACACCGACCCGGACCGGGCCCTGTTCGCCACGTGCTGCTACATCGCGCTCACCCCCTCCGATGGGCGGCTCCAGGTGTGCCGGGCGGGCCATCCGGCCCCAGCGCTGATCACCCCCCGCAAGCCGCCGCGCCTCCTGGAGGTCCCCGGCGGCCTCCCTCTGGGCATCGACCGGGAGCAGCGGTACCCGACCACCCGCCTGCGCATCGCTCCGGGCAGCGTGCTCGCGCTGACCACCGACGGCCTCCTCGAGGCCGTGAACAAGGACATCGACCAGGGCTACGAGAGGTTTCTCAAGGGTCTGCGAGGGGCTCCCACGGCGGACCTGGAGACCGTTGTCGATGCCCTCCTCGACGGTACGCAGGAGGCTCACGGCCTGGGTGACGACGTCGCGCTGCTCCTGGCCCGGCTGAACAAGCCCGACCGCCGCAGCTGACCGGGCCCGCCCGCCCCGGAATTCCCTCAACTCGCCGAAATCGCGGGGCACTTGCCTCCACCGCCAATCGAATTTCCCGTCCGTGGCACTGCCCGACGCAAGTCGAAGATCACCAAAGAAACGAGACCTCTGTCGAACGTCATCGACCGGCAGGGTAATTTACATCGGTGGTTGGGACTGCCTGGTCATGCTCCATGCGGGCCTTGGCATGCCGCATCGGCAATGTCGCTGGATGCCGCGAATGGCAGAGAATTACCGAGAGCGAGCTGACGTATGGAAAATTTCCGAATACCGGACCTTTACATACCCGTACGGGCAGTGCTCAATCCGGAACTCCAGGAGGCCACCGCGGCCGTTGACGCGTGGCTGGACGAGTTCGGTCTGGTGCCCACCGAAGAGGCGCGCCGGCATGTGCAGCGCACCCGTGTGGACCGGCTCACCGCGTGGCTGTGCCCCAACGCCTCACAGGAGGCGCTGACGCTGATCACCCAGTGGAACGCGTGGCTGTTCCAGTTGGACGACCAGTTCGACGACGACCCGGTGCGCGGTTACCACCCCGAGCAGTGGCGGGACGCGTTCGGGCCGTTGTTCGCCGTATTCGACGGAAACGTCACGAGTGGGCGACTGGCGCGTTCTCTGGCCGATCTGTGGCGCCGTACCGTGGCCGTCCGTTCCTCCGCATGGCAACGAAGATTTGTCCCGCACCTGTTGTGGTATTTCGACAGCTACCGAGCCGATATGATTCACCGGGAGGAAGGGCGTGTACCCGGCCTGCAGCAATATCTCGCCCACCGTCGTGCCTCATTCGCATTCGATGCGGTCCTGGACCTGGTGGAAATCGGTATCGGTGTGGACCTGCCCGACCAACTGCATGCGAATCCAGCCTTCGCGGACATGCGAGAGGCAGTGATCTACGCGAATGCCTGCATTAACGATCTCTACTCGCTGCCCAAAGAACGCGCCCACGACTACGCGTTCAACGCCGTCACGGTGATCTGCCACCACCACCGGTGCAGCCTCCAGAAGGCGGTGGAGCGAGTGGCCGTGATGCAGGCCGGATACGTCCAGCGCATCCTCGACCTCGAACAGGTCCTGCCCGAGCGGCTGGCACGTTCCGGCCTCGCCGACGACGTCATCGCCGACGCGCTCCGCTGCGTCAGGGACTTCCATGCACTCACCGCCGGGAACGTCGCCTGGTCGAAGGAGACCGGGCGCTATGCGGAGATAGAGGCCAAGCCGACCTATCTGGCCGATTTGTTCATTCCGTAGGCCCCACGGCTTCCGCGACTCCAGGCCGATGCCGGCTACCGAGTCCGCTGAGCCGGACCTACCGGCTCTCTTCCAAAGCCCACAAGCCGGCGCGTGTCCGCTACAACGGCTTGTATGACGGTCTTCTTCTGCGCGAAGTGCGGAGCCGAACTCACTTCGGACTTGGTGAAGTTGCCCTTCGTGCCGGAGGTCTCGGATCGTGACGTCGATCGGGACAAGGAGACACGTCTCGCACCGTCCGCTGTGCCGCGAGGACACTATGCGATTGATCCCGAGCCGTGGGGTGCACCGTTCGTCCCGCCGGCCGGCGAGCCTCGGCCGCACAATCCGCGCCAACTGCTCATGCCGCCCGAGCTGACCGACTGGACGTCGGCCGGCACGAGGAACACGGTCGTCGTGCATCCCGACGACGTGCCGACTCTGCGACTGCTGGAGCAGAGTGGCCGGCACCAGGGCTGTTGCGGTCCGCTCGGCACCGGGGGCCGCAACATGGCCTGCGGGTGCGGAGCCCTCGTCGCCACCCTCGCCGCCGACTGCATGGGCCCGTACGAACTCCACCTCGATCCCGTCCGGGCGTACGCGTTCGATACGAAAGGACCGGAGGCATGAGGGGCTGTAGACCTCGTGTAAGAGGGACTTAGCCATCTGCCTTCGCGACACCGACCGGGCAAGAGACCCCGCCCCTACGGGTCTTGCGTGTCAAGTCACCCCAGGTACCCGGGGTGCTTCAGTGGTGACGGCTACAGTGCGTCGAACGGTGGCATGATGCGGACGATGATGATCAGCGGGCCACGCGGTGCCACGAGGAAGTAGAACCAACCGCCGGCGGCGTCCATGCGGCGCAGGCCTCCGGGCCGGGGACCGTTGCCGAAATCGCTGACGTCGATGCCGGTCCTTGCAAGGTCTACGAGCTGGCCGGCCAGACGTTCCACTTCCGCCACCACATGGCCAGGGATGCCACCCGCCACATGGTCGTGGTCGGGGTCGTACTCCCAGCGCCAGTCAGCGCTCACCGGGCCGGGAGGCCGATGGCGGCGTGGGCTTCGTCCAGGATCCGGCCGATCTCAGAGGCGGCCTGCCGTACCTGAGCCGCGTCGCCCGATTTGGCAGCGTTCTCCCACCGGCGGAGGTCCGCTGCTGCATCGGGCTGACGCTGGATGTGGACATAGGCGGCCCACTGGGCGATGAACCGCTGGAGTGGTGCCAGGTCGGAGCCCTGCCGGGACTGGTCGGCCGCTTGGTCCAACTCCTGTGTGAAGGCCGGCAGAGCTGCGGGGGCGATCTGACTGATCGCCTGCCGCAGCGCGGCAACCGTGGCAGGGGGCTGGGGAATGAGTGGCTGCCCAGCGGCGGAGGTGGTCATGGCTACTCCCATGGGCGTGATTCTGATCCCGTGTGTCAGCGTATCTGGCACAAGCGCTCTCCCTCCGCTCGAACGAGTGAGGGAGAGACAGAGCGGCTGCCCGCGCTTGGACCGGCTTGGCGGGGGCGTTCTACTGCTCCGTGACTTCCGGGGCAGGCGCGATGCCCGTCGGGCAGGAAGCTCCCCAGTTCGTTTCGAACGGGTCACTTAGCTTGACCCCCGTCCCCCCGATCCCGCAGTACCCCGTCGGGTTCTTGTCCAGGTACTGCTGGTGATAGCCCTCCGCCGGGTAGAACGGGCGGCCGGTGGCGGGGAGGATTTCGGTGGTGATGTCGCCGTGGCCGGCGTTGTGGAGGACGGGGCGGTAGGCGTCGCGGGAGGACTCGGCGGTCTGCTGCTGGGTGGGGGAGTGGGTGTAGATGGCGGAGCGGTACTGGGTGCCTACGTCGTTGCCCTGGCGGAAGCCCTGGGTGGGGTCGTGGGACTCCCAGAAGAGCTTCAGGAGGGTTGTGTAGGGGACGACCGTGGGGTCGTAGACGACGCGGACGGCCTCGGTGTGGCCGGTGTGGCCGCTACAGACCTCTTCGTAGGTGGGGTTGGGGGTGTGACCGCCCTGGTAGCCGACGAGGGTGGTCCAGACGCCCTCGGTCTGCCAGAACTTCCGCTCGGCGCCCCAGAAACAGCCCAGCCCGAAATCGGCGATCTCCAAGCCGTCCGGGTACGGGCCGAGCAGCGGGTTGCCGAGGACGGTGTGCCGGTCGGGGACGGCGAAGGTCCGCTCGGGGCGGCCTTCGAGTGCCTCCTCCGGGGTGGGGAGCTGGTTCTTGAAGCGGGAGAACAGCATGGGGATCAGGCTCCTGGGAGAGGAGGGGCGGGATGACCTGGCTGGGGCGGGATGACCTGGTTGGGGGGATGACCTGGCTGGGAGGGGCGACCCGGCTGAGGCTCGGGCTGGGGCGGGGATGCGGTCGGCGGTCCGTGGCGGGCGGCGTGTGGCGGTGGTGACGGCGGCGGTCAGGCTGCACTCAGGGGAACACCCGTGGAGCGGGAGGCATTCCGGCCTCCCGTCTCCGGCCTCCCGTCTCCGGCCTCCCGTCTCCGGCCTCCCGTCTCCGGCCTCCCGTCTCCGGCCTCCCGTCTCCGGCCTCCCGCCTCCGGCCTCCCGCCTCCGGCCTCTGGGGTCAGCTTCCGGACGGTGGGAAGCCCGCGGAGGTGCCGCCGAGTTGTTCCCAGCCGGCGATGGCCAGGGCGCGGTAGGCGGCGTACTCGGCGGCGGGGCTGTGGCCGTAGGACCAGGGGACGGCGCCCACATGGCCGTCGACGAGGCGGAGCTGTTCCATGGCCTCGGCGTAGCGTTCGGCGCGTACCAGGAACCAGACCAGGAGATGGCGGACGTGCGGGGCCATGGGGTGGTCGGCGGGGGCCTCGCGGAGGGCGAAGTGGGCGCCCTCGATGGCGCGCTCGACGACCGCGCTCTGGTACAGGCTGCGGACCATGTTGGCCTCGGGGAGGTGCTCGTAGACCGCGAAGAGGGGGAGGGCCGGGAGGAGGGTCCCCTTGGGGGCGGCGGCCGCGGCGCGCTCGGCGAAGGACTCGGCCTGTTCGCGGGAGCCGTGCCACTTCTGTGACCAGTAGGGGAGCGCGGCGAGGTGGGCGCCCATGTGCTGCGGGGCACGCTGGGCGACCTTGGACCAGAGCTCTTCGTAGTCGGCGGGGCGGTCGTGCAGGCCGCGGGCGATCGCCAGCTCGGTGATGTACGGGATCGGGCTGCCGGGGGCCAGCAGCGCCGCTTCCCGGCAGACCGTACGGGCCTCCTCCAGAATCATGCGGAAGTCCTGGGAGCCCGGGTCGCGCAGCGCCTGCACGACGAGGAACTGGGCGTGCGTCTGGGCGCCGCCGGGATCCTTGGGCGCCTCCGAGCGCCAGGTGCGCAGCCAGATTCCGCCGGTCCGCCCGCCGTCGCCGTACCCGGGGCCCGTACCGCGCCGCTGCTGCTCCGACGCCTCCTCCGCGGCCAGCTCGAAGGCCGCGGCCCCGGCCAGTGTCTGCACCCGCTGCCAGCGGCGCTCCCAGTCGTCGCCGGTGGACTTCAGCAGCTCGGCGGCCGGGCGCCAGTCGTGCGTGCGGCGCATCTCGGCGAGCGCGTCGGCCAGTTCCTGGTCCGGGCCGGGGAGCCGTACGTCGAGCTGCTCCAGCGGTACGAAGCCGTAGCCCGCCATCGGGTCGGAGGCCACCACCAGGCCCTGCAGGGTGTGCTGTACGGCCCGTCGGCGTCGCATCCAGGGCAGGAAGACGAGGCCGCCAAGCGCGAGCGCGGCGAAGAGAACCAGCAGAGCGTCCATGTGGGGTGTCCTGTACCTGAAATTCTTGTAACGGCTGCCTGGGAGCTGCGGTGCGGTGGAGATGTGGGCGGCGGGTGCGAGGGGCGGTGTGCGGCGGGTGGCTACGGGAACCGCTGTGCGGATCCTCGTCTGTATCCACTATCCAGCCAACCAGAAAGTTCCGGAAAGTTCGGTTGCGCGGACGACTACCCTCGGCAGGCATGAGCGATCAGCGCGAAGAGCGCCACCAGCATTTTGAAACCCGTGCCATCCACGCAGGTCAGGAGCCTGATGAGGCGACCGGTGCGGTGGTACCTCCCATCTACCAGGTGTCCACCTACAAGCAGGACGGCGTGGGCGGGCTCCGCGGCGGCTACGAGTACAGCCGCAGTGCCAACCCGACCCGTACCGCCCTCGAAGAGAACCTCGCAGCTCTGGACGGCGGCCGCCGCGGCCTCGCCTTCGCCTCCGGCCTCGCCGCCGAGGACTGCCTGCTGCGGACCCTGCTGACCCCCGGCGACCATGTCGTCATCCCCAATGACGCCTACGGCGGCACGTTCCGTCTCATCTCCAAGGTCGTCGAGCGCTGGGGCGTGGAGTGGTCGGTGGCCGACACCTCCGACCCGCAGGCCGTGCGCGCCGCACTGCGGCCCCGTACGAAGGCGATCTGGGTGGAGACGCCCAGCAACCCGCTGCTCGGGATCACCGACATCGCGGCGCTCGCCGCCGTCGCCCGGGACGCCGGGGTCAAGCTCGTCGTTGACAACACCTTCGCCAGCCCCTACCTCCAGCAGCCGCTCGCCCTCGGCGCCGATGTGGTGGTCTACTCCACGACCAAGTACATGGGCGGGCACTCGGATGTGGTCGGTGGCGCCCTGGTCGTCAATGACGACACCCTGGGTGAGGAACTCGCCTACCACCAGAACGCGATGGGCGCGGTCTCGGGCCCGTTCGACGCCTGGCTGGTGATGCGCGGCATCAAGACGCTCGCCGTCCGTATGGACCGGCACAGCGCCAACGCGGAGCGGATCGCGGAGCTGCTGAGCTCCCACAACAAGGTGACCCAGGTCTACTACCCGGGGCTGGCCGAGCACCCGGGCCACGACGTGGCCACCAAGCAGATGCGGTCCTACGGCGGCATGGTGTCGTTCCGGGTCGCGGGCGGCGAGCAGGAGGCCGTCGAGGTCTGCAACCGGGCCAGGCTGTTCACCCTCGGTGAGTCGCTGGGCGGCGTCGAGTCGCTGATCGAGCACCCGGGGCGGATGACGCACGCCTCGACGGCCGGGTCGCTGCTGGAGGTCCCCGGCGACCTCGTGCGCCTCTCGGTCGGCATCGAGTCCGTCGACGACCTGCTGGCCGACCTGGCGCAGGCGCTGGGCTGACGGGACACGCGCCGGCCGTTCACCACCCCTCCGTGTGAGGGGTGGTGTGGGCCGGCGGGGGCAGCCACGGCTGGGTCGTGGCTGCCCAGACCAGTGCCGCCAGCACGAGGAGGGCGAGCAGTCGGCCGAGGTGCCGCGCCCGTCTGCGGTGGAGCATCAGCCGGCGGCCGCGGGCGGTGGCGCGCGCGGCCAGATCGGCCGGTACGAGCGGACGCGGTCCGGCCAGCATCCGCCGTACCTCGGTCTCCTTGCGGTCGGCGGGACTCATGGGGCGGTGGGTTCCGGTGTGGTTCCCGTTGCCGGTGCGGGGTCCGCTTCCGTTTCCGTAAACGGGGCCGGTCCGGGGCGGCGGCTGCGCATTTCCCCGAGGGCGTGCAGGCCGAGCGCGTGCACCCGCTCGGCGGGCAGGCCGAGTTGGGCGGCGGTCTGTTCCTCGGCCACGTCCTCGTGGAACCGCAGGACGAGCACCAGCCGCTCCTGCGGGGACAGCCGGTCCAGCAACCCGCCGCGCGGCCGGCGGTGGCGCCGGGCGGTGTGCGCGAACACGGCGGCCAGCTCCCGGCGGGTGTGCGCGTACGGATCGTCGCCGCGCAGCCGGTCCCAGTCGGCGTACGTCCGCGACAGCGCCCGGAGCAGCAACTCCTCGGCGGCCGGGGCGGGCCGGGTGGCGGGCTCGCCGGTCAGCAGGGTGGCGGTGTGCAGCAGCCGGCCCGCCGCGCCCGCCACGAACCGCTCGAACTCCCGGGCGCGGCGGCGCTCCTGCTCCGACCGCCGCTGTCGCACCGCGCCTCCCGGATGACGGACGCACGACTCCTGGGCTCCTATAGCACGGCAGTACGGCCGGCCGGTCAAGAGGCGGGACGGGCCGGGCGGCCCCGCCGGGGCGAGCTCGGGGCCCGCGTCGGGTCAGCCGGTGTGCGCAGGCGTCAGGACGCCGGGCCTGCCGGTGTCAAGGACGCGGTGATGTCGCAGAGGGAGGCGTTGAAGCGCGTCAGGAGGGTGGTGAAGGCGGCGCGCTCCTCCTCGGACCACTGCTCGGTCACCAGGGCCATCAGCGCACGGCGCGAGGTGCGCACCTCCTCCAGACGGGCGTGCCCGCGCTCGGACAGCTGGAGCACCACGGCGCGGCCGTCCTCGGGGTGGGTGGCGCGGCTGACCAGACCGGAGTCGACCAGCGGGGCGACCTGCCGGGTGACCGTCGAGGAGTCGATGCCCATACCGGCGGCCAGGGCCTTGACCCCCATCGGGCCTTCCTGGTCCAGGCGGTTGAGCAGCAGATACGCGGCGCGGTCCATGGAGTTGCGCGCCTGTCCGACGCCGCCGAGCCGGCTCTGTTCTGCACGGCGGGCGAAGACGGCCACTTGGTGCTGCAGCGCGTCGAGGAGAGCGGGGTCGGTGTGGGTCGTCATGTCCGAAGAGGTGGGCATGGCCGGGAGCTCGCTTCGGTGGAAGTGCGTATGGATGGGAGGACAGCGTACGCGGACCCGGCGCGGAGCGTACCTGCGCTGCCCATTCCGATAACGCCCCGTAGCCCCGGGCGGTCGTACGGGCTGCCGCCGTACCCCCGCCCGCCGCGTGACTGATCAGCATTCGGGCAGAAAAGGCCCTCCGGTGGGCGAACTGCGAGACTGGCGGCATGGCCGACCACACGCCGCGTACGCCGCAGGAGACCACCGCCGCGCTTCCCGCGGAGGGTCCGGCGGCTGCGATCACGGTCGATGACATCCGGGCGGCGCACAAGATGCTCTCCGGTGTCTCCCGGGCCACCGCGATGGAGGGCAGCCGCTATCTGTCCGGGCTGGTCGGCGCGCCCGTGCATCTGAAGTGCGAGAACCTCCAGCGCACCGGCTCATTCAAGATCCGTGGCGCGTACGTACGGATCGCCGGGCTCTCGGCGCAGGAGCGGGCGGCCGGTGTGGTGGCCGCGAGCGCGGGCAATCACGCCCAGGGGGTGGCGCTGGCGGCGTCCCTGCTGGGGGTGCGCTCGACGGTGTTCATGCCGGTCGGCGCCCCGTTGCCGAAGGTGGCCGCCACCCGTGAATACGGGGCGGAGGTACGGCTCCAGGGCCATGTGGTGGACGAGACGCTGGCCGCCGCCCAGGACTACGCGCGCGAGACCGGTGCGGTCTTCATCCACCCCTTCGACCACCACGACATCATCGCCGGGCAGGGCACGGTCGGGCTGGAGATTCTCGAACAGTGCCCGGAGGTGCGGACCATCGTCGTCGGGGTCGGCGGCGGCGGGCTGGTGGCCGGGATCGGGCTCGCGGTGAAGGCGCTGCGGCCGGATGTGCGGGTCGTCGGGGTGCAGGCGGCGGGTGCGGCCTGCTATCCGCCGTCGCTGGCGGCCGGGCGTCCGGTGGCGATCGAGGGGCTGTCGACGATGGCCGACGGCATCAAGGTCGGGCGGCCCGGCGAGGTGACCTTCGGGCTGGTCGAGGAGCTGGTGGACGAGGTCCGTACGGTCACCGAGGACCAGCTGTCCAGTGCGCTGCTGCTGTGTCTGGAGCGGGCCAAGCTGGTGGTGGAGCCGGCCGGGGCGAGCCCGGTGGCGGCGCTGCTCGCCGACCCGGAGTCCTTCGAGGGGCCGGTGGTCGCGGTGCTGTCCGGCGGCAATGTCGACCCGCTGCTGATGCAGCGCATCCTGCGGCACGGGATGGCCGCCGGCGGGCGCTATCTCTCGCTGCGGCTGCGGCTGACGGACCGGCCGGGGGCGCTGGCGACGCTGCTGGGGGTGCTGTCGGTGGCCGATGCGAACGTCCTCGATGTGGGCCATGTGCGGACGGATCCGCGGCTCGGTCTGACCGAGGTCGAGGTGGAGCTGCATCTGGAGACCAAGGGGCCGGCGCACTGCGCTGAACTGCGGGCGGCGCTGCGCGAGGCGGGGTACTTCGTCACGGAGTGAGCCTGCCGCGACGGATGCGGCAAAAGGGATGGGGCCATGGGGCGTCACGGGTATACCGTGGCGCCCCACACGCGTCGGCGAACATCTGTTTCCTCTGCTGTCGTCCTCCACTTCCCTCCACCGCTGCGCGCGAAGTCGGCAAAACGTATCGCGATGTATCGCGTCTGTGTCGTAGTATCCCGGCTGCGGGGTGCCGGTGCGTCATGGTGTCCCGTTGCGGACAAATGCCCACAGAGCAGGCGTAGACCGCCAACCGTAATATTCGACCTGGAACTGACCCAAGCCATGGGAGTACCCCTATGCCAGGCGCCATTTACGCCGAAGGTCTGGTCAAGACCTTCGGTGACGTGAGGGCACTGGACGGCGTCGACCTCGACGTCCCCGAAGGAACCGTCCTCGGAATGCTCGGCCCCAACGGTGCCGGCAAGACCACCGCCGTACGGGTCCTGACGACCCTGCTCCAGCCCGACCGGGGCAAGGCGGTGGTCGCCGGGATCGATGTGCTGGCCCACCCCGACAAAGTGCGCCGCTCCATAGGTCTGTCCGGCCAATTCGCCGCCGTCGACGAGTACTTGACCGGTCGCGAGAACCTGATGATGGTCGGCCAGCTCTACCAGATGAGCGGGCGTGACGCGAAGCGGCGAGCCGCCGAACTGCTGGAACGCTTCCACCTCGGCGATGCCGCGGACCGCACCGCCAAGACCTACTCCGGCGGTATGCGCCGCCGGCTCGACCTCGCGGCCGCATTGGTCGTCAGCCCGCCCGTGATGTTCATGGACGAGCCGACCACCGGCCTGGACCCCCGTAACCGCCAGGGTCTGTGGGACGTCATCCAGGAGCTGGTCGCCGGCGGCACGACCCTGCTGCTCACCACGCAGTATCTGGAGGAGGCCGACCGCCTGGCCCACGACATCTGCGTCGTCGACCACGGCAAGGTCATCGCCCGCGGCACCTCCGACCAGCTCAAGGCCCGCACCGGCGGCGAACGCGTCGAGGTCGTCGTGCACGCTCCCGAGCACCTCACGGTCGCCGACGAGGTCCTGCGCGGCTTCGGCAAGGGCGAGGGCACCGTCGAACCGCACACCCGCAAGCTCACGATCCCGGTGACGGGCGGCGCCAAGCTGCTCGCCGAGGTCATCCGCGAACTGGACCTCCGCGGCGTGGAGATAGATGACATCGGGCTGCGCCGCCCGACCCTCGACGATGTGTTCATCTCGCTCACCGGCCACGCCGCCGAGACCGCGGACGGCAACGGCAACGGCGCGGACGCCGCGGACGCCGGACCGGCAGACGGGGGCTCCGTCGGCAGGCAGCAGAAGCGCAGGAAGGCCGGAACGGCGGCCGACGCCCTGAACGCGGATGTGACGACCGACAAGGAGGGCGTGAAGTGACCACGGTGACCGAAGCGGCCGACACCGCCCCCGTCCGGCCCCGCGGCGGCTTGAGCCGTTCCGTACGCGACTCCCTGGTGGTCGCCAAGCGCAATCTGATACGGATGCTGCGCATTCCCGAAGTGGTGATCTTCGGGCTGATCCAGCCGATCATGTTCGTGGTGCTGTTCACCTACGTCTTCGGCGGTTCCATCAACATCCCCGGCGCCCCCGTGGGCGACGCCCAGGCATATCGCGAGTTCCTGATGGCCGGGATCTTCGCGCAGACGGTCACCTTCGCCACGGCCGGAGCCGGCGCGGGTATCGCCGATGACATGCACAAGGGCCTGATCGACCGGTTCCGGTCGCTGCCGATGTCCCGGGGCGCGGTGCTCACCGGACGGACCCTCGCCGACCTCGTGCAGACCGCGCTGACGCTGGTGGTGCTGGCGGTCGTCGCGCTGCTGATCGGCTGGCGCACCCACGAGAGCCTCGCCGAGGTGCTGGCCGGCTTCGCGCTGCTGCTCCTGCTCGGCTACGCCTTCTCGTGGATCGGCGCGCTCATCGGCCTCTCGGTGCGCACCCCCGAGGCGGCCACCTCCGGCGGGCTGATCTGGCTCTTCCCGCTGACCTTCATCTCGAATGCGTTCGTGCCGGTCAACGGCATGCCGGCGTTCCTCCAGCATGTCGCGGAGTGGAACCCGTTCAGTGCGACGGTGGCCGCCGCCCGGGAGCTGTTCGGCAACACCATCGACCGGGTGCCGAAGTCGGTGACCGGTGCCTGGCCGATGGAGCATCCGGTGGTGGCCTCGGTGATCTGGTCCCTGGTGATCATCGCGGTCTTCCGGACGCTGGCCGTCCGCAAATACCGGTCGGCCGCGGCCTGAGCGGGCGGAACGGCCCGCGGCGGGCCCGGCGGCACAGGGCGCGGGGGAGCCGGGCGGCGTACGGCCCGGCGGTCCCGAGCGGTGTCCAGCACGACGAAGCGGCCCGGAGCATCACGCTCCGGGCCGCTCCGACGTCTGCGGTGTCTCGGCCTCAGCCCGTGTACGGCTTGGCGTCGAGGATCTTCACGGTCGCCTTCTTGCCGTTGGGGAGCTCGTACTCCGCCTCGGCGCCGACCTTCTTGCCGTTCACGCCGGTGCCCAGCGGCGACTGGGGGGAGTAGGTCTCGATGTCCGAGCTCGCGTACTCCCGGGAGGCCAGAAGGAACGACAGCGTGTCGTCCAGGTCCCCGTCGAACGCGATGGTGACGACCATGCCGGGGGCGACGACGCCGGTCTCGGCCGGGGCCTCGCCGACCTTCGCGGTCTGGAGCAGCTGGGTGAGCTGGCGGACGCGCAGCTCCTGCTTGCCCTGCTCTTCCTTGGCCGCGTGGTACCCGGCGTTCTCCTTCAGGTCACCTTCCTCGCGGGCGGCCGCGATCTTTTCGGTGATCTCGGCGCGTGCGGGACCAGACAGGTGCTCCAGCTCGGCCTTGAGCTGGTCATACGCCTCCTGGGTAAGCCAGGTGACGTTCTCGCTGGTCTGGGTCACAGGTGCTCCTCGTCGGTACTGGGGATAAATCAAACGCCCTACCAGGAAGGTTTGCGCCTTCACAGGTGGGCGAAACCACGAGCCTAACAATTCCGGCACAAAACGGGGAAGAGGAAATTCACAGCGACCGCTCAGCAGCGCATCATGCCTGATCAGAGGCGGTCCCGACACGCCCCGTGCCGGCCGTGGCCCAGGCGACACGGGTGGGGCGGGCGGTGCGGTTGACCCTGCCGGTGGGGGTGTGGCCGGTGGGCCGGCAGGGGTGTGCGGAGGCGCGTGGGGCGGGCGGGGTGGCGTGAGAGGCCGGGCGGTCGGCGGTGGGGCTCGTGGGGTCGGCCGGTCGGTGGCGGTGGCGGGGTGGCGGGGTCAGCCCGTACCGGACGCCGTGCAGCCGACCAGCACGGCGTTGGTCGCCCGCTTCGTCGTCCGCACGGTGACCTCGGTGTCCACCTGGCCCGTGCGCTGGTCGACGGTGACGTCCTTGCGGCCGACCTCGGAGCCGTCCTCGGCCTGCGAGCGGAGCGTGCACACACCCTTGGCGTCGGTGTCCTTGACGACTTCGAGATGGACCTTGATGGCGTGGTCGGAGACCGCGTCCCAGGCGACCACCCGGCCGCTGAGGTCCTGCCCCGTGATGTAGGAGACACCGGACCAGCCGATCAGGCCCAGCAGCGCGACGCCGAGCACCGCACCAATGATCTTGAGCTTGCGGTCCGCGCGCTGATCCGCGGAACGGCCGTAGCGTCCGTCGGGGAGCCCGTCGCGCACCGCGGTCATGATCAATCCTCCTGGATACGGGGACCTCACTCATGAACCCCCGGGGGGTCCCCGCCCCTGGGAATACAGTGCCCCCTCGCTTCGGTCACTATAGGAGGCATCTTCTCCGGCCCTTCATTGAGGATCGAGTCTTGACTGAGCAGCTGCGATTGATGGCGGTTCACGCCCACCCCGACGACGAGTCGAGCAAGGGTGCGGCCACCATGGCCAAGTACGTGTCCGAGGGGGTGGACGTGCTGGTCGCCACCTGCACAGGCGGTGAGCGAGGATCCATCCTCAACCCCAAACTCCAGGGCGACCCGTATATCGAGGAGAACATCCACGAGGTACGGAAGAAGGAAATGGACGAGGCCCGGGAGATCCTGGGCGTCAAGCAGGAGTGGCTGGGCTTTGTCGACTCCGGGCTGCCCGAGGGCGACCCGCTGCCGCCGCTGCCCGACGGCTGCTTCGCCTTGCAGGACGTCGAGGCGGCGGCCGAGCCCCTCGTCCGCCTGATCCGGACGTTCAAGCCGCAGGTCATCACGACCTACGACGAGAACGGCGGCTATCCGCACCCGGACCACATCATGACCCACAAGATCACGATGGTGGCCTTCGAGGCGGCCGGCGACCCGGAGAAGTACCCGGAGGCCGGTGAGCCCTGGCAGCCCCAGAAGCTCTACTACAACCAGGGCTTCAACCGTCCCCGTACGGTCGCGCTGCACGAGGCGCTGCTGGCGCGCGGGATGGACTCGCCCTATGGCGAGTGGCTGGAGCGCTGGAAGCAGTTCGAGCAGCGTGAGCGCACGCTGACCACTTATGTCCCGTGCGATGAGTTCTTCGAGATCCGTGACAAGGCGCTGATCGCCCACGCCACCCAGATCGACCCCGACGGCGGGTGGTTCCGGGTGCCGATGGACATCCAGCGCGAGGTCTGGCCGACGGAGGAGTACGAGCTCGCGAAGTCGCTCGTGGACACTTCCCTCCCCGAGGACGACCTCTTCGCGGGCATCCGCAACAATTGACCCCATGATGAGCGCGACCAGCACCCTCGCCCTGACGCACTTCGTCACCCTTGCCGACAGCTTCGACAAGAACAAGGTGACCCCCGGCGTCCTCGGCTTCATCGTCTTCGCGGTCATCGGCGGCGCCGTGTGGCTGCTGATGAAGTCCATGAACAAGCACATGAAGAAGGTGGACTTCGAGGAGCAGCCGGAGGGCGGCGAGGCAGGCAGCACCGCCTCCGCCGCCGCGCCGGCCACCGAGCCGAAGACCAGCTGAGCGCGGGGCCTGCCGGTCCGCCCACGACGAGGACCGCTCGGCCCATGGGCCGGCCGCTCCGTGCGGACCGGCCGCTGCGTGGAGCCCCGGTGGTCCGCAGAGACCGGGTGGCGGTCGACGGCCGGCCGATGGACACGGCCGGCTGACCGGCCCGGCGGCTCGTCGGTCCGAGCGGCCGGCGAGCCGGGCCCGCGCGCCGTCGGGGCGTCACCACGCACGTCCGCGGCGGTGCGCCCCGGCGTACCCGGCGTCACTCCCTGCATCCCCGCCATCGCTCCCGCCATCGCTTCCGGGCCCGCCCCGCCGTCACTCCGCGTCGGCCGGGGCGATCAGCACGCCCATGACCTCGCGTGCATGGCGGTTCGGCACCATGCCCAGCCGCCAGGCCTGCCAGCCCGATTCCGGCTCCACCCCGCGCTCCAGCAGCAGCGCGAACGCCTCCGCGCAGTCCTCCAGCTTGGCGTCGCGGGTCGCATGCTTCTCCCGGACCAGCTGCGCCAGTTCCTCCTGGGCGACGGCCGTGCCCACCACGGAACCGCCCGGCGAGGCGAGCGGCAGCAGCGAGCAGCGCAGGAACCGCGCCCAGTCCTCACCACGACGGTCGCCGTAGCCGGCGAAGAGCCGCGCCGCCTCGTCGGCCAGCTCCAGGGCCTGCGCCGCCCGGCCGTTGCCGGCGTCGATGATCAGCAACTCCAGGCAGGACCACGCCTCCCCGTGGGGCACCCCGATCCGCTGGAAGTCCTTACGGGCGTCCTGAAGCAGCTGCCGGGCGAAGCCGCTGTTGCGCAGCGAGCCGGTCTGCTCGGCCCGCAGATCACGGGTGACCCGGCCCGAATGATGCCGGGCGCAGGCGAGTCCGTAGCCGTCCTGCATCCGGCTGAACATCGTCCGGGACCGCTCCAGCTGCCGCAGCGCCGCATCGCGTTCGCCGCGCTCCTCCAGCGCCTGGCCCAGGTAGTACATCGTCCAGGCCTCACCACGGGCGTCCTCGTGCTGGTGGTGCAGCGGCAGCGCCTGCCGCAGCTGGTCCACCGCGGGCCCCGGATCGCCGTCCACCAGCCGGGCGCGCGCCAGCTGCGTCATCGCCCAGGCCTCACCACGCTCGTCGTGCGTCCGGCCGTAGAGCTCCATCGCCGCCTGAAGGGCCTGCTCAGCGGCCGGTACATCGCCCCTGCGCAGATGCACCTGGCCGAGCTGGAAGTGCGCCCAGGCCTGGCCGTGCACGCTCTCGCTCTCCTCGTGAAGCTCCAGCGCCTCACGCAGCATGGCGACCGCGTCCGCGAGCTGTGCGCGGTCCCGCTCCACCGCGGCCAGGGCGTGCAGCGTCCACGCCCGGTCACCGTGCATATCCGCGCCGGACTGGAGCTCCAGCGCCTCACGGAGCTTGGCCGAGGCCTCGGTGAGATGGCCCTGCTGCTGGAGCGTGATGCCCAGATCCCGCAGCGCACGGGCGGCACCCGCCGGATGGTGTGCCTCGAAATACAGATCCACCACTGACGCAAGGGTCGTCCGCGCCTTGTCCAGCTCGCCGAGCTGCCGGGCCGCCACACCCGTGCGCCACTGCACCGAGCGGACCAGCAGCCCCTGCCCGACGGCCCGGGTCAGCTCGCTCAGCTCGCCCAGCCGGTAGAGATCGCCGCGCAGCAGGCAGTAGTCGGCCAGCGCGCCCAGCAGATGCGAGACCGCCGCCTGGTCCACGCCGTGATCGGCATGGCGCAACGCGGAGGTGATGAAGCTGCTCTCGTCGTCCAGCCACTGGAGGGCCGCGTCCAGGGAGGTGAAGCCGTGCGATCCGAAGCGGTCGGCGCGGGTGGACGTCCGGCCGTCGACCAGCCGGATGACCGAGTCGGCCAGCTCCGCATAGCCACGGATCAGCCGCTCCTGGGCCGCCCCGCGCTCGCCCGGCTCCTCCTCGTCCACCAGCCGGTCATGCGCGAAGCTGTGTACCAGGGCATGCAGGCGATAGCGCTCGCCGCGGACATGCTCGATCAGCCCCGCGCGGGCCAGCGTCGTCAGCTGCCGGGCCGCCTCGGCCTGTTCGACGCCCAGCAGCGCAGCCGAGGCCGCCGCCCCCAGGCTCGCCCGGCCCACCAGCGCCAGCCGGCGCAGCAGCCGACGGGCCGTCTCCGACTGGTCGCAGTAGCGCAGCCACAGGGCCCGCTCCACCGGCGACCGTTCCTCGTGGGCCGCGAGATCCGTGGCCAGCGCGGCGGGGGTGCGCGTACCGAGCGAGGAGCCCGCCACCCGCAGCGCCAGCGGCAGCCCGGCGCACAGCCCGGAGATCTCGTCGATCGCCCGCGAGTCGTACGGGCCCGCCGCGTCCGGGGCCTCGCCACCGCCCGCGGCGGTGGCCCGCAGCAGCTCCTCGGTGCCCGCGGTGTCCAGGGGGCCCACCGGCAGCTGATGCACCCATGCCTGGAGGTCCCCGGGCAGCTCCAGGGGCGTACGGGAGGTGACCAGCACCAGGCTGTCGGACCGCTCCGGCACCAGCGTGCGCACCTGCTCCGCATCCGCGGCGTCATCCAGCAGCACCGTCACCGGCAGGCCGGTCAGATGGTGGTGATACAGCTCGGCGAGCCGTTTGACCTGCTGTTCCTGGGACGGCCGCTCGCGGAACAGCAGCTGCTCGCGCGGCGCGCCCAGCCGGTTGAGCAGATGCAGCAGCGCGTCCCGGGTGGGCAGCGGCACCTCACCGGGGGTGTCACTGCGCAGATCCACCACACACGCGCCACGGAACTGATCGCGCAGCTGATGGGTGGCCCGCACCGCCAGCGCCGTCCGGCCCGACCCCGGCTCGCCGTGCAGCACCACCACCGTCGGCTTGGTTTCCGTGCTCGCGCGGGCCGCCTGCACCCACTGGGCGATCTGCGTCAGCTCCGCCCGACGCCCCGCGAACACGCCGTCCGGGCGCGGAAGTTGGGCGAACGAATGCTCCAGTACGGACCGCTGACGGGCCGCCGCGCTGCGGTCAGCGCCGCGCAACTGCGGCCCACGGCTGGACGTCGAGGCGGCCGGCTGGGACGCCGTGCCCCCGCCGCGGGCCGCTGCCGTCAGCATCCGCTGCTGGTCCAGGAACGGACGGATGCCCCGCACCTCCAGCGCCGTCAGCCACTGAAGCCGCAGCTGCTGGGCCCCGCCCGGCTGGCCGCGCTTCCCGGCTTCCTGGTGGGCCGCCGGCCAGTGTCCCGCGGTCAGCTTCAGGACCGTGGCCGCCGCCCCCGCCACCACCACGACCGCCCCTACGCCCAGCGCCGCGCCCGCGCCCGTGCCGTACGCGAGGTCCGCGCCGCAGGCCGCCACCGCCGCCGCGGCCGTCGCCACCGCGGGGGTCCCCAGCTCCTTGCGGGTCAGCCGCCGGCCCAGCGAGGGCTGACCGGCGGCCGCCTCGTCCAGCGCCCGCACATACGCGGAATACTCCTCGGCGGCGCTGCCCGCCAGCTCCTCCAGCGCCGAGCGCGCCCTGCTGAGCAGCGTGTCCCCGTCGAGCCGCCCGCCCGAGCGCCGTACCTCTTCCTCGACCGCCCTGGTCAACAGCGCTTCCGCTTCCGCCCGGTGGCCGTCGCGCAGCACAGCCAGTGAGCCCGGCATGCCATCCCCCTCCAGCAGTTCCAGCAGTCTCCGGCGGTGATCGTCGCCGCACGCACAGTGTTCCGCGTCCGCACGGATTCCGGCAGGGCTGTGGACAACTCCCTCCGCTCCCGGCTCACCGGCCCCCCTTGGGAGAGGATGGACCCATGCCGAACCGCCTGGCTCATGAGACTTCCCCGTATCTGCTCCAGCACGCCGACAACCCCGTCGACTGGTGGCCCTGGTCCGCCGCCGCGTTCGAGGAGGCCCGGCGGCGTGGTGTGCCGGTGCTGCTCAGCGTGGGCTACAGCTCGTGTCACTGGTGCCATGTGATGGCGCACGAGAGCTTCGAGGACCAGGCCACCGCCGAGCTGCTCAACGAGCACTTCGTGTCCGTCAAGGTCGACCGCGAGGAGCGCCCGGACGTCGACGCCGTCTACATGGAGGCCGTACAGGCCGCCACCGGCCAGGGCGGCTGGCCCATGACCGTCTTCCTCACGCCCGACGCCGAGCCGTTCTACTTCGGTACGTACTTCCCGCCCGAGCCCCGCCACGGCATGCCGTCCTTCGGGCAGATCCTCGACGGGGTGCGCAACGCCTGGGCCGACCGCCGCGACGAGGTCGGGGAGGTCGCCGGACGGATCGTCGCCGACCTGGCCGGACGTTCCCTGACCGGGGCGCTGCCCGCGGACCGGCGGCCGCCGGGCCCCGAGGAACTGCACGGCGCCCTGATGGGGCTGACCCGTGAATTCGACGCGGTGCACGGCGGATTCGGTGGCGCGCCCAAGTTCCCGCCGTCCATGGTGCTGGAATTCCTGCTCCGCCACCACGCGCGCACCGGGTCCGCCGGGGCCCTGGAAATGGTGCAGGCGACCGGCGCGGCGATGGCCCGCGGCGGCATCTACGACCAGCTCGGCGGCGGTTTCGCGCGCTATGCGGTGGACACCACCTGGACTGTGCCGCACTTCGAGAAGATGCTCTACGACAACGCCCTGCTGTGCCGGACCTACGCGCATCTGTGGCGGTCCACCGGCTCGGACCTGGCCCGCCGGATCGCCGTCGAGACCGCCGATTTCATGGTCCGCGAGCTCCGTACCGACCAGGGCGGCTTCGCCTCCGCACTGGACGCGGACAGCGATGACGGCACCGGCAAGCACGTCGAGGGCGCCTACTACGTCTGGACGCCCGAGCAGCTGCGCGCCGTACTGGGCGACGAGGACGCGGAGTTCGCCGCCACCTGCTTCGGCGTCACCGAGGAGGGCACCTTCGAGGAGGGCGCCTCGGTCCTCCAACTCCCGGACACCGAGGGCCTGGTGGACGCCGAACGGGTGGCCTCCCTCAAGCGGCGGCTGCTCGCGGCGCGGGAGGAGCGGCCGCGCCCGGGGCGGGACGACAAGGTCGTCGCCTCCTGGAACGGGCTGGCCATCGCCGCGCTCGCCGAAACCGGTGCCTACTTCGACCGGCCGGACCTCATCCAGGCCGCCACCGACGCCGCCGACCTGCTGGTCCGCGTCCACATGGACTGGCATGCCCGGCTGCACCGCACCTCCCGCGACGGCACCCCTGGTGCCAACTCCGGTGTCCTGGAGGACTACGCCGATGTCGCGGAGGGCTTCCTCACCCTGGCCTCGGTCACCGGGGAGGGTGTCTGGGTGGAGTTCGCCGGATTCTTCCTGGACACCGTGCTGCTCCAGTTCACCGCCGAGGACGGCGCGCTCTACGACACCGCGGCCGACGCCGAGGCACTGATCCGCCGCCCCCAGGACCCGACCGACAACGCGACGCCCTCCGGGTGGACCGCGGCGGCCGGTGCCCTGCTCTCGTATGCGGCGCTCACCGGCAGCGGTCTCCACCGGGACGCCGCGGAGCGCGCCCTGGGCATCGTCACCGCGCTCGCCGGGCGGGCCCCGCGCTTCATCGGCTGGGGCCTGGCCGTCGCCGAGGCCGCACTGGACGGGCCGCGCGAGGTCGCGGTCGTCGGCCCGCAGGGCGATCCGGCCACCGCCGCGCTGCACCGCGCCGCGCTGCTCGGCACCGCCCCGGGGGCGGTCGTCGCACTGGGTGCCCCCGGGGCCGACGAGGTACCGCTCCTCCAGGACCGCCCCCTGGTGGACGGCCAACCGGCCGCCTACGTCTGCCGTCAATTCACCTGCGAGCGCCCGACCACCGACCCGGAGGAGCTGACCGAGCGCCTCCGGGGGTGATCATCTGCCGGTGAACGGGCCCGGGCCCGGCGCACGGTTCACGGCGCTTCCGCGGCGGCGGCCCCCTTGGACGTACGGCACAACGGCCGTCCCAGGGGGCCGCCGCCGTGCCCTGGGGCCAGTGACGAAATGGCTCCTGACGCGGCGTCAAGTCTTCAAGTTCTGGCCTCGCTCGCCCGGCTGTACGGCATCGAGCAGGCGCCGCGGGGCCTGCGCGAGCTAGCCGAAGGGCGTCATCTGGGCGCAGTCCTGGGGGAGTTGGGAGGTCCCAGCCCTGGGACACCGTGGCGGAGCCAGCGACAACCCGCCGCTGTCAGAGGCCGGTTGTAGCCTCGCAACGTGACGAACTTGCTCAAGAAGCGATCCCTCGTCCAGGAAGCCGCGGCGCTGCGGGCCGGCACCGACGACCCCGTCGACGCGGTCCACCGCACCTGCGACCGCATTGACGCCGTCGATCCGGAGGTGCGGGCCTTCGTGGCGGAGACGGGGCGGCGTACCCGGCTCCTGGAGGCGGCGGGTCGGGCGGCGGCCGCCGTGCGGGACCCCGCCGGCCGGCCCGTGCTCCATGGCGTCCCCGTGGGCATCAAGGACATCGTGCGGGTCGACGGGCTGCCCACCCGCGCGGGCTCGGCGCTGCCGCCCGAGGTGCTCGGCGGGCGACAGGCCGGCGTCGTCGACCGGCTGTGTGCGGCCGGTGCGCTGATCGCCGGCAAGACCGTCACCGCGGAGTTCGCGGTCACCGCCCCGGGCCCGACCCGCAATCCGCACAACCCGGCGCATACGCCCGGTGGTTCGAGCAGCGGTTCGGCGGCCGCGGTCGCCGCCGGGATGGTGCCGCTGGCCATCGGGACGCAGACCGTCGGCTCGATGATCCGGCCCGCCGCCTACTGCGGAGTGGTCGGCTTCAAGCCGGGCTACGGGCGGATACCGGTCGACGGGGTGATCCCCAACGCCGCGAGCTTCGACACCCTCGGCTGCTACGCCACGGACGTGGCGGGTGTCGCCCTGGCGGCGTCGGTGCTGGTCGACGGATGGCGACCGGAGGCCGTGGTGGGGCGCGGGCCGCGCCCGGTACTGGGTGTACCGGCCGGTCCCTACCTGGAGCGCGCCGACGACGCGGCCCTGCGCGCCTTCGCGGAACAGCAGGAGCTGCTGCGGTCCGCCGGGTACACCGTCCACGAGGTGCCGGTGATGGACGACTTCGAGCAGATCGTCGAGCAGCTGTTCACGATGAACCGCTATGAAGTCGCCCGTGCGCACCGGGACTGGTTCGCCCGCTTCGGCGACCGCTACCGCCGGCAGACCACGGCGGCCATCCAGGAGGGCCGGACGATCGGGGACGCCGCCTACGAGGCGGCCCGCATACGGCGTCATGCCTTCCGCGCCCGGCTCGCGGCGGACCGCGCCGCGGCCGATGTCGACCTGTGGATCGCCCCGTCGGCCACCGGTCCCGCGCCCGCCGGTCTCACCACCACCGGCACCTCGATCATGTGCCTGCCGTGGAGCAACGCCGGGCTGCCGGCCATCAGCCTGCCCGCCGGCCGCGCCCCCAACGGCCTGCCGCTCGGCCTCCAACTCATCGGCGGATCCGGCATGGACGAAGAACTGCTCCAGGGGGCAGCGGGAATCGAGCACGCACTCAGAGCGTGAGGCCCCGCGCCAGCACATCCATCGTCCGGTGGATCAGCGCCTCCAGTTCGGTGCGCTGACCGCCCGCGACCCAGTTCAGCATCGCCTCCTGGAGCGCGGCCAGGACCGCGGCGCTGATCACCCGCAGCTCCAGGTCGTCGGCCGGGCGGCCGGTGCGCTCCGCCAGCACCGCGCTGATCAACGCGGTGTCCCGGGCGATGTTCTCCGCCGTACGGCCCCGGATGGCGGGTACGTCACGGACCAGCCGGATGCGCTGGACGAGTTCGCCGCGGTCCGCGGCGGTGAGCTCGCGCACCGCCTCTACCGCGACCCGCCGCATCGATTCGACCATCGGCTCGTCCGCGGGGCGGGCCCGCAGCCCCGCCTCCAGCACGGTGTCGTACTCGTCCGTGAGCACGATGTCTTCCTTGGTCGGGAAGTAGCGGAAGACCGTGCTCGGCGAGACATCGGCGGCCTCGGCGATCTGGTCGATGGGAGTCGCGTCGTACCCCTGCTCCTCGAAGAGCCGGTAGGCGGCCCGCCGGATCGCCTCCCGGGTCTGGATCTTCTTCCGCTCCCGGAGCCCGATCTTCGGTGTTCCGGGCGGCGCGGTGGCAGGGGTACGTGCGGAAACCATGCGCAGCATTGTCGGGCATCGCGCGCCCAGGAGGCCACGCCCCGGCCCGTGCGGGGACGGCGCCCCGGAGCGCGGCTTCGGGGCCGGCGGCGCGCTCAGCGCGGTCCTGCGCGCAGCGCTCTCCGTGCTCGCAGCGCTGTCAGCGTTGTCAGCGCCTTCCGTGCCCTCAGCGCTGTCAGTGGGGTGTGTCACGCTGGGGCGTGGGAATGATTACTGTGAGTGATGGGTGCGGGGGGTGTGGGCGTGCTCGGTGAAGGTTTCGGTACGGCGCGGGGGGGGGGGGGGGGGGGGGGGGGGGACGGGGGGGGGGGGGGGGGGGGGAGGGGGGGGGGGGGGGGGTAGGGGGCGCCCCCCCCCCCCCCCCCCCCCCTCCCCGCCCCCCGGGCCCCG
>NZ_JBVHZH010000003.1:0-141459 GCF_055574515.1 Streptomyces sp. NPDC029466
GCCACCCGCTACGACAAGACCGTCGAGTCCTACCAAGCCGCCGTCACCCTCGCATCGCTCCTGATGTGGGCGTGACATTTGAAGACAACTCCTAGGGCGTCACCCTGACCCGGCCGCTCCCTGACCCGGGGCCCCTGACCTGACGAGCGGCGCCGGGCGGGGCGGCCGCGCCGTATCACCGGCCCTACCCACGCCCCCTCCATAGCCGGGCCCCGCTCCGCTCTGTAGCCGGCCCCCGCTCCTCTCCGTAGCCGGGCCCCGCCCCTCTCTTTCGCCGACCCCGCCGCGCCACGGACCGGATCACAGCGCGGGCCAGATCGTCGTGAACCGTTCGGGATGAGAGCGCTCCCCCACTCCAACACCCCCGCGCCGACGGCCGTTTGTCGCAGGCGAGCCCG
The DNA here is from genome assembly GCF_055574515.1 of Streptomyces sp. NPDC029466. Classification (NCBI taxonomy): domain Bacteria; kingdom Bacillati; phylum Actinomycetota; class Actinomycetes; order Kitasatosporales; family Streptomycetaceae; genus Streptomyces; species Streptomyces sp. NPDC029466. The sequence continues at coordinate 399 of NZ_JBVHZH010000003.1, forward strand.
CTCCCGTAGCAGCCCACAGTTTCGCTCATCTTCCGAGCAACCATTTCGCGCCACCGCATGTCTCCTCAGGTGGACCACAGTTGGTCACCTGTTGGCTACTTAATGCTGACCAATTGTTAAATTTCGCCCACTGAAACGCGATTCCTGATCATTTCTCTTTACATGCCCATGCCAGGCATACCAGGGTTTGCGCGGGGCCCCGCGGCCCCCGTGGTGCACAACAGCACCGCGCGTACGGGCGGTTGGCGAGCCGACCGCCCCCGCAGCGCTAAGGATCCACATCAGTGCGTAGACCCCACATACGCAGACACCGCCTGGCCATCGCGGTCGCCGTGACGACGGCCGCCACCCTGACAGCGGGTGTGGCGGGCAGTGCCTCCGCGACCCCGCCGGCCTCGCCGGTCGCTGCTTCCTCCGCAACTCCCGCTGTCCAGAAGGCTGTTGACGCGGCCCGCGACGCCGCGTACGCGCACGCCACGGCCACCGGGGTCAGCAAGAAGGACACCCTCAAGGCCACCGACACGCTCGTCGACCCGGACGGCCGGCAGCATGTCCGCTTCGTCCGGACCCACCGGGGAATGCCGGTGCTCGGCGGCGACCTCGTCGTCCACCTGACGGCCGACTCGGCGTACGAGGGCGTGACCCGGGCCTACCGTCATCAGGTCGACATGACCGGCACGGACCCGAAGTTGTCCGCCGGCGAGGCCCGGACGAAGGCCGCCGCCGTGGGCAAGGGCCAGGCCGGCGACGCCGAACTGGTCGTGGACGCCCGCAACGGCCGTACGACGCTGGCCTATCAGGTGGAGGTGACCGACAGCCGTACCGCCGAGTCCGGTGGCGCCCGTACGGTCGTCCTCGACGCGGCGACCGGCGCGGTGCTCAGCAACGTCCAGGCCGACGACTCGTTCCTGTCGCCCGCTCTCCAGCGCAAGCTGCGCGCGCGGGGCGAGCGGCTCAACCCCTCGACCGGGCTGGTCACCCCCGCCGCGCCCGCCACCGGCCAGACGGCGAAGTCGGCCGGCTTCCCGGCCACGGCCAAGGGCACCGGCGCGTCCTTCTTCGTCGGCAGTGTGCCGCTGTCCACCACCCAGACCGCGAAGAAGTCCTTCACCCTGAAGGACCCCACCCGCGGCAACACCGAGACCCGGGACGCCGGCGACAAGGAACTGGAGAAGTTCAGCGGCGGCAAGGCGTTCACCAGCACCACCAACCGCTGGGGCAACGGCACCACCAGCAACCGGGCCACCGCCGCCGTCGACGCCCAGTACGGCATCGCCAGCACCCTCGACTTCTACAAGAAGACGTTCGGCCGCAAGGGCATCAAGAATGACGGCCGTGGGGCGCGGGCCCTGGTGCACTTCGGCAAGAAGGTCGGCAACGCCTTCTGGTCCCCCGACTGCGGCTGCATGCTCTACGGCGACGGTGACGGCCGGACGTTCACCAAGCCGCTGGTCGTCCTGGACGTCACCGGCCATGAGCTCTCCCACGGCGTCGTCGACGCGACCGCCAACCTCCAGCCCACCCGGGTGGACATCGAGGGCAACCAGTTCGGTGAGCCCGGCTCGCTCAACGAGTCGCTGGCGGACATCTTCGGCAGCGCGGTCGAGTTCTCGACCAACAACCCGAAGAACCCGCCGAACTACCTGCTGGGCGAGAAGCTCGGACTCGACCAGAAGTTCCTGCGCCGCCTGGACAAGCCGTCCCTCGACAAGCTCGAAGGCACGGTCGACTACTGGTCGAAGGCGTCCTACGACACCGAGGTGCACGCCGGCTCCGGCGTCTCCTCGCACGCCTACTACCTGCTCGCCGAGGGCAGCGGGAAGAAGACCATCGGCGGGGTCGCCTACAACTCCCCCACCGTGGACGGCTCCAAGGTGACCGGCATCGGCCGGACGAAGGCGACGGCGATCTTCTACCGGGCACTCACCCGGTACATGGTCTCCACGACCGATTTCCACGATGCCCGGACCGCGACCCTGCGTGCGGCCAAGGACATGTACGGCGCCAAGAGCACCGAGTACAAGACGGTGAACAAGGCCTGGGCGGCCGTGAATGTGAAGGCGTCCAACACGCCCTCCGCCAAGCACTGATCCGTCCCGCACCGGGCCCCGCGTGGTGCCCCCGCCGACCGCGGGGGTGCCACGCTCGGCTTTTCCCGCTCCTCGGGGTCCCCGCGGTGGGTCCTCGACGGGGTGGCAGCGGAAGCCTACGTTTGTCGCCATGATCATCGATCGCACGGGCGGGACCCGGCGGCTCGGCTATCCGGCGGCGGCGGGTGTGTTCGCCGTCGGTATGGCCGGGACGACCCTGCCCACCCCGCTGTACGGGCTCTACCGCGCGCAGCTCGGCTTCTCCGAGCTGATCGTGACCGTGGTCTTCGCCGTGTACGCCCTCGGGGTGATCACGGTGCTGCTGCTGGCCGGCAATGTCTCCGACGAGGTGGGCCGGCGGCCGGTGTTGCTGTGCGCACTGGGGCTGTCGGCGGCGAGCGCGCTGTGCTTCGTGTTCGAGGGCGGGCTGCCGATGCTGCTGCTCGGACGGGTGCTGTCCGGCTTCGCCGCCGGGTTGTTCAGCGGCGCCGCCACCGCGGCCGTGCTGGAGCTCGCCCGGCCCGGCCAGGAAGCGCAGGCGGGGTTCGCCGCCACCGCCGCGAACATGGGCGGCCTCGGCTGCGGCCCGTTGCTGTCCGGGCTGCTGGCCCAGTACGCGCCGTGGCCGCTGGTCCTGCCGTTCCTGGTGCATCTCCTCCTGGTGGCCGGGGCGGCCGGGGTGACCTGGTTCCTGCCGGAGACCGTCGGCCCTCCGCGCCGCCTCCACAAGCTGCGGCCCCAGGGCCTGCGGCTCCCGCCCGAGGTGCGGGGCGTCTTCACCCCCTCGGCCGTCGCCGCGTTCGCCGGGTTCGCGCTCCTGGGACTGTTCACCGCGGTCGCGCCGAGCTTCCTCCACGAGACTCTCGGGGTGCGCAATCTGGCCGTTGCCGGGGCGGTCGTCTTCACGGTGTTCCTCGGATCCACCGCCGGACAGTCCCTGACCGAACGGATCGGGGTCCGCCGGGCGCTGCCGGGCGGCTGCCTGGTACTGGTGGTGGGCCTGCTGCTGGTGGCCACCTCGCTGGCCGTGACCTCCCTGCCGCTGCTGGTCACCGGCGCGGTGTGCGGTGGCGTCGGCCAGGGCCTGGCGTTCCGGGCCGGGCTGACCGCCGTGGGCCACGCGGCACCGCCCGCGCACCGCGGCGGCACCATCTCGGCCTTCTTCCTCGTCGCCTATCTCGGCATCTCGCTGCCGGTGGTCGGCGTCGGCGCCCTCACCCTGGTGCTCGGCCTGCGCGGCGCGGGCCTGACCTTCTCCGCCTGTGTCATCGTGCTCGCCGTCGCCGTCGGCCTCTACGTACTGCGACACCCGCCGGCCGACGAGAACTGACCGGCGCCGGGCACCGGAACCCGCACCGCTCTTCCGGCGGACCGTCAGTCCTGGCCCGCCCGGGCCCGGTCGTCCGCCGGCACCAGCCGCACCCGCAGCCGCTCCGGCCCGCGGGTGAAGACCCCCGCGTCGGTGGGCGGCGTACCCTCCGCGAAGTCCATCGCGGGAAACGCGTCGAGCAGTTGATTGACGGCGGTCTCCACCTCGGCCTTGGCCAGGAGCGCACCGACACAGAAGTACCGGCCGAGGGCGAAGGCGACGTGCTGGGCGGCGGCGCTGAAGGCGGTGCCGGGCGTCAGATCGTCGCGGAGGACATGGAAGGTGTCCGGCGCGGCGTAGTCCGGTACCCGTCCAGAGCGCGCCGCCCGGGCCAGTGCGGCGAGCGGCCGAGAGCCGTCAGGAGCTGCTCCAGGGCGTCCGCGTCCTCCCCGGCGGTCAGCCCCGGCCGGAAGGCGCTGCCCGGGGCGAGCCGGGAGTCGTCGTCCGGGACGGCGCGGGCTATCGGCAGGGCGGCCCGCAGGAGTTCAGGAGCCGGGGTGTATGCCAGGCCCAGGGTGCGGGCGACGTCCCAGCTGTGCACCACGTAATCGATGAGGTGGAAGCCGATCGCACGAGCGGCGCGGAAGGTCCGGCCGGCGCTGAATTCCGGGAGGGCGAACGCCTGGTCCGGGCCCTCCACGGTCGCGAAGGTGGCGATGACGTTCTCTGCCGCGGCGGTGTACTCCCCGACGGGGTCGGTGCCGAGCGGCCGGACCGACCAGTGCGCCGGTTCCCGTCCCGCTCCCCGCGCTGCCGCCGCGAAGCCGTGGTGCTGGGCGGTCATATGGGCGAGCAGATCGGCCAGCGTCCATGCCGAGCAGGGGGTCGGCCGGGACAGATCGCCAGGGGTCATCCGTCGGACAAGGGCCACGCTGTCCCGGACCGCCTTGGCGTGGAGCCGCCGGAGGCCGGCGAAGTCCGGGTGCGGCGCGGACGCGTTCACAGCATTCTATTCGTATGCATGTGCTTACGATCAGCTCAAGCCCATGAATTGTCAACGGGTATTTTCGTGACCATGGCCGAGAACGCAGCCGACAAGGGCAACCCCTCCGGAGGGCGGCCGCGCCGTCCCGACCTCGCGGCGATGGTGGTGCCCTTGGGTCGTGCGCTGATGGCGGCGGAGCAGCCAGTCCTTGACGCACACGGTCTGACGATGTGGGCCTACGCGGTCCTGCTGCATCTCGACGAGACGCCGATCCGTACGCAAGCGGCGCTGGCCGAGGCCATCCGGGCGGACAAGACCCGCATCATCGCCGTCCTGGACGACCTGGAGCGCCGGGAGCTGATTCGCCGTCAGCCGGATCCCGAGGACCGCCGGGTGCGTCTGCTGTCCCTCACCGCCGAGGGCCGGCGGCTGCGGGATACGACACAGGCCGCGATCCAGGAAGGCGAGGAACGGCTGCTCGCCCAACTTCCGGCCGCCGATCGCGCGGGCCTCCTGCGGGCGCTGCGGACTCTCGCCACCTTGCCGGAGCTGACGGCGCGGAAGCCCGGCCGGGGTTCACCCCGCACCTGACCCGTCGGGCGGGCGGCGCGGCCCGCACATGCCGACGGTGCCGGCCGAACGGACCCGTGGGTCCGTCGGCCGGCACCGTCTGGAAAGACTCAGTGGTTACGACGGTGGTCGTCGTCGCCGCCCCAGCCCCAGCCGCCGCGCTCGCAGCCCTCGCTGAAGACCGGGCCGACGTGGTGGAGCACACCCGCGGAGAGCCAGCAGGACGCGTGGTGGCCGTGGCCGTGGTGGTTCTTGTAGTGGTGGTGGTGACGGTCCTTGTGCACCTTGCCCATGTTGCAGGCCAGGGCGGCGCTCGCACCGCCCATGACGATGGTGGTGGCCAGGGCGCTGGCTGCGATCGCGGCGCGGATGCGCATGTCTGCTCCTCGAGAGGATCAAAGGGGTATATCGACCTTTTCAGGATGCACCTTTACGGAATCTCCCAAAACCTGACACGTCGCGAATTGGGCGAGTTGGAGTAATTGATCAACCCGCCGACCCTCCCTCTCGTGTACGGATACGCCGCGTTGAGGAAACAGTTGAGGCAACAGCAGCGCCCCCGTCGGCGATGTCGGCGATGTCGGCGATCCCGGCGGGGGCACTACATGGGAAGCCTGCGCACGCATTACTGATGGCACATCAGCCAAAGACTCATCAGGCCCCTTCCACCGCCTGCTCGGATAGGCGGCGTACGGGGCGGGGGGCCGTGCGCAGGCCCAGCGCCACCAGTGCCACGGCGACGGCGAGGAAGCCGGAGAGCACCGCGAAACCGGTCACGCTGGAGCCGGTGGCGTCGGTCAGCCAGCCGACCAGATAGGGGCCGGCGAAGCCGCCGAGATTGCCCAGGGCGTTGATCAGGCCCATGGCGACGGCCACCACCTCGAAGCGCAGCAACTGACCGGGGATCGCCCAGAACGGGCCGTACGGCGCGTAGACCGCGGCGGCCGTCACACACAGCAGCAGCATCCGCGGCAGGGCGCCGTCCACGGCCTGGCCCAGCAGCAGTGCCGCGATGCCCACGACCAGCGGGACGGCCACCGCCTGCCGGCGTCTGCCGGTGCGGTCGGACCAGGCGGCGTTGGCGATCATCACGGCGAGGGCGACCGTGAAGGGGATGGCGGTGAGCAGCCCGACCTCGGTGGACGAGCCGTCGTGGGTCAGCTCCTTGATGACCGAGGGCAGCCACAGATTGAAGCCGTAGAAGCCGGTGATCCAGAAGAAGTAGACGCCGATGAGGACGAGGACGGACTTCTGCCTGACCGCGTCGAGGTACGAGCCGCTGCCCGCCGCTGGTTTCGCGGCCTCGTCGGCGGCGATGGAGCGCTCCACGTGGTCGGCCTCGGCGCGGGAGATCCACCGGGCCTGCGCGGGCCGGTCGGCGACCGCGAACCACCAGACGACCGCCCACACCAGGGGCGGCATCCCCTGGAGCACCAGCACCCAGCGCCAGCTCGCATGGTCGAGCATCCACCCCGACAGCGGCGCCATGAACACCGAGGAGAGCGGCAGGCAGGCCATCCACAGGGCGTTGGCACGAGCCCGTTCGCGCAGCGGGAACCATGAGGCGAGCAGGATGAGTACGGCCGGCCAGACACCGCCTTCGAAGAAGCCGAGCACGAAACGGGCCGCGTAGAACTGCGACTTGGTCTGGACGAGACCGGACAGCGACGCGGCCAGCCCCCACGCCACCATCAGGATGAGGACGGTCTTCCGGGCGCTCCAGCGCTGGGCGAGGATCGCGGCCGGGATCTGGAGGAAGACATAGCCGACGAAGAAGATGCCGCCGACCAGGCCCTTGTCGGCGTTGGACAGCTCCAGGTCGCCGTGCATGTAGGGGAGGATGACGGAGACATTGTTCCGGTCGAGGTACGCCAGCATGTACATGATGGCGGCGACCGGAATGACGTACGCCCAGCGCTTGACGGGTGCGGCGGGCGAGGGCGACGGCGGGGCCGACTGCGGGGTCGACTGCGGGCGGGCGTCCGTCACCGGGCGGCCGCCGTTCCGTAGGCGGACCGGATCCGGTCGGTGAAGCGGCTGAAGCCGGCGGCGGCGCGGAAGGCCGCGGCCATCGTGCCGTACGAGGCGCGGCCGCTGCCCGCGATGTCGAAGGCGGTGCCGTGGTCGACGGAGGTCCGCAGGATCGGCAGCCCCACCGTGACGGAGACTGTGCCGTCGAAGTCGACGGTTTTGGCGGGGATATGGCCATGGTCGTGGAAGTGCGACAGCACGCCGTCGAAGCGGCCTTCGAGGCCCTGGTGGAAGACCGAATCGGCGGGGACCGGCCCCACCACGCCCAGGCCCTCGGCGGCCGCCTTCTCCACCGCGGGACGCAGGACGGTGATCTCCTCGTCGCCGAAGTGGCCGCCCTCGCCGCCGTGCGGATTGATCGCGGCGACGGCGAGCCGGGGCTCGTCATGGCCGAAGACGCGCAGTGCGGTGGTGGCGTGCCGGATGCTGGAGGCGACCCGCTCCTCGGTGATCTGGTCGAGCGCCTTGCGCAGGGCGAGATGGCGGGTGGTGAAGAAGATCTTGAGGCCACGGACCACGAACACTGCCGACGACCGCCAGGACGGTGGCGGGGGCGCCGCTTTGGGGCCGCAGGCCCATTTCGGCGGCGAGGGCGGCGCCGAAGGAGCCCGAGTCCAGCGCGCGACCCAGCGGATGCGGGCCTCGGCGGCGAGGCGGGCCGCGGCCGCCGCGACCGTGCGCAGATGTGCGTTCTCGGTGGCGGCGCAGACCACGATGTCGGCCGGGCTCGCCCGCAGCGCCGCGGCCACCGCGTCGGGCCCCCGCTCCACCACGTCCAGGGCCAGTTCGGCCGTGCTGCGCCGGCTCCGGGCGCCCAGTACGGCCGCGACCCGGGCATGCCGGACCGGGTCGAACGGGTCGTGGGCCACGGCTGTCCGGGTCAGCGGAACGCCGTCGACGAGATGCAGACCGCCCACCGTGGTCCGGCCGGCGTCGGGGAAGGCGGGGACGGCCAGGGTCCGGATCCGGGCCTCGGGCTCGCGGGCGGCGAGGGCATCCACCACCGCGTCGAGTTCGCTGCCGGGATTGCCGCGCAGGATGGTGTCGACGCGCTTGACGATCAGCGGCGCCGCACCCGCGGTTTCGGCGGCGGCCCGGACGGCCGCGTAGGCGCGGGCGGGGCTCCAGTGGCGTGAGGCGGTGTTGATGACGAGGACGTCCACCCGTTCCGCGTAGCGCGTGATGCGGTCGAGGTCGCCGATGGTGACGGCCCGCAGGCCCTGTCGCGCATAGAGCGCACCGGTCGCATTGCTGCCGGTGAGGTCGTCTCCGATGACGAGCACCTGGGCCACCCGGTATCCTCCCGTCGGCTCCGGTGCCGTCGCCGGCACCAAAGCGACCGAACCGCGCATTTTTGTTGCGCGATTCACGCAATTCAGGGTGGCGACTCGCCGAACGGACTGTCAAGAGGTGTGCAGCGGGGCGCCCTCGGCGCCGTCCTCGGGGCGCACCGCGGCCGGGTGCACCGACCATCCCGCGTCCGTGAACGCGGCCAGCTCCCGCTGCCCGCCCCCGGAGATCAGGCCGGTCCCCGCCGGCATCGGCGCCCAGTAGGGGAAGCCCCCTCCCCCGCCGAGCTTGGAGTGGTCGGCGAGCACCCAGGCGGCCCGGGCGCACTCGGCCATCGTCTCCTTCAGCGCGGCCTGTTCCGGGTCCGGGCAGTTGATGCCCCGCCGGGGATCGAGACCGTCGACACCGAGGAACGCGATGTCCGGGGTGAGCCGGCGCAGCGCCTGTTCGGTCCGGGTGCCCAGCAGCGACTCGTTGGGACGCCGCAGCCGGCCGCCGAGCACCACCACCTCCACCTCCGCGTCCGCCAGCTCGACCAGGGTGGACAGGCCGTTGGTGACGACGGTGAGGTCGCCGCGGTCCCGCAGCTCGTGTGCCAGCCGGGCGACGGTGGTGCCCGCGTCGAGGAGGACGACATCGCCGCTGCGCACCAGGCCCGCCGCCGCGCGTGCGATGGCGTCCTTCTCGCCGCGCTGCTCGTGCTCCTTGTCGTGCCAGGGCCGCTCGACGGCCCGGTGGTCGACCGCACCGCCGTATGTGCGCGTGATCCGGCCGAGGGCGGCCAGTGTCGCCAGATCGCGGCGGACGGTGGACAGCGAGACATCGAACTCCGCCGCGAGATCGTGCACGCTGATGTCACCGGCGCCGAGCAGCTCCACCATTCGCTCGCGCCGGCGCCGGGTGGCCGAGCGTTCCCCGCTGGTCACGTCACTGCCCGCCTCTGCCTGCCGCCGCTGCCGGCGTCCCGAAGGGACCTCTCAAGTTGCGCGTTTCGCGCAATTGGAGAGTAGCAGTCGAGCAGGCAGCGGCGGGCGCCACCTTCGGGGTGCTGTGTGGTCAGGCGAGAACCTTCGCCTTGGCCTTCTGGTACTCCTCCTCCGTGATGTCGCCGTGCTTCTTCAGCTCGGCGAGCTTCGCCAGGGAATCCGCATGCCGGCTCGCCTCGTCGTCACCGGTCGCCATGGTCTTCCGCAGATAGTCCTGCATCTGCTTCTGCTGCCGTTCGGCCTGGGCGACCTCCCGTTCAGTCATCCCGTGACCGCGGGCGATCACATAGATGAAGACGCCCAGGAAGGGCAGCAGGATCACCAGGACGAGCCAGCCGGTCTTGCCCCACCCCTTGAGGTCATGGCTGCGGAAGATGTCACCGATGATGCGGAACAGCAGGATCAGCCACATGACCCACAAAAAGATCAGGCACATGGTCCAGAACGCGTTGAGCAGCGGGTAGTCCATCACGGCCTCCTATGGCGCTGGGAGCCCCCGAGCTCATCCCTTCCGTCAGCTCAAGGATCCCTCGCCATCGGCCTCCGCCGCGACCACATCCAGGCCGCTGAGGGCCTGTTCCGTCCAAATGACCTTGCCGCCGGCCGTGTAGCGGGTCCCCCACCGTTCGGCCAATTGGGCGACCAGGAAGAGTCCGCGGCCGCCTTCGTCCGTGGTGGCGGCCTGCCGCAGATGCGGTGAGGTGCTGCTGCGGTCGGAGACCTCGCAGATCAGGGAGGTGTCCCGGATCAGGCGTACCCCGATGGGACCGGAGGCGTACCGGATGGAGTTGGTGACCAGCTCGCTGAGGATCAGCTCGGCGGTGAACGCCTCCTCCGCCAGGCCCCACTCGATCAGCTTGCGGACCGCCGCGGCCCGTATCTGACCCACCGCCGAGGGGTCGGGCGGCACCTCCCAGTCGGCGACATGCTCGGTGTCCAGCACCCGGGTGCGGGCGACGAGCAGCGCGATGTCGTCGCTGGGCCGGTCCGGGAGCAGCGCGCCGAGCGCGGCCTCGCAGGTCTCGTCCGGTGTCCGGCCGGGGTGGTCGGCCAGGGTGCGGCTCAGCAGCGCCATGCCTTCATCGAGGTCCCGGTTGCGGTCCTCGACGAGGCCGTCGGTGAAGAGCACCAGACGGCTCTCCTCGGGCAGTTGCCGTTGCCAGGTCTCGAAGGGCAGACCGCCGAGCCCGAGCGGCGGGCCGCCGGGCACGTCGGCGACCTCGGCGGTGCCGTCCGGCCGCAGCAGGACGGGCTGGACGTGCCCGGCGCGTGCCATGGTGCAGTGCCCGGACGCCGGGTCGTAGATGGCGTAGAGGCAGGTGGCCCCGGTGACCGAGCCCTCGGCCTCCTCGGCGCCCTCGTCCTGGTCGATGCGGGTGACGAGCTCGTCGAGGTGCCAGAGGATCTCGTCGGGCGGCAGGTCCAGGTTGGCGAAGTTGTGGACGGCGGTGCGCAGCCGGCCCATGGTGGCGGCGGCATGCAGTCCGTGCCCCACGACATCGCCGACGACGAGCGCCACCCGGGCGCCGGGCAGCGGGATGATGTCGAACCAGTCACCGCCGACGCCGCCGAGCCCGCCGCGGCCGGCCTGGGCGGGCAGATAGCGGTAGGCCGCCTCGACAGCGTTCTGTTCCGGCAGGGCGCGCGGCAGCAGGCTGCGCTGAAGGGTGACCGCCATGGTGTGTTCGCGGGTGTAACGGCGGGCGTTGTCGATGCTCACCGCGGCGCGGGCGACCAGCTCCTCGGCGACGGAGAGATCCTCCTCCTCGAAGGGCTCGGGCTCGTTCGAGCGCCAGAAGATGGCCACGCCCAGGATGACGCCGCGGGCGCGCAGCGGCACCGCGATCCTCGAATGGATACCGTGCTGGACGATCTTCCTGGCGCGCTCGGGGCTCTGGAGATGCCAGCCGGCGAACGCCGTCAGATCCGCTTCCAGGGCCGCTTCGCCGCTGGTGAGGCCGGCGCCGAGGGCGGTGGCCGGCTCGAAGCGGATCAGCTTGCCGACGGGGTAGAGGCCGCTGTCCGGCGGGGCGCCGCTGGACGCTATCCGCCGCATCTCGACGGTCGGGCCGCCGGGGGACGTGGGCTCCTCGCCGATCAGCACGTCCTCGGCCAGATCGACGGTGACGATATCGGCGAAGCGGGAGGCGCCGAACTGTGCGAGCTCCTCGCAGGTGTGCACCACGTCAAGGGTGGTGCCGATCTCGGTACCGGCGTCGTAGAGCAGCTTCAGACGGCCGCGGGCGACATCGGCACGGCCGGTCAGCGCCCGGAGCTCGGTGGTGTCGCGCAGCGTCGTGACGCTGCCGGGCGGCCCGCCGGCCTGGTCCGTCGAGCGCTGGTTGACGGCCAGCAGCCGGTCGCCGACGGGGTGGACCTCGTCGGTGACGACCCGGCCGGAGGCCAGCAGATGGGCGGTGGCCGGGTCGAGCCCGAGATCGGCGACCTGGCGCCCTTCGACGTCCGGCGGCAGGCCGAGCAGCCGGCGCGCCTCATCGTTGGCGAGCAGCAGACAGCCGTCGCCGCCCACGATGATCACGCCTTCGCGTACGGCGTGCAGCACCGCGTCGTGGTGCTCGTACATCCGGGTCATCTCGGCCGGGCCGAGGCCGTGGGTCTGCCGCCGCAGACGCCTGCTGACCAGCGCGGTGCCGCCGGTGGTCAGCGCGAGGACGCCGGCCGCGGCGCCGAACAGCAGCGGGAACTGATCGTCGACGACACCGCTCACGCGGTTGACGGTGATCCCGGCCGAGACCAGCCCGATCACCTTTCCCTTGTCCGGGCCGCTGTGGCTGAAGACCGGCACCACGGCCTGGACGAGCGGCCCGATGGTGCCGGTGATCTTCTCGGTGACCACGTGGCCGGCCAGCGCCGGTTGCAGCGTGCCGACGAACTTCTTGCCGATCCGGTTGGCGATGGGGTGGGTGTAGCGGATGCCCTGGGTGTTCATCACGACGATGAAGTCGACCTCGGAGCGCTTGCGGGCGGCCTCCGCCCGCGGCTGCAGCACGGTGGTCGGGTGGTCGTTCTTCAGCGCTGTCTCGATGCCCGGCGCGTTCGCGAAGGCTTCAGCGACGGCGACGGACCTGTTGCGGGCTTCGCGGTCTGCGTCGGACCGGGATTGCAGCACAAGTGCCGCAATGGCGGCGGCGACGAGCAACACCACGATCGCCACCTGCAGGAGAAAGACCTGACCTGCGACAGTTCGCATCCTGAGAACCGAACGCGGGCGGCCGTAGCGTCCGGCCATGTCCTCTTTCTACACCTCCCGCATACGGTGGGCGAGCCGCGCGATGCGGAGCGCAGCAGCCACCAGGGCATGTCCGCGAGGTCCCGTCCCGCCGGGTGGCCTCACGGCTTTTCCGAGGATGATCCCGTGATCCGCCGCGGGGCGCCAGAGGGCGGGAAGACCCCCGGGTAGGTTTTACTGCTGCACACATGCGAACCTCTCCGACTAAGAGGACATACCCGGCCTCGGCCGGGCGCCACCGCATCGGGAACAAATCGCCCAAGGTGTCAGGGGTTCATGTAACTCTTCCCACAGGCCCGGCCGCTTGCCTGATCGGGCTCTGCCGGTCGAGTGAGCGCAGCGCCCGCACAACGTGCCTGGTCAGCACGGTTCACCGGGACCCCGGCGGCGACCCGGGGCCGGCCCTGGGGGCACCCTTGGCGTCACACTCGCCGTCGGGACGGTATGAGACGTTCGTGGGCATGCATGTTCCCGAGGAGATCCGAGCCGAGGCGGCCGCGCTCATCGACCACCACGCGCTCGGACTGTGGAAGCCGAACGATGCCGACCGGCGTACCGCCGTGGCGCTGTTCCACTTCCTCGAAACCGGTCTGCCGCTCACGAGCGAGCAGATCCGGTCCGCCCTTGCGCACACGGAACCCGCTGCCGACATGACCGGGCGACTGCTGGACCTGCTGCGGGGAACCGCCGGGCTGCTCGACGACGCACCGGTGGCCGAGAGCCCCGCCGGGCGGGACGCCGTCGACCACGTATGCCTCCTGCTGGACGCGCTGGCGCTCTCCCGGCTCACCGGGCGGTAAAGAGAAGGCCCGCCCGGGCAAAAGCTCCGGGCGGGCGGTTCTGCGGCTTCCACGGCCCTATACGGACAGCGAGGCGGGCTTCTCGGGCGGGGCCTGCTCATCCTCGGGGACAGAGATCACCCAGTGCGTCTCCTGGCGCGGCCGGAGATAGCACGCCCAGTACAGCGCGGCGCCGGCCACGATGACGCCGGTGATCACCAGGCTCTCGGTGCTCTGCTGGTAGAGCACCCACGCCAGCACCATGACCAGCAGTGCCGGGACCACCGGCCACAGCGGCATCCGCCAGGCCGCCCGGTGCTTGTGCTCACCCCGGCGCGAGACCAGGGCCCCCAGGGCGACGAAGACATACATCGCGGCGACGGCCACACCGGTGACCTCGCTCAGGGTGTCGAGGTTGACGAAGCACAGCGCCGCGCCGGGTACGCCCACCGCGAGGGTGGCCGCCCACGGGGAGCCGAAGCGCCGGCCCACGTGCGAGAAGACGCGGTTGACGGCGGCCGGCCAGGCCGCGTCGCGCGCCGAGGAGAAGACCACGCGGGAGTTCTGGATCACCATCACGATCGCCGCGTTAATGATCGCCAGGGCGATACAGAGGCTGACGAAGGTGCCGATGCCCGAGTTGCTCCAGTCCTGCACCATGCCGGCGACATCACCGGCACCCAGGGTCTTCAGGTCGGGCGCGCCGAGGGTGATCGCGACCACCGGGATCAGGACGACGGCCACACCGATGCCGAGCGTCCACAGCACGGTGCGGGAGACGTTGCGGCGGGGGTTGTCCATCTCTTCGGCGAGGTACACGGCGGTGGAGAAGCCCTGGAGGATGAAGAGCGCGGTGGCCAGACCGGTCACGATGAGCCCGGCGGTGACGGCGGTGCTGTGGCCGCCCCCGGCATCGACCACGGGGTGCACGAGCACGGACGCGGAGCGCTGGGTGTGGGTGAAGCCCAGGAAGGCGACGACCGCGCAGGCCACGACTTCCAGCACCAGGAAGATGCCGGTGATCCAGGCGTTGGCACGTAGGTCGAGCAGGCCCATCGCGGTGGCCAGCAGCATCACGGCAGCGGCGGTGTACTGCGGATCCAGTTGCACGATCGGCGCCAGATAGTCGGCGGTGCCCAGGGCGATGATGGGCGGCACGATCATGACGACGATCAGCGAAAGCACGAAAACCAGCCACCCCGCCAGGCGTCCCATGAGCGTGCCGACCATCGCGTACTCCCCGCCGGAGCTCGGGATCAGCGTGCCGAGCTCGGAGTAGGTGAAGGCCACCCCGATGCACAGCAGGGCCGCGACGGCGATGGTCAGTGCGGTGCCCGTGCCCAGGCCGGCGAAGGAGTCCGGCACGATCACGAAGAGCGAGGACGCCGGGGTCAGGCAGGACAGCGTGAGCAGGGTGCCGCCGACCACACCGATCGACCGGGTGAGTTTGGGGCCGTTGGAGGCGTCCCCCTCCGTCGCGCTACGGGCGTCCCGCCCAGGTGCTGCGGGGGCAACAGGCGTGTAGGGCATATCGCTATCCGTATCCCATCGGTGCTGGCGGCATGAGGGGTGGCGCTTCGAGGGACGAGCGCCGCAAAACGGTGCAGACCCGGATTCCCACGGGCCCCGTTTCGGTGACCGAATACAACCCCTGCCGACGACTCACGTCAAGACCTCGTTAAGCCCCGCAGACAACGAAATCCGTAGCTTTTATGGCCTCTGGGAACGCTTATCCATGATCTATCGCTGAAATCAAGCGGATTCCGCGGCCAGGCGGAGGGTGCGGATTCCCGAGGGCCGCCGCCGGATCCCGTGCCGGTCTCGCGGGCCGCGGCCGGTCCGCCGCCCCCGCGCTGCCCGCCCGCCCCGTCAGCCCCGTCAGTCCTTGTACGTATGCGGGCGGGCGATGAGCAGCGCGACATCGTCGTGGTCGTGCTCATCGCGCAGGGAGCGCAGGAGCCGGTCGCACAGGCCCTCCAGATCCTGCTGGGGCTCGGCCAGCAGCTCCAGCAGGGTGTCCAGACGGGCGTCGATGGGCTGGTCCCGGGTCTCGATCAACCCATCGGTGTAGAGCACCAGTTGGTCGCCCTCGCGGAGCCTTACGGTGGTCTGCTCGAAGGGGACGCCGCCGACTCCGAGCGGCGCCCCGGTGGGCAGTTCGAGCAACTCGGGCGCCCGGTCCGGCCGTACGACGATGGGGGGCAGATGCCCGGCGACGGCGATCCGGCACTCCATGCGGTGCGGGTCGTACACGGCGTACAAGCAGGTGGCGAAGGCCGGGTCGAGGCCGACGGCGATGTGGTCGAGATGGCGGAGCACTTCGGCCGGGTCCAGGTCGAGGTCGGCCAGCGCGCGGGCGGTGGTGCGCAGCTGGCCCATGGTGGCGGCGGCGTTGATGCCGCTGCCCATCACGTCGCCGACCACCAGCGCGGTCTTGTCACCGGCCACCGGGATGGCGTCGAACCAGTCACCGCCGACCTCACTGGCCGCCTGGGCCGGCTGATAGCGGTAGGCGATCTCCATGGCCGTGGGCTGCGGCGGCCGGTGGTTCATGAGATGGCGCTGGAGGGTGAGCGCGGTGCGCCGTTCACTCTGGTACGAACGGGCATTGTCGATGCACACCGCCGCCCGGGCGGCCAGTTCGACGGCGAGCACCGCGTCGTCCTCGTCGAACGGCACCGGATTGCGGACGCGGTACAGCGACAGCGCGCCGAGGACCTCGCCGCGGGCGATCAGCGGCACGGCGAGGTAGGAGTGCAGTCCGGCCTTTCCGAGGAGCGCGGCGCCCTGCGGGTCGGCGGCGATATGCGGCAGGTCGCCCTCGCTGACCTGGGGGACGAGCACCGGACGGGCCTCGGTCACACACCGGGTGATCAGCCGGTCGGCCTCGTAGGAGGCGATCTGACCGGTGGGGTCGGCAGCCCGGACGGCTTCGGTGGAATAGGCCGCGGACACGGCGAGCGCCCGGAAGCGGGCCGGGCCACCACGGGAGAGCGAGGTCGGACGGCGGCCGTTCAGCACGGCGTCGAGGACATCGACCGCGGCCAGGTCCGCGAGCTCGGGCACGATGACATCGGCGAGTTCGTGCGCGGTCTGGTCGACATCGAGGGTGGTGCCGACGGTGGCGGAGGCGTCGGCGATGACGGCCAGCCGCCTGCGGGCGCGGGCCGCCTCGGTGGCGGAACGGTGCTGCTCGGTGACGTCCACGACGGAGGTGGCCAGCCCCAGCACCCGGCCGTGGGCGTCCTCCAGCCGGTAGTACGACACCGACCAGGCCCGGTCGGCGTGGGGGTCGGCGGCGGTGCGGCCGACGGTGTACTGGTCGAGCAGTGGCGTGCCGGTGTCGAGGACCGCGCGCATGCTGGACACGATGGTCTCGGTGTCCAGGAACGACAGCGCCTCCCGGACATCGTGGCCGATGTGCTGGTCGGCGGGCAGGTCGTTGATGCGCTCCAGCGCCGGGTTGACCATCACGAAGCGGAGCGAGGTGTCCAGGACCGCCAGGCCGATCGGCGACTGGGCCACCAGGCGGACGGACAGGGCCAGATCCCGCTCGACCCGCCGCAGCACGGCCTGGTCGGTGGCGATGCCCAGGGCGTAGGACTCACCGCGCTCGTCCAGCAGCCGCATATTGCGGAATTCCACGAGGCGGGTACTGCCGTCCTTGTGCTGGACGGGGAAGACTCCGGCCCAGCTCTCCCCGCCCGCCATGACCTGGGAGAACAGTCCCAGCACCAGATCGAAGTGCTCCGGTCCGACCAGCAGCTGCGCGGCGGGCCGGCCGAGCGCCTCCTCAGCGGTCCAGCCGAACAGCGACTCGGCCTGCGGGCTCCAGAGGGTGATCCGTCCGTCCGCGTCCAGCATCACCGCCGCGACGCCCAGCACGTCCAGCAGGCCGCCGGGTTGCTCGGGGGTGGCTCCCACCTGGGCAGCACCTTCGGGGAACGCGTCGGTCGCACCCATCCAGGCACTCCTTCCGCCGGTCATCACGGACCGACAGCCGTGGCGCTCTCCGTACATCGGCCGGTTCTCGCTGTGCTTCCGTTGCTCCCCATCATCTCTCGACACGGGACGGCCCCGCAGGGAGAGCGAGATCCGCAGGGCGTCCGCGTCCCGTGCGCGAGGGAGCATTATCCGACGCGGTTCCCAGGCCGGCGACCGCGTTGACGATATTCGGGGCGATGATTCCGGACGGTGTTCCGAGGGGGCAGCAGGGCCGGTGACCGTACGTCGCACGACCGACCGCAGCCGGTGATCACCAGGCGCCGTGCGGCCGACCGCGACCGGTGACCACCGTGCGTCGCGAGGCCGGCCGCGGCAGCCCATGACCGGCGCGCACCCCTTACCCAGCAGCGGACTTGGAGATGTCGATCTCCAGCGACTATTCTGAGGTTAGTTGCCTGTGGCAACCAAAGGCCCCACCCCGGCGTACGTGCCCGCACCCGCCGGCGTCAGGAGGAAGCCCTACATCATGCCCATCGCCGCCCGGACATTCCGCACCTACGTGGAGGAGAACCTCGATGCACTTAGCGCCGACCCGGCGCGCGAAGCCCTGGTCCACCAGGGCCGCCGCGTCACCGCGGGCGAACTCCGCTCACTGATCCACCGCTTGGCCCGCGCCCTGCGCGCCCGGGGCGTCGAGCGCGGAGCGACCGTCACCCTGCTCAGCGGCAATCTCCCGGAGATCCTCGCCGCCCGCTACGCCGCCAATCTGATCGGCGCCCGGGTCAACCACCTCTACAACAAGCTGTCCGCCGAGTCGCAGGCCGCCATCGTCCGCGATGTCGAGACCCGGGCCCTGATCGTCGACCCGCGGTACGCCGAACGGGCCGCCGAGGTCACCGAGTTGGCGCCGGTGCCGGACGTCCTCGTCCTCGGTCCCGCGAAGGTGGGCGCCGATCTGCTGGAGCTGGCGGCCGGACAGTCGGACGAGCCGTTCGCGAGCCGGGCCCGGCCCGACGATGTGTGCACCATCCGGCACACCGGCGGCACCACGGGCCACCCGAAGGGCATCTGCACCACCTTCGAGCAGGGGCGCTGGTTCCACGGAGTGCCGCCGCAGCAGCCGGAGTTCGAGCGCCGGCAGCTGGTCTGCACCACTCTCGCGCACGCCGCGGGCATGATGGCCGACCGCACCCTGCACGAGGGCGGCACGGTCGTCCTGCTCGACGACTTCGACCCCGGCACCGTGCTCGCCGCCCTCGCGCGCGAGCGCATCACCGAGCTGTTCCTGCTGCCGCCGCTGCTCTATCAGCTGATGGACCATCCGGACGCCCCGCACACCGACACCTCCAGCCTGCGGACGGTGACGTACGGCGGCTGCCAGGCGTCGCCGGCCCGGATCGCCGACGCGGTGCGGATGTTCGGCCCGGTGCTGATGCAGGGCTACGGGCAGAACGAGGCGGGCGCCATCAGCGTGCTCACCCAGGACGACCACGATCCGCAGCGCCCCGACCGGCTGCGTTCGGCGGGGAAGGTGCTGCCCGACGTCGAGGTGGAGATCCGCGACGAGTCGGGCCGCGCACTGCCGGCCGGTGAGCACGGCGAGGTCTGTGTGCGCTCCTCAAAGATCATGAAGGGGTACTGGAAGCAGCCCGAACTGACCGCCGAGGTCCTGCGGGACGGCTGGCTGCACACCGGGGACATCGGATTCCTCGACGACGAGGGGTACTTGACCATCGTCGACCGGCTCAAGGACATGATCGTCGTGGTCGGCGGCCATGTGTACACCACGGAGCTGGAGGACCTGCTGAACTCGCACCCGCAGGTACTCCAGAGCGCGGTGTTCGGTGTCCGGGACGCCGACCGGATGGAGCGGGTGCACGCCACGGTGGTACGGGCACCGGGCAGCGAGGTCGACGGGGAGCAGCTGCGTGCGATGGTCCGCGCGGAGCGCGGTGCGATGTACGAGCCGCACCGGATCACCTTCGTCGAGGCGCTGCCGCTGACCGATGTGGGCAAGCCGGACAAGAAGGAGCTGCGGCGGCGGGCCGAACAGACCTGCGCGACCGGCTGACAGCAGCGACGGGCCGCCGCAGCCTGAGCTGTGGCGGCCCGACTGTGCTGCTGCCGGTCAGAGGATGCCCAGCAGGCCGAAGGGGAAGCCCCCGAAGCCGTAGCCGTAGTTGTCGTAGCCGCAGCCGTTGTGGCCGTTGTAGCCGCCGAAGCCGTTGTAGCCGCCAAAGCCGCCAAAGCCGCCGAAGCCTCCGATGCCGCCGAAGCCGTTGTAGCCGAAGCCGCCGTGGTGGTGGCAGTGGTGGTGATGGTGACGACCGTGGTGGTCACGACCGTGGTGGTCACGGCCGTGGTGGTCGTTGGACGATGCCGCCGGCGCCTGGGGCGCGGCCGAAGCCATGCCGGCGAGCGGGACGACGGTGGCAGCGGCGATCGCCGCGGCAGCCACGGAGCGGCCTATGAACTTGCGCATTGCGTTTCTCCTGTGTGGCAGGAAATCTGACATTCGATGAGTACCGCGCCTCGCCGGAAACCCCGCAGACACGGCGGAGAGCCACTCCAACGGCCCCAAGAATTGCTCCAGTCGCGGTAATGATTCGGCAAAGCGAGCTGGTGAACGGCCTGGTCAGAGCCGGATGACAACAAGGTCCGCGGCATCGGTGGCACCGCCGGGCGGCAGCAGCTCCACCACCAGCGCGTCGGCGAGCGCCTCGGCACCGGCACCCCGGTGCCGGATGAGCGCGTCCGACGCGCGGCGCGGGCCGCCTCGCCTCCTGGAGGGCCACCACGTCGCCTCCCGGCCACCGGGCAGCGGGCGGCCACGCCCTCAGCGCTTACGGGCCCGGCTCGGCTGGACCCGGGACGGCTCGCCCGGCATCTTCGGGTGGTCGGGCGGATAGGGCAGATCGCCGAGGCCCTCGTCCACCGCCTGCCGGTCCGCGAGTTCCAGGACGGAGTCCAGGCCGAAGGCGTGGTCCGTCATGTCCGCGTGCACATCACCGAGTTCCGCGAACCGCGGCGGGACCGTGCGCAGATCGAAGTCCTCGGGGGCGGCGTCGGACAGCTCGTCCCAGCGCAGCGGGGTGGAGACGGTCGCCCGGGGGCGGGCGCGCAGGGAGTAGGCGGAGGCGATGGTCCGGTCCCTGGCCATCTGGTTGTAGTCGACGAAGACCTTCTCGCCGCGTTCTTCCTTCCACCACGCCGAGGTCACCAGATCCGGCATCCGGCGTTCCAGCGCCCGCGCCAGCGTGATCGCGGCCCGTCGGACGTCGGTGAAGGTCCAGCGGGGGCGGATCGGTACATAGACGTGCACTCCGCGGCCGCCGGAGGTCTTGGGCCAGCCGCGCAGCCCGTGCTCGGCCAGCAGCTCGCGCAGCTCGAAGGCGACCTTGACGGCGTCCGCGAAGTCGGTGCCGGGCTGCGGGTCGAGGTCGATCCGCAGCTCGTCGGGGTGCTCGGTGTCACCGCGGCGGACGGGCCAGGGGTGGAACGTCAGACACCCCAGGTTGGCCGCCCAGAGCACGGCCGCCGGTTCGGTGGGGCACATCTCGTCGGCGAACCGTCCGCTGGGGAAGGCGATCCGGGCGGTGGGCAGCCAGTCCGGCATGCCCTTGGGCGCCCGCTTCTGATAGAAGAACTCGCCCTCGATGCCGTCGGGGAAGCGCTGCATGGTGGTGGGCCGGTCGCGCAGCCCCCGCAGCACCCCCTCGGCGACGGCGAGGTAGTACTGCGCGACATCCATCTTGGTGAAGCCGCGCTCCGGGTAGTACACCTTGTCGGGGTTCGACAGGCGCACCTTCCGCCCGGCGACATCCAGCTCCACAGCTCCGGCTCCGGCCATGACTCCACGTTAAGTACCGTGCGCCGCCGCCGCGCGCCGGAAGGGCTGCGCCCCGGCGCGCGGGATGCGTCCGCAGCCCGCAGGATCGGGACATGGACCTGCCCGTCATGCCCCCGGTCTCCCCGATGCTCGCGAAGCTGGTGGCCGAGATTCCCGCCGGTATGCAGTACGAGGCGAAGTGGGACGGCTTCCGCGTCATCGTTTTCCGGGACGGCGAGGAGATCGAGATCGCCAGCCGCACCACGAAGTCCCTCACCCGCTACTTCCCCGAAGTGGTCGAGGCGGCCCGTGCCGAGCTGCCCCGGCGCTGCGTCATCGACGGCGAGATCGTGATCGCCCATGACGGCCGGCTGCACTTCGAGGAGCTGCTGGAGCGCATCCACCCGGCGGACTCCCGGGTCCGTACGCTCGCCGAGCGGACGCCCGCCTCGCTCGTCGCCTTCGACCTGCTGGCCCTCGACTCCGCCGGGCTGCTGCACGAGCCGCAGTCGGCGCGGCGGGAAGCCCTGGTCGAGGCGCTGCGGCCGGCCCGTCCGCCGGTGTACACCGCGCCCGCGACGCGGGACCAGGGGCTGGCGCACAGCTGGTTCACGCAGTTCGAAGGGGCGGGGCTGGACGGGGTGGTCGCCAAGCCGCTCGATCTGCCGTACCGGCCGGGCGACCGGGCCATGTACAAGATCAAACATGCCCGCACCGCCGACTGCGTCGTCGCGGGGTACCGGCTGCACAAGAGCGGGCCGGTGGTCGGCTCCCTGTTGCTGGGGCTGCACGACGACGCCGGGCAGCTCCAGCACGTCGGGGTGTGCGCCTCGTTTCCCATGGCCAGGCGGCGCAAGCTGGTCGAGGAGCTGGCGCCGCTGCGGATGGACGATGTCTCGGGCCATCCGTGGGGCGAGTGGACCGACGAGGCGGCGCATGCGGCGCGGCGGATGCCGGGCGGGCCCAGCCGCTGGAGCGGCGGCAAGGATCTGTCGTGGGTGCCGCTGCGCCCGGAGCGGGTGTGCGAGGTGGCCTACGACCACATGGAGGGCAGCCGCTTCCGGCACACCGCCCAGTTCCGTCACTGGCGTCCGGACCGTACGCCGGAGAGCTGCACCTACGCGCAGCTGGAGGAGCCGGTGGGCTACGACCTGGAGGAACTGCTGCGGGGCTGACCGTACGGGCCACCGGCCGCACCCGGGCGGGTCAGCTCTCCTCGCCCTCCGGCGGCCAGCGGCGCCGGCTCTCCCCCGGAGCGAGCCGGTCCACCACTTCGGCCAGTTCGCGGCACGCCTGCTCGACCTTGTGGCGGATGGCGTTCTGCTCGGTGACGACGGCCGACAGCAGCAGCGCGGTGAGGGCCGCGGACGCGTTGAGGGCCTGAAGGTTGACCATCGCCTCCAGCAGGCTCTGGCCCTCGAACGGTCCGGTGCGGCGGGTCGCCGCCGTGATGGCCAGGACGGACACCAGCAGCACACAGGGCGCCGCCCCCGCGAGCTGGAAGCGCAGCGCCGCCCACACGATCAGCGGAAAGACCAGGAACAGCAGCGAGAGCCCGCTGGTGACCGCCACCAGGGAGACCACGACCGAAGCGATCAGCAGGACGGCGGCCTCGGCCCACCGATAGGCGGGGACGCCCGTCGGCCGGCGGACCTTGCGGCAGACGAGGATGAGCGGGGTGACGACGAGGATGCCCATGGCGTCGCCCACCCACCACGCCGCCCAGGTCCGCCAGAAGCCGCCGGGCGGCAGCGCCCCGCTGAGGAGGAGCGTGCCGCTGCCCACCGTCGCGCTGACCAGCATCCCGGCGAAGGCGCCGAGGGCGACCAGCGCCACCCCGTCGCGCAGCCGGTCCAGCCCGGTACGGAAGCCCACCCGACGGAGCATCAGGAAGGCGCACACCGGGGCCAGGGTGTTGCCCGCCATGATGCCGAGGACCGAGATGTCGAGCGGGCTGAGGGAGGCGACGACCAGCAGGGTGCCGAGCGCGATGCCCGGCCAGGTCCACAGGCCCAGGAGCAGCAGACAGCTCAGGGAGATACCCGTAGGGGGCCATAACGGTGTGACCCTGGCACCCGCGATCACCACCTGCTCCAGCAGCCCGATCTGCGCGGTGCCGTAGTAGACGCCGGCGAGCACGAGGATCGTCAGGGCTGCCGGCGCGGGACGGCGGAGTTCCTCGGTGCGCACCACGTCAGCCATCAGACAACGCGGACGGCCGGGCGCCGTCCGCGACACGCGCGCCCGGTGCGCGCTTCACCCGGCTCTGGGGGCGGCCGCGTCGAAGCGCAGCACGAGGACCGCGGAGTCGTCGGTGTGCCCGGTGAACTCGGCCACGCTCATCGCCACGTCCGCCACGGTGGCCGGATCGCCGTCGGCGTTGGCGCTGACCAGCCGGGTCACCTGGCTCAGTCCCGCCTCTATCGGGAACGACGGCCCCTCGACCACGCCGTCGGTGAGCAGGACGTATGCGCCCGCCGTGGCGAACCGGCGGCGGGTGACCGGATAGCTCTCCCCCGGCACGATGCCGAGCGGCAGTCCCCCCGGGTCGTCGGCGATGCCGGACCGGCCGTTGGTGGTGGCCCAGATGCCGGGCACATGGCCGGCGCGGGCGCTGGTCAGCTCCCAGGCGACCGGGTCGAAGCGGACGAAGGTGCAGGTCGCGAAGAGCCCGCAGTCGACGGAGAGCAGCAGGTCGTTGGCCCGGCTCAGCACCTCCCCCGGATCGGCGGCATGGCCGGCGACGGCGCGCAGCCCGAAGCGGATCTGCCCCATGAAGGCGGCCGCCTCGACGTCATGCCCCTGGACATCGCCGACGCAGAAGGCGAGCGAGCCGTCCGGCAGCGGGAAGCCGTCGTACCAGTCGCCCCCGATGTCCAGGCCGTGCCGGGCGGGTGCGTAGGTGGCGGCGGCGCGCAGCCCCGGTATCTCCGGCAGTACGGCGGGCAGCATCTCCCGCTGGAGCGCCTCGGCGAGCTCGACCCGGGCCCGCTGCTTCTCGGCGCCTTCCCGCGCCTGGGCGGTCAGTCGCCCGAGCGTGGTCAGCAGATCGTCCGCGCTCGCCGACCGCGGGGGACGACGCCGAAGCATGGGCCGCTCCCAGGTGCGTCGGCCCGAAGGCCACCGCGGGCACGCTCCTGCGTCTTTGCAGTGGCCGCCGGACCAGGCTCATGGGGGCTCTCGGGGAGCCCGCCTCTCCCGATTCATCATATTTCTGCGGGGTGACTTCCGCTTGACGACGCCGGTGCGGCCCGCCCCGGCCCCTCGCCCCGGGGGACCGCGTCTCAGGCGGTCGCCGGACGGGCCACCTCCAGATGCCGGACGCCGGACCGCACGGCCCAGAAGAAGACCGCGAGCGCGAGGGCGGCCACGGTGACCGAGTCATACGGGGCCGGCAGCCGGCCGGAACCCTCGAAGGTGCCCAGCCAGGAGAGCACCGTCAGGCCGACCAGGTAGGCCACCATCCAGGCGCCGGTGCGGAGTTCCGCGCCCAGCGAGCGGCTCGGGCCGGCGCCGTCGCTTTCCAGGGCGGCCTTGTCGCGGGCTCCGGGGCGGCGCATGGCCAGGAAGATCAGCAGGCCGCCGAGCACGAGGGGCAGGGCGAGGCGCAGGTCGTGCCAGCCCGACCAGTAGACGAACTCGCTGGCCACCACGAAGCTGAGCGGCGCGATCCAGCCCAGTCCCGGGACCCAGCCGGCGGTGCGGCCGCCCGGTTCGGCGCGGAAGACGGCGACCGCGACCGCGGAGGCCGCGTAGATCAGCAGATACATGTCGCCCATGACGCTGACGATGTCCTGCCAGCCGCCGAACGGCAGCAGGAAGACCATGATGACGACGAGGTTGATCGCCAGCGCCCGGCGCGGGATGCCGAACCGCTCGTTGACCTTCATGAAGTACCGGGGAATGGTGCCGTTCTTGGCGAGCGCGTAGGTGTGCCGCGCGTTGAGCGCCACCCCCACGTACGCCGAACCGCCGGGCGAGATCACCGCGTCCGCGTACAGCAGGCTGGCCAGCCAGTGCAGATTGAGGATCAGGGCGAGCTGGCCGAAGGGCGACTCGAAGGAGACTCCCTTCCAGCCGTTGCCGAGCAGGTGCTCGGGGACGGTGAAGAGGAACGCCACCTGAAGGGCCAGGTACATGAGGACGGCGAGGCCGATGCCGGTGAGCACCGCGGCGGGAATGGTCCGGCGGGGGTTGCGGGTCTCGCCGGAGAAGTCCAGCGGAGCCTGGAAACCGTTGACGGAGTAGACGATGCCGCCGCCGGCCAGCGCGGTCAGGCAGGCGACATAGCCGTACGGGGCGAAGCCGCCGTGGTCCGTCAGGCGGCCGGAGTGCCAGCCGGAGGCGATCAGCGCGATCACGGTGACCACCGGAATCACAATTTTGAACACCGAGACCAGGTTGTTGAGTTGGGCGAACATCCGCACCGCGAACCAGTTCAGCGCCGTCAGCACGGTGCTCAGTCCGGCGGCCAGGGCCAGCCCGGAGAGCGTGAGGGTGTGGCCGTTGTAGAGGCCCGGCAGGTAGTGCGCGGCGTACTGCATGATCGCGCTGATCTCGGCCGCGGTACCGCCCACCGACAGCAGCGTCGACCAGCCGATGAGGGTGCCGACGAGCCGGCCGCTGGCGAACAGCGGCCAGCGGACCGTGCCGCCGCCCTCCGGCCGGGTCGCGCCCAGCTCGATCATGACCAGGGCGACCAGCCCGCACAGCAGCCCGGCGCCGACCCAGGAGAGCAGCGCCGCGGGACCGGCCGTCTGGGCCGCGTACAGGGCGGCGAACAGCCAGCCGGAGCCGACGATATTGGAGAAGCCGATGCCGGTCAGTCCCCAGAAGCCCAGGTCACGGCGCAATCGGCGCTCCTGCGCCTGCACTTCCGGGGCAGCGGCCCCGTCGCCCTCACCCGATACCTGACGCTCCGCCACGAGAACGGCCTCCTTGATTCACTCTTCCGGCTCGCCGGACCCTACTCGACGATCACCGAAGGGGAATTCCGCGTTCCACCAGCGGACACTTCCTGCACGCAGCGCAGCGTCGGGGCACGGAGCGTGCAGCCAGGGACACAGCACTCACCCCTGGTCAGCGGGTGAGCCGGCACCACGGGCAGCGGCTTTGACCGGCAGGTGCCCGACCCGGGCCGGGCACCGCGTAGCTGACGCCATGTGATCCTCCCGACTCACGCGACGGGGGCGTACATCATTCGCGGGAGACGGGTAGGAAAGCGACGGGGGAAGCCGCATCGGCACAGGGGGATGCCGGCTCCGCCGCGACTACTGGTAACGAGGCGAGGAGCAATCGGATGACACTGCCGTGGCGTGAGGACGAGAGCTGGCGGCGCCGGTACCCGCAGCCGGGGCCCGACTGGACACAGGGCATGCCGCAGGGGCGGACCGAACCCCTGACACCCATGGGACGGATCGAGCAGTACGGCCGGATGGGCAGCGCACTGCACGGGGGCCTGCCGGCGCCCTGGCAGCGCAAGGTGATCTCCGGCTTCGTCATCGGCGCGGTCGTGGTCGCCGTGGTGTCGGTACTCCTGATCACCTTCGGCTGACCCGGCGGCCGGGCTGCCGCGGGGGCTCAGCCGCAGGTCCAGCAGCCCGACCAGCAGGCCGAGCGGTGCGCTGGATGCCGTCGTCCCGGGGGCGGTTCCGCGGGCGGGCCGTCCTCGGCGAGGGCCTGCAGTCCGGCGAGTTGGGCGCACAGCACGACGCTGATCGCCGCGATTTCCTCCGGCTCGGCATGGCCCTTCTCGATACGCAGCCAGGAGACGGGCGGACTGTCGGGCTCGCTTCCGTCGAGGGGCGTCGTCGGGTCGACGACTGTGCCCTCCCCTCCGGCGGCCGGGCCCCCGCCCCCGCCGGGCGGTGTGGCGCCGACGGGCACGCTCTCGTCCGGGCCCCCGCCCGCGTCGGCGGCGGTGTCCTCCTCGGCCGCTGCGGGTGGCGCCCCGTTGACGGCGGGGGCCTCGCCGAGGGAGACGGCGGCGCCCTCGGCTGCGCGCTCGTCAAGGGTGGTGGCCTCGCCGAGGCGGGTGGCCTCGCTGAGGACGGTGCTCGCGTCGGTGGATGTGCTCATGTGTGGGGGTCCATGGGCTCGGCGGTGGGGCGTGGTGGGTGACCTGCCACCCGACGGTGCACGGGGAGGGTTCGGGCAGGTCACAGGGCCGACGCTAGAAGCGCTCCGGGGCGCTGTCGCGCGCTGGGCCCCTCGGCTGCGCCATTCGGACGACCCGCCGGGGGCCCAGGCGTGATATCCGGGGCCGGGGCCGTGTTGCTCCCGGTCCTCACGTCGTGGGCGGCGAGCATCGCGCACAGGTATGTGCAGGCACGCGGCTGCCGGATGACGCAGTCAGGAGGGCGGGACGATGAGACGTGATCAGGCCGAGGACGGGTGTGCCGCTCCGCGGCACGACGGGCGCCGGGGGTTTCTGAAGTGTGCGGCGGGAATCGCGGGGGTGGCCGCCGCCGGGCTCGGCGGGCCGGCGGCCGCCGCGGCGGACCGGCCGGTGGGCGGGTTGCGCGACGGCGGGCTGCTGCCCGACAAGGTGCCCTTCCACGGTGACCATCAGGCCGGCATCGTGACCCCGCAGCAGCTCTTCGCCGGCTTCGTCGGCTTCGATGTGCTGGCACAGGACCGCGACGGCCTGATCTCCCTGTTCCAGCGGCTCACCAGACGGTCGCGGGTGCTGGCGGCCGGTGTGAAGCCGCGGGACGAGCAGGTCGCCTCGGAGGAGCCCACTCCCGACTCCCTCACCATCACCCTCGGCGTGGGTGCCTCCCTGTTCGACGACCGCTTCGGCCTGTCCGGGCACAAGCCCCGGCACCTCAAGGCGATGCCGGCGTTCCCCGACGACCGGCTGGAGCCGGCCCGCTGCCATGGTGATCTGTCGTTGCAGATCTGCGCCCAGCACCCGGACGCGGTCGTCCATGTGCTGCGCGATCTGGCGCGGGAGACGGAGGGGCTGCTGCGGCCCCGTTGGCGTGCGGATGCCTTTCTCAACCCGTCGCGGCCCTCGGGGTCGCCGCGTACCTTCGTCGGCTTCAAGGACGGGATCGTCAATCCGGACACCGGCTCGGCACGGGAGATGGACCGGCTGCTGTGGGTGACCCCGCCCTGCGGGGAGCCGGACTGGGCGCTGGGCGGCAGCTATCAGGTGCTGCGGCTGATCCGCTTCCAGATCGAGCAGTGGGACAAGGTGCCGCTGGAGCGCCAGGAGAAGATCTTCGGCCGGCGCAAGGCGAGCGGTGCGCCGCTGGACGGCACACACGAGTCGGATGCGCCGCGGTACCGCGAGGACCCGCACGGCAGCAAGATCCCGCTCAACTCACACATCCGGCTGGCCAACCCCCGCACCGAGAAGACCGAGAAGTCCCGCTTCCTGCGCCGGAGTTACAACTACGACGCCGGTTACGACAGCAAGGGACGGATGGACCTCGGGCTGGTGTTCTGCGGTTACCAGCAGGACCCGGAGAGGCAGTTCGCGACCGTACAGCGGCGCCTCCGGCACGAGCCGCTGTCCGAGTTCATCACACCCATCGGCGGCGGCTACTTCTTCATCCTGCCCGGGGTGCGGGACGCCGACGACTGGTTCGGGTCCCGGCTGCTTCAGAAGACCTGAGCGGGTTCGACCGCACGGCACGAGGGCGGCGCCCGTTCCCGGCGCCGCCCTCGTGCGTGCCTCAGCAGATCCGCGGCAGCTGCTCGCCCAGCGGCAGATCGACGACCCGGGTGCCGCCCAGCGGGGTACGGGCCACGACCATGCCGGGGTGCGTCTCGACGGTCTCCCCGATGATCGCGGCACCGGCTCCCAGCGGATGCGCACGCATCGCGTCCAGCACCGCGTCGGCGTGCTCGCGGGGAACGAACGCCACCAGCTTTCCCTCGTTGGCGACGTACATCGGGTCCAGACCCAGGATGGCGCAGGCATTGGCGACGGCCGACGGCACGGGGATCGCGCGCTCCTGGACGACGATGCCGGTGCAGGAGGCGGTGGCGATCTCGCACAGGGCGGCGGCCAGCCCGCCGCGGGTGGGGTCGCGCAGCACATGCAGATCGGGGGTGACCGCGAGCATGGACTCGACGAGGCCGCCGAGGGCCGCGCAGTCGCTCTCGATCTCGACGCCGAACTCCAGGCCCTCACGGACGCTCATGATGGCCACGCCGTGCAGGCCGATGTCACCGCTGACGATCACCACATCGCCGGGGACGACCCGCTGCGGACGCAGATCGACGTCCGGCGGGATCAGGCCGATGCCGGCGGTGTTGAGGTAGACGCCGTCACCGTGGCCCGCCTCGACGACCTTGGTGTCACCGGTCGCCACCTCGACCCCGGCGGCCCGCGCCGCCGCACCCATGGCGTCGGCGACCCCGGCGACCACCGGCATCTCGACCCCCTCCTCCAGGATGAAGCCGCAGGAGAGATAGGCCGCTCTGGCGCCGCTCATGGCAAGGTCGTTGACGGTGCCGTTGACGGCGAGGTCGCCGATGCAGCCGCCCGGGAAGAAGAGCGGCCGCACGACATAGGAGTCGGTGGAGAACGCCAGGCGGACGCCCCCGAGGGATACCGCGGCGGAGTCGCCGAGCTGGGCGAGGATCTCGCCGCCGAAGGCGGGGGCGAAGATCTGCTGGACGAGTTCGGCGGACAGCGCCCCGCCGCCGCCGTGCCCCATGACGACCCGGGGCTGGTCACGGAGCGGGGTGGGGCAGGTCCAGCCGGAGATGTCGACGGTGGGCAGACCGCGGTCGGCCGGGGTGGGACCGCCGGGGGTGGGGTGCTTGGTGTCAGGCAACGGGGCTCGCCTCCTGCGGGGTGGGCGTGATGCCGAGTCGGCGGTAGAGGTAGTAGGCGGCGCAGGCGCCCTCGCTGGAGACCATGGTGGCGCCGAGCGGGGAGCGCGGGGTGCAGGTGGTGCCGAAGGCTCCGCACTCGTGCGGTTTGATCAGCCCCTGGAGGACTTCCCCGCTGCGGCAGGCGGCGGGCTCGCGGGTGGTGATGCCGTCGACGGAGAAGCGGTGTTCGGCGTCGTAGTCGCGGTAGCGCTCCGACAGCCGCCAGCCGCTGGCGGGGATGGTGCCGATACCGCGCCAGGAGCGGTCGGTGACCTCGAAGACATCGGCGAGCATGGCCTGCGCGGCCGGGTTGCCCTCACTGCGGACGGCGCGCGGGTAGGCGTTCTCCACGGTGTGTTCACCGCGCTCCAGCTGGCGGACGGTGCGGCGGATTCCCTCCAGGATGTCCAGCGGTTCGAAGCCGGTGACCACGATGGGCACCCGGAAGCGGTCGGCCAGTTCGGGGTACTCCCCCATGCCCATCACACTGCACACATGGCCCGCGGCGAGGAATGCCTGGACCCGGCAGCTGGGCGAGGTCATGATCGCCTCGATGGCGGGCGGCACCCGGACGTGGGAGACCAGCATGCTGAAGTTGCGGATGCCGAGCTTGCGGGCCTGATGGACCGTCATGGCATTGGGCGGTGCGGTGGTTTCGAAGCCGATACCGAAGAACACCACCTCGCGGTGCGGGTTCTGCTGGGCGATCTTCAGGGCGTCGAGCGGGCTGTAGACCACCCGGACGTCGCCGCCCTGGCCGCGTACCTGGAAGAGATCGCGGTCGCTGCCGGGGACGCGGAGCATGTCACCGAAGGAACAGAAGATCACGTCGGGGCGGGCGGCGATCTCCAGGGCCTTGTCGATGACCTCCAGCGGCGTCACACAGACCGGACAGCCCGGCCCGTGGATCAACTCCACCTGATCTGGCAGGAGTTGGTCGATACCGTGCCGGATGATGGTGTGTGTCTGCCCGCCGCAGACCTCCATCAGGGCCCAGGGCCGGGTCGCCGTGGCCCGGATCTCGTCGAGCAGCCGCCGGGCCAGCTCGGGGTTCTGGAATTCTTCGAGGTACTTCACCGGCTCGCCTCCCGCGCTCCGTCGTGGTGGACGGCCGGGGGTGTGCCGCCCGCCCCGTCCCATCCCTCGGGGGCGGCAGCCGCCTCCCAGGGGTCGCCGAACTCCTCCTGGAGCAGGCCCAGTTCCTCGAACAGGGCGAGGGTGTGCCGGGCGGATTCCTCGTCCAGCCGCTGGAGCGCGAAGCCGACATGGACGATGGCGTACTCACCGACCTTCAGGTCGGGGA
The DNA here is from genome assembly GCF_055574515.1 of Streptomyces sp. NPDC029466. Taxonomy (NCBI): domain Bacteria; kingdom Bacillati; phylum Actinomycetota; class Actinomycetes; order Kitasatosporales; family Streptomycetaceae; genus Streptomyces; species Streptomyces sp. NPDC029466. Next base: position 31,598 of record NZ_JBVHZH010000003.1, read on the forward strand.
CGTACTCCAGGCACACCTCCTTGACCACACCGCCGAAGTCGACGGTCGCCATGCGGGTGCCGTCCCGTTCCTCGATGTCCAATACCTTGCCGGGTACCGCCAGGCACATGGGCCCTCTCCTCGTCGTGGGTACGTTGCGTCCGCCGCGCCGCGGTGCCGCTCAGCGCACGGCGGCTCCTGCCGTGCGCGCCGCCACCACGATCTGACCGAGCGCCAGTCCCCCGTCGTTGGGCGGGACGCGGCGGTGGCGCAGGACGGTGAAGCCGTCCTCCCGCAGGAAGCGGGCGGTGGTCTCGGCCAGCAGGGTGTTGGCGAAGACCCCGCCGGTCAGGGCCACGGTCGTCAGGCCGGCCCGGTCCCGGGCCGACGCGCAGCAGCGCCGGACGAGGTCGGCGACCGCGGTGTGGAAGCGGGCCGCGATCAGCGGGACGGCGGTGCCCGCCCGGAGGTCCTCGACGACGGCGGTGAGCACCGGCGCCGGGTCGGCGACGAGGTCGGCGGCCGCCGGTCCGGTCTGCCCGGCGCGCAGCGCGAAGGTGTAGCCGGGCCCGGGGTCCTCGCCCGCGGCCAGGGCCGCGGCTTCGAGGGCGACGGCGGCCTGGGCCTCGTACCCGGCCTGGTGGCAGACCCCGGCCAGCGAGGAGACGGCGTCGAAGAGCCGGCCCATGCTGGAGGTGGGCACGCAGTTGAGGTGCCGTTCGAGCTGCCGGGCCAGCAGCCGCCGCTCGTCCGGCGGGCAGGCCGCCACCGGGGGCAGGTCCGCGGCCCAGTCGATACCGGCGGCGCGCAGATGGGCGAGGGCCATCCGGTAGGGGCGCCGTACGGTGGTGTCGCCGCCGGGCAGCGGCACGTAGGCGAGCTGTCCGAAGCGGCGGTAGCCGTCGTAGTCGGCGAGCAGGATCTCGCCGCCCCAGATGGTGTGGTCGTCGCCGTAGCCGGTGCCGTCGAAGGCGACCCCGATCACCGGGTGGCCGTCGCGGAGCCCGTGTTCGGCCATGGCCGCGGCGATATGGGCGTGGTGGTGCTGGACGCGGACCAGCGGCCGGCCGTCGGTGTGGGACTGCGCCCACCGGCCGGAGCGGTAGCCGGGATGCCGGTCGGCGGCGAGGAGTTGGGGGCGTACTCCGGTGACCGTCTCCAGATGCTCCTCGGCCCGCTCGAAGGCGAACTGGGTCGCCATATCGTCCATGTCGCCGATGTGCGCGGACAGCCAGGCGCGGTGCCCTTCGGCGAGGCAGAACACGTTCTTGAGGTCGCCGCCGGTCGCGAGCGCGGGCCGGACCGGCACCGGGAGCGGGACCGGGAACGGGGCATAGCCGCGGGAGCGGCGGACGAACAGCGGCTCCCCGTCGCTGATCCGGACCACGGAGTCGTCGCACGGAATCCGGATCGGCCGGTCATGGGTGAGCCAGGCGTCCGCCAGGTGCGCGAGGCGCCGTACGGCCTCGTCATCGTCGGTGACGATCGGTTCGCCCGCGACATTGCCACTGGTCATGACGAGCAGCCGGGGCCCGTGGGGGTCCCCCCGCTCAAGCGAAGCCGAGAGTGGGGGAGGGTCGCCGGGCAGTCCGAGGAGCAGGTGGTGCAGCGGGGTGTACGGCAGCATGACGCCCAGGTCGGGGCTGCCGGGGGCGACGGCGTCGGACAGCGTGGGTGCGCCGGGGGCCGGGTCCGGGTGCGGGGTGCGGCGCAGCAGGACGATCGGGCGCACCGGCCCGGTGAGCAGCGCGCGCTCCTCCGGCCCGACGCGCACCAAGTGGGCCACCTCGTCGACATGACGGGCCATCAGGGCGAAGGGCTTGTCGCCGCGGGCCTTGCGGTGGCGCAGCAGGGCGACGGCGGTGTCGTCGGAGGCGTCGCAGACGAGGTGGTAGCCGCCGAGACCTTTGACGGCCACGATCGCGCCCTCGGCGAGCAGCCGCCGGGTGTCGGCGACCGGATCGGCGCCGGGTGCCGGGCGCGGTGGACGGGTGCGGTCGGCGGGGTCCGCGGTCAGCAGCCGCAGCCGGGGGCCGCAGTCATGGCAGGCGATCGGCTGGGCGTGGAACCGCCGGTCGCCCGGGTCCGCGTACTCCCGGGCGCAGCGGGGGCACATCGGGAAGCGGTCCATGGTCGTCAGCGCCCGGTCGTAGGGGATCGCGGTGACGATGGTGAAGCGCGGCCCGCAGTGGGTGCAGCTGAGGAAGGGGTGCCGGTGGCGGCGGTCGGCCGGGTCGGTCAGCTCGGCGAGGCAGGCCGCGCAGGTGGCGGCGTCCGGGGCGACCAGGGTGCGGGAGGGGCCGTGGGCGCGGGAGGGGAGGATCCGGAAGCCGGTGTCACCGGCCACGGCGATGTCCTGGCCGTCGACGGTCTCCACGACGGCCAGCGGCGGGGCCTCGCCGCTGAGGCGTTCGCCGAAGCGGGCCAGCGCCGCGGGGGCGCCCTCGACCTCGGCGACCACGCCCTCACCGGTGTTGGTCACATGGCCGGTCAGGCCCATTTCGGTGGCGAGGGAGTGGACGAACGGGCGGAAGCCGACGCCCTGGACGACACCGCGCACGGTGATCCGGCGGCGTGCGGCGGCGGTGGGAGGGGCCGTCGCGGTGCTCCCCTCGGCCTGCCGGATGGTCATGAGCGGCTCGACGCCACGGTGTCGGGGTCGCTGGTGTGCGCAGGGCCGCCCGGAGCCCGGTGCGGGTGGGTGTGACCCCCGGCGTGGGTGTGCTCCCCGTGCGAGTGGTCCGGCGTGTGGGTGTGCCCCTCGTCGCACGGCTGGCCGTCCTCCGCGTCATGGACGTGGTGGGACTTCCGGGTCATGACCGGGATGTGTACCGGTGCGCCGTCCCGCGCCGCCAGCGCCCGGTCCAGCAGCAGCCCGTCGCCCTCCCCGCCGCGCGCGGAGGTGAGGACGACCTCCACCCCGGGGTTGATCTGTTCGACGTTGGCGCGGAACTCCTTCTCGTCGAACGACACCGCCTCGGCGATATCGGTCTTGGTGACCACCACCAGATGGGCGAGACCGAAGGCGGTCGGGTACTTCAGCGGCTTGTCCTCGCCCTCGGTCACCGATGCCAGCACGACGCGCAGCGCCTCCCCGAGGTCGTAGGAGGCGGGACAGACCAGATTGCCGACGTTCTCGATGAACAGCAGCCGGGTGTCCGCGGGCAGCCAGCCGTGCAGGTGCCCGCCGAGCATCTCGGCCTCCAGGTGGCACAGCCCGTCGGTGAGCACCTGTTTGACCGGCACTCCGGAGCGGGCCAGCCGGACGGCGTCGTTCTCGGTGGCGAGGTCGGCGGTGAGCGCCGCGACGGGAATGCCCCGGCTGCGGGCGAGGGTGAGTTCACGTTCCAGGAGCGCGGTCTTGCCGCTGCCGGGGCTGGAGAGCAGATTGACGAGCGCGGTGCCACGGGCCGCGAGGTCCTCGCGCAGGGTGTGGGCACAGGCGTCGTTCTTGGCGAGGACCGCCTGTTGCAGGTCGACGACACGGCACATGGTTCAGCGCTCCTCGTGGGTCGGTGCGTGTACCGGGGCGTCGTTCCAGCACACACTGACGATCTGCAATTCCCGGCCGGACAGCAGCTCGGCCGTGGCTCCGCCGCAGCCCGGACAGCTGAGCCGCGGCGGCATGCCCACCGGCCAGGTGTCCGCACAGGGCGCGCAGCGGGCGCGGGCCGCGACGGGTTCCGTCACCAACTCCGCCCCCTCCAGCACCGTTCCGGCACAGGCGAGTTCGAAGGAGAAGGCCAGCGCGTCGGGGACCACCCCGGCCAGTTCACCGACCCGCAGCCGGACACTGTGGACGGCGGTGGCCCCGGCGGGCCGGGCCGCGCTTTCGACCTGGTCCACGACCGCAAGCGCGATGGACATCTCGTGCATCGGTCCCTCTCTGGTGCGGGGACGACCGGGTGCCGCTCGGCTTCATTAGACGGCGCGGCCGGAGGGCGGCCGGGGTGCCTCGCCGGGGCGGCGCGGTGGCGTACACCGTTCGGTGCAGCGCCGCCCCGTCACATGGACCGGATGCGCAGATAGCGCTTGAGGTCGGGCAGCATCGACTTCACGACGAGGGCGAGCGCGGCGGCGAGCACCCCGCTCAGGGCGAACTTCAGCATGGTGTCGTGTTCCTCTCACTGGTGTGCGGTCCGGCGGCGGACGGGGTCGGTTCCTCCGCGCCGACCAGCCGCAGGATGAGCTGTACGGCCTCGTCGACCGCGGCGTCGACGGGTTCGCTGAGCCCGATGCCTTCGGCGACATCGGCGGGTTCGCAGCCGACGACCAGGACACGCTCCGGGCGCCGGCCGCCGGTGCCCGCGCTGAGGGTGTCCAGGAGCGCGAGCACGGCGTCGGGGGTCATGTGGTGGCCGTCCAGCGCGGTGTCCGGCGGGCGGGCGGCGGGTGCGGTGGCGTCGAGGAGGTAGACGGTGCCGGGATCGCCGCCGCGCGCTGAGGCGTCGACGAGGAGCACGGTGTGGTAGCCGTCCAGCATCTGGTAGGCGAGGTGCACGCCCCGTACGCCGACGTCGACGACCTCGACGCCGTCGGGGAGTTGCTGCTCACCGAGCCGGCGGACGGCCTCGACGCCGAAGCCGTCGTCGCCGAGGAAGATGTTGCCGACGCCGGCGATCAGCGTCTTCGCGGGCCGCCTGGCGCCGGATGCCTCGGGACTCACGCGTCCTCCAGGGGAGCGACTTCGTCGGGTTGGAAGTACAGGAACCGGCCCTGCTCGCGCCTGATGTCGGCGCCCGGGTCGCCCTCCACGGTCACCGCGAGGTGCACCCCGCCGTCGACGTCGTGCAGGACCGCCTCGACCTGCGCGGTGCGGCCCTGGAGGAAGAGGTCCTGGGCGTCGGTGCGCCGCAGGCCGGGGCGCAGCAGCACCCGGCTGCCGGCGCCGACCGACCGCCCGTCGACGGTGATCCGGTCGCGGACGGGATCGACGCTGCGGTCGCTCTCCGGGTCCCACCAGGGGGTGTCCGGGCGGACGCCCGGCACGTCGGGGGCGAGCGTGTCCGGGGCGGCCGGGCCGGGTCCGGTGACCTCGCGCAGTGCCCGTACGGCGCCGTGCAGCCGCTCCAGCACCTCGGGCGGCATGGTGTCGGCGAGCTCGATGACCTCGGCGGCGCGCGGGTCGGTGCCGCGGGCCTCGCGCTTCTCCTCGTCGGTGAGGGCGGCGGTGCGCAGGGTCAGGATCTCGTCGATCTCCAGGGCGTCGTAGAGCGCGCCCGGGCTCTCCGGGGCGATGGCCGGGTGGTCCTCCAGGATGATCGGGGCGGAGAGCATCACATCGGTGCGGCCTGACTCGCCGGCCAGCACGGGCCAGGCGTGCTCGTTGCGGCAGGCCGCGACGGCGCCCTTGGCCCACTCCGGCGGGTCGGTCATGGAGACGAAGGCGCCCGCGCTCAGGCCGAGGAGGAGATGGGCCCCGACCAGCGAGCGGGGCAGTGCCGCGGCACGGTCGGCGCCGGCCTCGTCCGGTTGCCAGCTGCTGGTGTTCTCGACGGTCGCGGTCAGCCGGAACGCCGCGTACGGCCCGTCGAGTTCACTCGCGGTCAGCCGGACCCGGCCGTCGATCCGGGCGGTGTGGCGCACCAGCCGGCCGACGAGCTGTCCGTCGGCGTCATGGACCGGCTCGGTCTCGTCCCGCGCGGGCCGGGTGAACGGGACGGTGACGCCCTCGCCGGTCAGCTTGGAGACATCGGCCGTGAGCGTGACGCGCTCCTCGACGCCCTCGTCCCAGGGGACCAGCACCCGGTCGGGCAGTGCGAGCTCCGCCACGGTCTCGAACCCGCCGTCCGGAGACCGGCGTTGGACCGTGCGCCGCTGGGCGCGCAGAAACCGCAGCTCGGCCGAGAGCCGGGCACCGGAGCGGGGCTCCATGAGGCATTCGGTGCGCTGGAAGGAGTGCTCCGCGCTGCCGGCGCCCCAGTGGGGCGGGACGAGCACCCCGAACTGCCAGCGGAGTTGGTTCTTGGCGCTGGACGCGCGGTACGGGTAGAGCACATAGCCCTCGAACAGCACGGCGTCCGCCACCTGCCGGGCGGCGGCGAAGCGGTCCGCCATCTCCTCGGGCAGCACGCTGGTCGTCACGGCGCGGTCCTCTCGCTGACGGGGCGGACGGCGGCGCCCGGGAAGAGCCGGGCACGCGGTGCGGGCGGTGGGGGTTTGTCGGCGGCGGCCAGCAGCGACTCGACGGTCGCCTGCCAGGAGGGCAGGGCGTGCCGGGAGCGGTAGGCGAGCAGCGCGTCGAGGGTTTCGCGGGGCAGCCGCAGCCAGCCGCAGCCGGGGAAGTGGGCCTCGGTCATCTCCTGCCAGACGGCTACCGGCATCCGTACGGACGCTTCCTTGTTCCAGGGCACCGGGTGCACCTGGAAGCCGCCGGCGCCGGCGAACACCGTGCCGGAGAACAACAGCAGCAGCGGGATTTCGCCCTCGCGCAGCGCATGGAAGTAGCGGCCGGCCGCGACGTCCAGGTCGTAGGTGCAGGGGACCGGGAGATCCACCTCGGTCTCGCCGGTGAAACCGGGGACGACCAGCGAGACCTGGGCGAACTGAAGCGGGTGCAGGGTGGTGCCCCAGCGGGACCGCTCACCGAAGAGGTCGGACAGCGCCTCGGCCTCGTCGGACCGGTAGCCGCGGCGGGCCGGTTCGATACGGAGCTGACAGCGCAGCGCGAGGGCGTGCACCCGGGCCGCTTCGGCGGCGGTGATCCGCAGCCGGAAGAGGAGGGTGGGGGCGGCCGCGTAACGGTCGGCGCGTACGCCGGTGCAGACGAAGGACAGCTCGGTCACGGCCGGTCGTCCTCTCTCGGCTCGCGGGCCCGGCGGGCGACCTTGGTGAAGAAGTCGGCGAGCGCGGCGCGTGCCTCGGCACCGCCGTCGAAGCCCTGCCACAACAGGCGCATCCGGCCGACGAGTTCGTAGCAGATGTCGACGGGCACCAAGTAGCAGTCGATCCGGCCCTCGGTGCGGCGCAGCAGCAGCGCCTCCACATCGGGCCGGAGGAGCGCGGCCAGCCGGCTGGCGGAGAGCACGGTCTGCCAGGTCGACGGGTCGAGTTCGCTCTCGGTGGCGCCGGCCGGGCTGGGGTACAGGGCGGCCAGCCGGTCCGGGTCGGCGGTGCGCAGGAAGAAGGCGACACCGACGGGGATCTGGAGCCGGTCCCAGGACGTGTCGTCGAGGGTATGGCCGGGGTCGGTGAAATAGCGGTCGGGGACCGTACGGAACTGTCCCGTGCCGGCGCCGGGCCGGTCGAAGAGCAGCGCGCACGGGGTGCAGGCACAGGCCAGCGCGCGGCGTGCGGTGTCGACCAGGTGGCGGTGGTTGTGCTCGGCGAGCACCACGGCGCACAGTTCGCAGCGCTCGGCGGCGGCCGGCACCGGGGCCCGGAAGCGGCGCAGGCCACGGTGGGCGGGCGAGGGTCCGAGACGCGGGAGCGCCGATGGCCGGCCGCTCACGAGGCGGTGGCGGCGGTCGGCGGGCGACGGGAGATCTGCAACAGCGCCGGCTCGGCCCGTTCGCCCGTCGCCTCCCACCCCATCGAGGTCACCTCGGGCGCGAAGCAGGAGACGGCGGCCTCGACGGCCTGCTGGGCCTGTTGGCTGGTGCTCGGGCAGCCACAGCCGCCGGAGTCGGCGGCGCGCAGCCGCAGCGTTCCGGTGTCCGCGTCGAACTGCGCGATCTCGGCGGGGTGTTGGCGGCGGACACTGTCCAGGGCGCGGCCGATGCGGGTCGCGGTGTCCTCGGGGTGCAGATCGTGCAGCACCAGCAGGCTGGTCACCAGCTCGTCGCGCAGCAGCGCCGGCCGGGGGCCGTCCTCGCCCGTGGCGCCGCCCATGAGGTGCATGATCCGGGCGAGGCCCGCGCCGTAGAAGTCCATCAGGACGCGGACGAGTTCCTCGGCGGCGGCGCTCGCCTCGCGGTCGTCGCGCTGCGCGAGCCGGTCCAGCACCTCTTCCACCCGCCGGCCGGTCGCCTCGGCGTTCGGGACGGCGGCGGGGGCGGGGGCTGCGGCCGGCGCGGCGGCCTCGGGCGCACCGGTCCGCGGTGCGGCGGCCTCTGCCGTGGTGGCGCGGGCGCTCATCCGGAGAGCCCGCTCAGACCGGTGGGCACATGCATCTTCTCCACCGACTTGCCGTTGCCGACGTACATATGGACGCCACACGGCAGACACGGGTCGAAGCTGCGTACCGTGCGCATGATGTCGATGCCCTTGAAGTTCTCCGGGGAGTTCTCCTCGAAGATCGGGGTGTTCTGGACGGCGTCCTCGTACGGGCCGGGGGTGCCGTAGGTGTCCCGGGTGCTGGCGTTCCACGGGGTCGGCGGGTACGGGTGATAGTTGGCGATCTTGCCGTCCCGGATGACCATGTGGTGCGAGAGGACGCCGCGCACCGCCTCGGTGAAGCCGCAGCCGATGGACTCGTCGGGGACCTCGAACTTCTCCCACGTCTGGGTGCGTCCGGCGCGGACCTCCTCCAGGCCCTTCTCCGCGAAGTGCAGCGCCATGGCGGCGGTGTACGCCTGGAAGTAGGTGCGGGCCCGGTTGCGCTCCAGCGCGTTGCTCCACTTGGGGATCTTCCACTCGAAGCGGGTCTCGGGCCGCGTCATGGAGCGGGGCAGGTCGATGGTGACACTGTGGCCGGTGGACTTGACGTACGGGGTGTCGACGAGCCCCGACAGGGCCGTGGACCACAGCCGGGCGATCGGGCCGCCGCCGGTGTCCAGTGCCAGATGCTCCTTGCCGTCGAACCAGCGCGGGGACATCACCCAGCTGTACTTGTCGTTGAAGTCCCGCTTCTGCGGGGCGGGGATGGTGTGCTGGTTCCACGGGTGGCGCGGGTCGACGGGGTTGCCGAGCGGGTCGTGGGTGACGAACTGCTCCTGGCCCTCCCAGTCCTGGTAGTAGGAGCTGCCCAGCAGGATCCGGATACCCAGGTTGATCTCGGTGAGGTCGTTGGTGACCAGCTTGCCGTCGACGATGATGCCCGGGGTGACGAACATCTTCCGTCCCCAGTCCGTCATGTTGCGATAGGTGAAGTCGCAGTGGTCCGGGTCGTTGAGCGCTCCCCAGCAGCCGAGCAGTACGCGTCGCCGGCCGACCTCCTCGTACCCGGGCAGCGCCTCGTAGAAGAAGTCGAACAGGTCGTCATGCAGCGGGACGACCCGCTTCATGAACTCGACATAGCGCATCAGCCGGCTGAGGTAGTCGGTGAACAGCTGGACGCTGGCGATGGTGCCGACACCGCCCGGGTAGAGCGTGGAGGGGTGCACATGGCGGCCCTCCATGAGGCAGAACATCTCCCGGGTGTAGCGGCTGACCTGGAGGGCCTCGCGGTAGAACTCGCCCTCGATGGGGTTGAGGGAGCTCATGATGTCGGCGATGGTGCGGTAGCCGTGGTCGCCCGCGTGGGGGGCCTCGGTGCGCTGGGCGAGCTCCCAGACGCCGGGGTTGGTCTCGCGGACCATCTTCTCGCAGTAGTCGACCCCGACCAGGTTCTCCTGGAAGATGTTGTGGTCGAACATGTACTCGGCGGACTCGCCGAGGTTGATGATCCACTCCCCCAGGTGCGGGGGCTTCACCCCGTAGGCCATGTTCTGGGTGTACACCGAGCAGGTGGCGTGGTTGTCACCGCAAATACCGCAGATCCGGCTGGTGATGAAGTGCGCGTCACGCGGGTCCTTGCCGCGCATGAAGACGCTGTAGCCACGGAAGACGGACGAGGTGCTGTAGCACTCCGCCACCCGCTTCTGCTTGAAGTCGATCTTGGTGTGGATCCCGAGGCTGCCCACGATCCGGGTGATCGGATCCCAGGACATCTCCGTCAGACCGCTGCCGTCGGCCGCCTTCGTTCTCGGTGCCATCGTGAGTGCCGTGCCCTTCTTTTGCGTGCGCGCGGAGGTGGGGTCGGACGGAGGGTCCGGGGTGCTGCCGGACGGCTACGGGCGGGGTGTGTTCACCACGGTTTCCGGTAGCCGGTGGTCAGTTGGTCGCCGCGGTGGCGCCACTTGGGCTCGTGGTCGACGGTCCTGGCCGTGATGCTCCGGAGACGACGGACGACACTGCCGTACGCGGAGCTGGCGCTGCTGGAGATCTTGCCGCCGGGCGGCTCGTCCATGAACGGCATGAACTTGTCGGGGAAGCCGGGCATGGTGCAGGCGATACAGATACCGCCGACGTTCGGGCAGCCGCCGATGCCGTCCATCCAGCCCCGCTTGGGCACGTTGCATTTGACCACGGGACCCCAGCATCCGAGCTTCACCAGACACTTGGGCGAGTCGTAGGTGGTGGCGAACTGGCCCTGCTCGTAGTAGCCGGCCCGGTCACAGCCCTCGTGCACGGTCTCGCCGAAGAGCCAGGTGGGCCGCAGCTGGTCGTCCAGCGGGATCATCGGAGCCGCGCCCGTCGCCTGGTAGAGCAGATAGGTCAGCGTCTCCGAGAAGTTGTCCGGCTGGATCGGGCAGCCCGGCACACAGACGATCGGGATCCCGGCCTTGGACGTCCAGTCCCAGCCCAGGTAGTCGGGCACGCCCATGGCTCCGGTCGGGTTGCCCGCCATCGCATGGATACCGCCGTAGGTGGCGCAGGTGCCGATCGCCACCACGGCGAGTGCCTTGGGGGCGAGCCGGTCGATCCACTCACTGGTGGTGATCGGCTGGCCGGTCTCCGGGTTGTCACCGAAGCCGCACCAGTAGCCTTCCGGCTTGATGGACTCGTTGGGGATGGACCCCTCGATGACCAGCACGAACGGGTCGATCTCGCCGCGTTCGCCCTTGAAGAACCACTCGATGAAGGTGTCCGCGCCATCGACCGGACCGGATTCGAAATCGATCAGTGGCCAGTGGACGGCGATTTTGGGCAGCCCGGGCAGCACACTGAGCGCGATCTCCTCAATGCTCGGCTGCGTCGCGGCGGTGAGCGACACGGAGTCGCCATCGCAGCTCAGGCCGGCGTTGATCCAGAGAATGTGGATCGGGGACTCGTCCTCGGCGGACGGCTTTCCGTTCGCAGCGGCCTTGTCGGCCACGCTCGAAGCTGCGGACATGGGCATGTCTCCTAGGCAGATATGCAACGAAAGCGCTCATTCAAGGCTTCCATCCACCTTGGTAACACCGATTCCCGGACACGGGGCGGTCACCAGGGGCCGTTGCGGTGACACACCACCCGAGCGTCCGAATCGAAGGCCACAGCACCACAACGGGTCACCGCCGGCCGTTCACCTGCTTGATGCCGCCGGTCCGCCCCTGCACACCACACGCCCCCGGCGCATCGTGCGCCGGGGGCGTGCTGTCGTGGCGGTGTTGCGACCGAGGCCGGGGCGTCGCTGCGTCGTCCGCGGCCGTCCTGGTCGCGGTCCGCGGACCGGGCCGTCAGCCCAGGGCACCGGCCTGTACCGCGGTCACGTCGAACCGTCCGCCGCACACCCGCAGTCCGCGGCTGCCGGTGGTCATCGACTCCTTGGAGCCGGGCGGGTAGACGAAGACGATCTGCGACTTGCCCCAGCACGGGGTGTCCGAGACGCCCTCGTTGAGGGTGTGCAGCAGGGCGTGTGCACTCTGGCCCGGCTTGAGCCGGACGACACCACCGGCGCCGCCCTCGCGGGTGGCGGGCTTGCCGACGGGCGAGCCGTCACGGTTGATCAGCGAGACGCCCGGGAAACCGCGCAGCGAACAGGGCTTCGTGCCCTTGTTCGTGAAGACGAGGGGGTAGCGGATGTTGCCCGCACCGGCGTCGGCGGCGCCCAGGCGCAGCGACATATTCGCGGCGGTGCAGCGGTCCGAGGTCGCCTCGGCGGAGGTGTGGGCCTCCGCGGCGCTGGGAGCCTTGCCCGTCGGCTTGCCGCCGGGCGTGGCCGCCGCCTTCGCCGACGGCCGCTGACCGCCCGCGGAGGACTGCGCCTTCGCACCGGCCGACTCTGCGCTGCCGTGGGACGACGAGGAGCCGCCGCTCTCCTTGCCGTGGGACGTGGCGGATGCGGCGGCCGACGAGGGGCGGGATGCGGCGTCGGGGCCGCCCTCACAGGCGGTGAGCGCAAGCGCCGCGACAGCGATCAGCGATCCGGCGGCGACACGACGACCGCGGCCGAGCATCTTGATGGTGAGCGACATAAGTGTCCCCCTCGTCTGGTAGGTGCGAGCTCTCGTAGTGGGGTGCGGTCCGTCCGTTGCTCGTTCCAGCGTGGCCCTGGGCACTGCCGGTCCGCTAACGAGGCACTAACACACCACTAACGAGCATGGGTCACCGACACGCCGAAAACCCCGGCAACCGGCGTGACCAGCCGGGATGTGAGGCGTGCCGCTCAGACTCGCAGAAAATTCCCGAATTGCGGATGCGCCACCGCCGGGTTCGGCCGTTCCGTCGACCGAGACCACCGTCCCCACGCCCCCCTACGGGCCCGCTCGTCCCGGCGGCACCGCTCCGGCGTCACCCGCCCGGACTCCCCGAGTTGCGAACGGAGAGGTGGTGTCGCAGGCGTGCGGCGAATCGGCGAGCGAGGAGTGCTCGCCGCGGCACCGGCGAAGCGAGGGTCACCATGCTCCCTCGCATCGGGAAGTAGATCAGCGGACCCCTGGCCTCGCCGACAACCAGCCGTGAACGGCTGGAACCGACTGACGACAGCCAGCGGACACAGTGCCTTAAGAGGTACTGGAAGAGACCCAGTCGTCGTTGCTTCGATGACGGTCAAGCCCCATGGCCTCGAATTCGTCCTCGCCCGGGCTTCTTCGCACGCCGAGCCGCCGAAGCACCTGCGAGATGGGGCTGACTGCCCGGGAGAAGCGCTTCTTTGCCGACGCATCCAGCGGCCCCAAGGCCAGTGCCCCGTCAGCCCAGACAACGGCTCGTTGTTCGCCGACGCCCCCGAAGTGGAGCGGCGGCGAGCCGCGTCCTCCAGGCCGGACTCGACGCGCCGCCGGCGCCGCTGCTGGGTCGCTGACCTGCACCGGACGGCCCGCGAACGGACACCCGCCGATTACCGCCGCGCCCCCGTATTCGACAGGATGGGCGGCATGACCGAGATCCGCACCCCCCGCCTCATCCTCCGCCGCTGGACCGACGACGACCTCGCCCCCATGGCGGACATCCACGCGGACCCGCTCGTCATGCGCTGGATCGGCGACAGCTCCACCCTCGGCCTGGACCAAACCGCCGAGGAGATCGAGCGATGGGAGGAGGGATGGGACGACGAGGGCTTCGGCATCTTCGCCGTCGAACTCCTCGCCTCGGGCGAACTCGCCGGATGCGCCGGCCTGTCCGTCCCCGCGTTCCTCCCGGAGGTCCGGCACGAGGTGGCGATCAGCTGGCGCCTGGGCCGGCAGTACTGGGGCCAGGGCTACGCCTCCGAAGCCGCCCAGGCCGTGCTGGAGTTCGCCCTCCAGGACCGCGGCCTCGACCGCGTCATCGCCGTCAACCGGCTCGGCCATGAGTCCTCCCTGAACGTCGTACGCAAGCTCGGCATGGCCTTCGAAAGGGAGGCGACACATCCGGAGTACGGCCATGCACTGACGGTGCACAGCATCGATCTCACGGAGTACCAGGGCTGAGCGGGCCACCGGTACCGCTAGCGCTTCGATTTCAGAAGCACCAGCCTCCTTTCGCTGCTTCGAAACGCGAATCAGTGAATCAGTGAATCAGTGAATCAGTGAAAGGAGGCTGTCGTGTCTGCCCGGATTGCAGCGACCGAAGCGCCACACCCGCCAGAGGTGGCGGCGGCACTGCACCGCATGATCGGCGGCGGACGCTGCGTACCAGGCCGTCGGCGGAGCAGCCGACTTGGGGCCGCGACCGAGAACTGCCACCCTGCCGGATGAGTGGCATTCCCGGCAGGGCGTTGGCATGCGTCTGCCGGCGTGCGTCCGCGTGCCGGAGTCCGTCAGTCGGCGGCTGACGGTGGCTGGGACAGGGCCAGGTCCAGGGTTTCGTGGGCGCCGGCGGTGAGGGATATCGGGACGGCGTGGGGTGGGTAGCCGGCCGCTGTGAGGGTGTAGTGGGCGCCGCTGATGCCGGGGAAGGCGAAGGCGCCGTCCGGTCCGGTGACGGCGTGTCCGGCGATCGTGTCGTCCTCGACGAGGGTCACGGCGGCGTCGGCGAGTGGCCGGCCGTTCGGGCCCCGTACCGTGCCGCGAACGGTAGCCGTCGGCTTCAGGCGGGCGTCCCGGCGTTCCGGTGCGCCGCCGGTCAGGTCCACGGCATGGGCCTGCGGCTGGTGACCGGCGGCACTGAGGACCAGGGTGTAGCGGCCGGGCGGCAGTGCGGCAACGTCCCAGCTCCCTTCGGCGTCGGAGGCCGTACGAGCCACCACGGCGCCTTCGGCATCGGTAACGACAATGCTCCCGCCGGCCAGCGGGGTGCCCTCGGTGCCACCGAGCAAGGTGCCGCCCAGTCGGCCGGTCCCGGTGCCGGTGCCGGTGAGGACCAGGTCGACCCGGGTCGCGGCGCCTTCGCCGCGGTAGGTGGCGGAGGCCGCGTGGGGCGTGTGGCCGGGCGCGGCGCCGGTGAGGACATAGGTGCCGGCCGTGGGGGCGCCGACTGCGAAGTGACCGTCGGCGTCGGCCGTGGCGATGCCGGCCTGGCGGCCCTGACGGTCGATCAGGGTGATGCTCGCGCCGGGAACCGGGCTGCCGGAGGTGTCCGCCACCCGGCCTCGGAACCCGGCGGCGTCGGCGCTCGCAGCCGTAGCCTCGGAGGTCGGCGGGGTGCGGGCCTCGTCCGGTGCGGTGGCCGGCCGCGCCCAGGACGGCGCCGACTTCACCAGCGGGGCCGGCTGCCCCTCTGCGGCGGTAAGCGCGACCGCACCCTGCGCTCCATCGGCGTCCGCCGCTTCCGCCGCGCCGTCGGTGCTCTGGGCGACCAGGGTCGGGCGGGACGCCTTGCGCTGGGACGGCAGGAAGCAGGCCAGGGCGACGCCGATGAGGACGGCGGCCGTGGCGATGAGGAAGGAGACCCGGAAGCCGGCCATCGTGGGCACCGTGACCGGCCCCGCCTTCTGGGACATATCGGCCAGGACCATGCCGATCACCGCGCTGGACACCGAGGTGCCGATGGAGCGCATCAGGGTGTTCAGGCCGTTGGCCGCACCGGTCTCCGAGGCATCGACGGCCCCGATGATCAGGGCGGGCAGCGAGGAGTACGCCAGACCGATGCCGGCGCCGACGACCACCGCGATGATGACGGTCTGCCAGGGGGCGTTCATCAGGCCGATGCCCGCGCCGTAGCCGAGCGCGATGACGAGCATGCCGAGCAGCAGCGAGACCTTGGGGCCGCGCCGGGCGGCGATCCGGGCGTACAGCGGGGCGACGAACATCATCGTCAGACCCAGGGGCGCCATGCACAGCCCGGCCACCACCATCGACTGCCCCAGCCCGTAGCCGGTCGACGTGGGCAGCTGGAGCAGCTGCGGCAGCACCAGGGAGATGGCGTAGAACGCCACACCGACCGTTATCGAGGCGAGGTTGGTCAGCAGCACCTCACGGCGCGCGGTGGTCCGCAGATCGACCAGCGGGTCGGCGAGACGCAGCTCCATCGCGCCCCACAGCACCAGGATCACGACCGCGACACCGAAGAGTATGAGGGTGGTCGGCGACCCCCAGCCCCAGTCGCTGCCCTTGGTGAGGGGCAGCAGCAGGGCCACCAGACCGGCCGACAGCCCGAGGGCGCCCGCCACATCGAAGCGCCCCTGGGCCCGTACCGCGGTCTCCGGGATGACGAGGAGGGTGAGCACCATCGACAGCACGCCGAGCCCGGCGGCACCGAAGAACAGGGTGTGCCAGTCGGCGTGTTGGGCGACCAGGGCCGCGACCGGCAGGGCGAGCCCGCCGCCGACGCCGATCGATGAGCTCATCAGGCCCATGGCCGAGCCGAGCCGCTCGCGCGGCAGCTCGTCGCGCATGATGCCGATTCCGAGGGGTATGGCGCCCATGGCGAAGCCCTGGAGCGCCCGGCCCACGATCATGGTGACCAGATCGCTGGTGAAGCCGCAGACCAGCGAGCCGACGACCATGACCGCGAGGCTGGTCAGCAGCATCCGCCGCTTGCCGTACAGATCGCCGAGGCGCCCCATGATGGGGGTCGAGACGGCACCGGCGAGGAGGGTGGCCGTCATGACCCATGTGGCGTTGCTGGGCGCCGTGTTGAGCAGCACCGGCAGGTCTTTGATGACCGGCACGAGCAGCGTCTGCATCACCGCGACGACGATGCCCGCGAAGGCGAGGACCGGGACGATGCCGCCGGGGGTTCTCCGCCGCCCGCCCACGGCCGGGTCGGCCCCCGGGGGCGTGGCCGCGGTCTCCGCCGTCCGTGCGGGGAGTTGGTCCGTCGTCGTCCGGGTCATACGTGCGGCCTCCAGGGCGGCAGAGGTGGGCGGGTGTCGTCAGCGGGTGACGGAGCAGGGGTGAGCAGAGGGGGAGGCGAACGCAGCCCGGGGCGTGAGCGTCGTCGGGACATGGGACGGCACAGCACGAGGGCGGCGGAGCAATCGTCGGAGGAGCGGTCGAAGTGTGGTGTCGTCTACGGGCATCGGCACGATCAGGCCGCTGACGAGTGGGGTGTTCTCCGCGCACGGCTGATACGTGCATGACGAACGCTTCTACCCCGGCGTTCTATTCCGCCGCACGACCCGGCATCTGATCCCGGCATCGGTGAACTGCGTCACGCCGCCCCGGCCTTCGCTCTCCCTCAACCCGTGCACCGGACCCCCCCGTTCGTCCCGGACGCGGCTTCTCCGAGCCCGCCGAGTCCAGTGAAGCGCACACCACTGACATCCACCCGAGCCCGAGGCGCCGCGCCTTCGCCGGCCACCGTTCGCGGCTCTCGCGCACCCTGCTGCCACCTCAACGCCGAGAGGCGCCGCGGCTCTTCCGCGACGCCCCTGACCTGCACGGCTCACCCACACATTGCACACACTTCGATATTCAACACCGCACACGCGGTATGTTTTCAGCGGTCGTGAGGCACCAGAACATGCTCCGCCTTCCGCGACCGCGACTGCGCATCGGACGGGGCGGGATCAGCTCGCGGCCACTCCGGCATCGGCGTCGGCCGCGGCCTTCACCACCGCCTTCGCCTGCAGGGCGGCATTGAGTTGGGCGCCCCGCTCGGAGTCCAGGTTGAGTTTGGCGAGGATGGCCGGCACGGCGATGCTCGGGAGGGTGTGCTCGAAGAAGACGGTGAGCCGGCGGCTGAGGTCGGCCCGGTTGGTCAGGGCCTGCGACATCATCTGCAGCCCGGCGAAGGCGCCGACGAACAACTCGGCGGTCTCCCCCACGACGACGCTCTCCAGGATTTCGCCGCGGCTCCGGGCATCGTTCAGCAAGCCCTCGACGAATCGGGTCCACGACAGCATCGACTGCTTGCGGTCGAGGTGATTGGAGCCTTGCTCCACCGCCAGTCGCGCCGCTCCCCGCTGGATCGGGTCGCTGCGCAGCCGGAAGGCCAGCACCTGGCCCGAGTCGACGAATTCCTGCAGCTTGATCGTCTGCGGCTGCACGGCGATATCGACCACCTGCTCCTCGATCACCGCGAGCGCCAACTGCTCCTTGGAGGCGAAGTGGAAGTACAAGGCGCCCTTCGTCACGCCGGCGCGCTCGAGGACTTCGGCGATCGTCGCGCGGTCGTAACCCTGCTCGTCGAAAACCGACGCGGCCGCCTCCAAGATCACTCGCCGGGTCCGAATCGCGCGGTCCTGTTGTGCCACAGGACGCCTCCTGTCTCTCAATGTCTCTACGTTCCGCAACAGTTAGCTACAGCTCAAGTCGTCGCTCGATCAGCCACTTTCCCCTTTTCGATGGCCCGGCATTGAAAATAAAACCGGATGGTACGTATCTTATCAGCGATGTATCTCCACCCGTAGCGACGCCTGGGGGCAGTCATGAGCGACACGATGCAGGTCAGCACTGTTCAGCCCAGGTATCCACACCAGCTGCCGGCCCCCGTCGGGGACCGGGCGACCGGACCGCGGGGGCCCCACGGCGCCCAGGTCCCCCAGGAGTTCGTACACCGCCCTCTCGCCGACGACATGCTGGTCACCTCTTGGCGCCGGGTCGGTGACACGCGTTTCTCGCTGACCGCCCAGTGGCCGCACGATCACGGTTACTTCACCCCCAATCGCGGGCGACACCATCTCATCCTCACGGGTGAGACCATCCGTCAGGCCGGGTTGTTGCTGTGCCACGCCGAACTCGGTGTCCCGCTCGGCCACCACTTCATCCTCGGCGACCTCGTGTACACCACCCACCCCGAGCATCTCGCGGTGGGAAGCGGGCCCACTCCGCTGACCATCGACGTCATCTGCAGTCGGACGCGGATGCGGGCGGGCACGCTGACCAGTGGCCGCTTCGACATGACCTTCCGTAAGGCGGGCCGGATCGTCGCGACCGGCCACTCCGACGTCACGGTCACCTCACCCGCCGTCTACCGCCGCCTCCGCGGCGAGCGCCTGAGTGCACGGCACACCCCCGGCCCCCTCCCCGCCCCCGTTCCGCCCCGGCCGACCGGCAGCACCAAGGACCACGATGTCCTGCTCTCCCCCACCGGCCGGCCCGACCGCTGGCTGCTGCGCATCGCGCCCGGCCACCCCGCGGTGGTGAACCCGGCGAACGACCACGTCCCCGGCATGGTGCTGCTCGACGCCGCCCAGCAGGCCGCGCGCACCCTCACCTCGCCCGGCGCCTTCGTCCCGTACGCCTTCGGGACCGTTTTCCACCGGTACGCCGAGCACGGCACCCCCTGTGTGATCGAGGCCCGTCGTGTCCCGTCGGCGCTGCCCTGCACCACCACGGTGCAGGTGACCGGCTTGCAGGACGGCAGTCCGGTCTTCGTCTCCACCCTGACGGCGCTGGACCCACGGGACTGACGACCCGTTCTCACGGCACACCGTTCGCCGTCGGCCGACGCACCACGCGGAGCCGCCGCACCCCGTCCCGAGCGGCCACCCGCTCGGGCGGACAGCCCGGCCCGGTGCGGCCGTGTCACCACCACACCACTCGACAGTCCTCGGGGGCGGTATGCCCGCCGCAGGCACGTGAAAGGCCAGACCACCATGGGTGAACTCAAGGGAAAGACCGCGCTGGTGACGGGATCCAGCCGGGGCATCGGCCGGAGCATCGCGCAGCGACTCGCCGCCGACGGGGCGCTGGTCGCCGTCCACTACCGCAGTAATGACACCGCGGCCAAGGAAACGGCCGAGAGCATCCTCGACGCGGGCGGCCGGGCCTTCATAATCGGTGCGGAACTGGGTGTTCCCGGTGATGCCGAGGCGCTCTACGCGGCGTTCGACGAGGGGCTGTCGGCGTACGGCGCCGAGCCCGGTCTCGACATCCTTGTCAACAACGCGGCGATCAGCATCCCGGGGCACATCGACGAGGTGACACCCGAGGACTTCGACCGCACCCTCGCGGTCAACACCAAGGCCGTGTTCTTCATCGCCCAGCACGGTCTGCGCCGGATGCGGGACGGCGGACGCATCATCAACGTCTCGTCGGCGGTGACGAGTACGGCGTTCCCCTCGACCATCGCCTACAGCGTCTCCAAGGGAGCGGTGGACACCTTCACCCTCACCTTGGCGAAGGATCTCGGAGCGCGGGGCATCACGGTGAACACCCTCGCCCCCGGCTTCACCGAGACCGATATGAACGCGGCGATGCGGGCGACTCCGGAGGCGCACGCCGCGCTGGCCTCCCTCTCGGTGTTCAACCGGATCGGCAAGCCCCAGGACATCGCCGACGTCGCCGCCTTCCTCGCGTCCGACGAGTCCCGCTGGATCACCGGCCAGCGCATCGATGTCACCGGCGGCTCCATGCTCTGAGGCCGCCTGTCCCCTGGGCCCGTGTGCAGCGACAGCCGCTTCAGGCGTCGTGGAAGACCAGGCCCAGGGAGTGCCGCCGACCGGAGCGGACGGTGCTCACGCCGTGGCGTACGGGGCCGGCCGACCAGCCACGGGCGGAGCGTACGGGGCGGTCGCGGGTGGTGAAGATCAGTCCGTGCCCCTGTGGCAGGACGGTGCTGGTACCGCGGGACTGGGCGCGCGGCCGCTGCTCGACGAGGAGGAATTCGCCGCCGGTGTAGTCGGTGCCCTGCTCGTCCAGGCCGATGACGACCTGGAGGGGGAAGACCATCTCCCCGAAGAGGTCGCGGTGCAGCGCGTTCCAGTCCCCCGCGCCGTAACGCAGCAGAATCTGCGAGGACTTGGTCTGCCCTGCTTCGTGGCACATGGTCAGCCACTCCTCCAGGGTGTCCGGCCAGGGGGCCGGTCTGCCGAGCTTGTCCGCCCAGTCGCGGGCGATCTCCAGCAGGTGCGGGTAGAACGCCTCGCGCAGGGCCTGGACCGGTGCGGGCAGCGGGTCGGCGAAGTAGCGGTACTGGCCCGAGCCGAAGCGGTGCCGCGCCATGTCGATGGTCGAGCGGAAGCGGGCCCGGCTGCCGGGGTCCGTGCCGTCGACCGCGGCGGGTCCGTCGTACAGCGCGCTGAGGGCGCGGCAGTCGGCCGGGGTGAGCAGACGTGGCGTCACCGCGCAGCCCACGGTGTTCAGTTCCTCAGCCAGCGCCGTCCAGTCGGCGGCCGTGACGCGCCGGGCGAGTGTGCGGGGGTGGGCGTGGCGCTCGGTGGTCGCCGTGGTCGTGGTGGTCATGGAGCGCTCCAGTGGGCGTGGGTCGGTGCGGCGCTCGGCGGTGGGGGCAGCTCAGCGGAGTTCCGGCCAGGCGCCCTCGATGCCGAGGAGTTGCTGCTTGCGTGCGGGCCCGCCCGCGTAGCCCGACAGGGAACCGTTCGCGGCGATCACCCGGTGGCAGGGCCGGACGATGAGCAGCGGGTTCGCGCCGATCGCCGTTCCGATGGCGCGTACCGCACCGCGCGCCGCACCGATATCGGCGGCGATCTTCCCGTACGTGGTGGTGGTGCCGTACGGGATGGCCTCCAGGGCCTGCCACACGCGCTGCTGGAAGCCGGTGCCCCGGGTGGGGGCGTAGGCAAGGGTGAAGCGGGTCCGCTCCCCGTCGAAGTAGGCGCGGAGCTGGTCGGTGATGCCGGCGAAGGCGGCGGGGGCGTACGTCCAGCCGTCCTGGACGGTCGCCCCGCCCTTCTGCCCGGGCACGGACAGCGAAGCGAGCGCGGTGCCGCCCGGGGCGATGGCCGATTCCTCGCCCACCAGCAGGAGTTCGCCCAGCGGGCTGTCGAGGGTGGTGTAGAGCGTCATGGTCCGGTGCTTTCCGTGGTGGTGGGGCGGGGGCTCGCCGGCTCCGTGACCGGCGCGTTCCAGAAGTGGTGCATCGCGTACGAGCGCCAGGGGCGCCAGGCGTTCGCCCGCTCCCGCAGACCGGCCGTGGGGGCGCCGGCCCGGCGCATCCCGGCCAGTACGGCCACATCGCCGGCCAGCAGGACATCGGGGTCCCCGAGGGCACGCATCCGGATGTATCCGGCGGTCCACGGGCCGATGCCGCGCAGCCCGAGAAGCGCGCGTTCGGCCGCGTCCCGGTCGGCTCCGGCATCCAGGACGACCGTGCCGTCGGCGAGCGCGGTGCTCAGGGTGCGCAGGGTCGCGCGCCGGGATGCGGGCATCCCGAGTTCGGTGAGCGCGGCCTGCGCCAGGTCGTCGACGCGGGGGAAGAGGTGGGTGAGCGCACCGGCCGGTTCGGGCAGCGGCTCTCCGTACGCGGCGACCAGTGCGCCGCCCAGTGTGCGGCCGGCCGCGACCGAGACCTGCTGGCCGAGGACGGCACGGACGGCGAGCTCGTCCGGGGCGGGCGCGCCCGGCGAGCGCAGCCCGGGGTGCCGGTCCACCAGCCGCGCCAGTACGGAATCCGCGCGCAGCCGTTCGGCGACCGCGTACGGATCGGCGTCCAGATCGAAGAGGCGGCGCACCCGCTGGCTCGCGGTGGTGAGATCCCGCAGCTCGGACAGGTGCAGCCGGCAGTCCAGCCAGCCGTCGCCGGCCGCCTCGTCGACCTCGGCGATCCCGGCGCCGTGCGGCAGCCGCAGGGTCCGCCGGTAGGTACGGGCCCCTGGCTCGCCGCTGACCTCCTCGATGCCGGTGATCGCACGCCGCTGGAGGTGGTCGAAGAGCTGCCGCGCCGCATACGGCCCGCGGAAGGCCAGCCGCAGCGGCAGCACCCCGGGCGTGGTGGGCGGCGCCACCGGGCCGAAGCGGGTCCCCTTACCGGGGCGGGCGGCACGCAGCTCGCTCGGCGTGAGCGCGTAGATCTCCTTGATGGTGTCGTTGAACTGCCGCACGCTGGCGAAGCCCGCCGCGAAGGCGATCTCGGCCGCCTGGAGTCCGGTGGTCTGCAGCAGGACCCGGGCGGTGTGGGCGCGCTGTGCCCGCGCCAGGGCCACCGGCCCGGCGCCCAGCTCGGCGTTCAGCTGCCGCTGGACCTGCCGGGCGCTGTAGCCGAGCCGGGCGGCCAGCCCGGCGACGCCTTCCCGGTCGACCACACCCTCGCTGATCAGCCGCATCGCCCGCCCGACGACATCGGCGCGGGCATTCCACTCCGCCGAGCCGGGCACCGCATCGGGGCGGCAGCGCCGGCAGGCGCGGAATCCGGAGCCCTGGGCGGCCGCGGCGGTCGGGAAGAAAGCGACATTACGGCGCCGGGGCGTGGTGGCGGGACAGCTCGGCCGGCAGTAGATCCCGGTCGTGGACACCGCGAAGAAGAAGGCGCCGTCGAATCGGGCGTCCCTGCTGCGCACCGCCTCGTATCTGCTGTCCTCGTTCATCACGGTTCCACTGTGCAGCAGGTCAGACGGCGGTGCTGGCGGAAATCGGACGGAGCGTTCGGGAGGCCGGGGGCGGGCAAGCGGGGCCGCGCGTGCACGCGCGGGGATACTGCGGGCGCCCGCCACCCTTGAGGCCGTACCACCCCACAGGACGGCGACACACCGCCGGACCGCGGCTCACCGCAGCAGCCAGTCCGGCGGGCAACAGCCTTCAGCAGTACGGGAGTTCAGACCCACGGGTCCAGGGCGGGGAGGATTCCGGGAGCGCGCCCGGTCAGCAGGTGAGCACCTGAACTACCAAGAGACAGAGGCGAGTTCAGGGATTTCCCGGCGTCGAACCCGTCCTACGAAGCCACTACCGTAAGGATCACGAGAATCAGGAGGATCACGAGAGTCTCCCAGCGCATCGCCCTCCGCAGGACACTCAGGTCCGAAGAGCCGCCCGACCCGCCCCTGCGCGTCGAGAACACGCCGTCGTCGCTGCTGTCGCTGTACCCGCTGTCGTCGCTCACTGACCTGCTCCGCTCCCTGCCGCCGGCTCACCGACCGACGGCCTGCCGATCGCGGAGGTCAGCGTATCCCTCGGGCCCGCGGCACCGAGAGACGGGTACGGCCACGGCGAACGGCCGAGCGGCCCGGCTGTCAGGCCGGTGGCATCGGCCAGTCGTCCAGCGAGCCGCCGCGCCATTCGACGAGGCGGGGATCGTCGAGCGCGATGCTCCCGGCCGGGCCGGTGACGCCCGCGCGACGGAGGAACTCGGCAACATCGCCGCGGCCATGGGCCAGGCCGACGATCTGCCCACGCACGGTCACCCGTCGGCCACCGGACGGCGTCGGCGGGTGCACGATGACAGGCGGATGCTCGGTCATGCATCCAGCGTGCGCCGGGGTCCGCGCTCGCGCATTTCGGCAGCCGCCGTGAGCGTCAATACTGCGCGACGGGCAAGGGTGGATGGGCGATGGGCCAAAATCATGGCCATGACCATGGATGATCTTGTGATTCCCGATACCCGCGCCTGCCGTGCCGCGCTGGAGGTGGCGAGCGCCTACTGCTCGCCCGCGCTGCTGAACCACTCCGTGCGGGCGTATCTCTGGGCGGCCGCCTACGCCTCGGCCCAGGACATCGCCTTCGATCCGGAGCTCCTTTATGTGTCGGCCATGTTCCACGACCTCGGGCTGGTGAAGGAGTTCGACAGCCACACGGTGCCCTTCGACGAGGCCGGAGGCCATGTGGCGTGGGTGTTCGCGGCGGGCGCCGGGTGGCCGGAGGAGCGGCGGGTGCGGGCGTCCGAGGTGGTCGTCCGGCACATGTGGGACGAGGTGGACGCGGCCATGGATCCGGAGGCCCATCTGCTGGTGTACTCCACCTCGTTGGACATCTCCGGGCAGCGGCCCGACGCGCTGCCGGCGGACCTCCGTACCGAGGTGCTGGCGCGCTATCCACGGCTCGGCCTCGGCGAAGAATTCCTGGCGTGCTTCCGGGACCAGGCCGAGCGCAAGCCAGACAGTTCCGCCGCCGCCTCGGTCCGCCAGGGCATCGCCGCGCGGATCGCCGCCAATCCACTGGACGCGGACGGGGCGTAGCGGGCCCGGGCCCCTGGCCTGCGGCCATGGCCGTCGCCCTCGGCAAGAGGAGCCCCGGCCAGACGGGGGGTGACTGGCCGGGGCGGTTCGGGAGGGGTGCCGCAGCACCCACACCCAATTGAACGGTGAACAACAGCTGTGCGTTCCAGGCCGGCGGAGTGATGACCGTCACCCCGCCCGCGCACGGTACGCCCCCACCCACCGGGAGACGCGTGCCCGGGCCTGCTCAGCCTTCGGTGGGGTGTCCGGAGAGGCGTTCGACGCCGCGCAGGAGGGCGGAGTGGTCGAGGCCGCCGTCGCCCTGGGCGCGCAGGGAGGCGACGAGTTGGGCGACGACGCTGCCGACGGGGAGGGCGGCGCCGACGGCGCGGGCGGCGTCGGTGACGATGCCCATGTCCTTGTGGTGGAGGTCGATGCGGAAGCCGGGGCGGAAGTCGCGGGTGGTGAAGTTGTCCTTCTTGCGGGCCAGGACGGTGGAGCCGGCCAGTCCGCCGCCGAGGACGTCGAGGGCGGCGGTGAGGTCGACGCCGGACTTCTCCAGGAAGACGACGGCTTCGGCGCAGGCCTGGATGTTGACGGCGACGATGAGCTGGTTGGCGGCCTTGACGGTCTGGCCGGAGCCATGCGGGCCGCAGCGCACGATGGTCTTGCCGAGGGCTTCCAGGAGGGGGCGGGCGGCGTCGAAGTCGGCCTGGTCGCCGCCGATCATGATGGACAGGACCGCTTCGATGGCGCCGGCTTCGCCGCCGGAGACGGGGGCGTCCAGGACCCGGATGCCCTTGTCGGCGGCGGCGTGGGCGAGGTCGATGGAGGTCTGCGGGGTGATCGAGGACATGTCGATCAGCAGGGCGCCGCGGCGGGCGTGGGCCAGGATGCCGTCGGGTCCGTAGGCGATGGCCTCGACCTGGGGGGAGGCGGGGACCATGGTGATGATGACGTCGGCGTCGGCGACCGCTTCGGCGATCGAGCCGGCCACGCTCCCGCCGTTCCTGGCCAGCCGCTCCAGCTTGTCGGCCTCCAGGGTGTAGCCGGTCACCGGGTAGCCGGCCTTGATCAGGTTCTCGGCCATGGGCGAGCCCATGATGCCCAGACCGATCCACGCGACCTTGGGAAGATTGCTCATGCGGTGCCTCTCTCACATCACGGAAGGGGAGGACGGCGGCGGAGGGGTGCCGTCCGGGGCTTTACGGGTGGGTTGGTGACGCCGGGCGCGGGGGCGCGCACCGCGCCCGGCGCACCGTCCGGATCAGGTCCGGTGCCGGATCAGGTCCGGTGCCGGTCCGGCGTCAGACCTTGAGCGGCTTGATCGCGGTGGGTGCGTGACCGGGCTCGGTCGCGAGGTCCTCCCACTCGTTGACACTGGCGATGTCGGAGCCGCTCATCGAGATATTGGTGATCCGTTCGAGGATGGCCTCGACGACGACCGGGACGCGGTGCTCGGCGGCCAGCTTCTTGGCTTCCTCGAAGGCGGCGCCCAGCCCACTCGGGTCGGTGACCCGGATCGCCTTGCAGCCCAGGCCCTCGGCGACCTTCACATGGTCCACCCCGTAGACGCCCAGCTCCGGCGCGTTGATGTTCTCGAACTCCAGGTTGACCTGGAAGTTGATGTCGAGGTTGCGCTGCGCCTGCCGGATCAGGCCCAAGTAGGCGTTGTTCACCAGGACATGGATGTACGGGATCTTGTGCTGGGCGCCGACGGCCAGCTCTTCGAGCATGAACTGGAAGTCGTAGTCGCCGGAGAGCGCGACGACCGGTGTCTCCGGGTCGGCGGTGGCGACTCCCAGCGCGGCCGGGATGGTCCAGCCGAGCGGGCCGGCCTGGCCGCAGTTGATCCAGTGGCGCGGCTTGTAGACGTGCAGCATCTGCGCGCCGGCGATCTGGGAGAGGCCGATGGTGGTGACGTATCGGGTCTCCGGGCCGAAGGCCTTGTTCATCTCCTCGTAGACGCGCTGCGGCTTCATCGGGACGTCGTCGAAGTGCGTACGGCGCTGGAGCTGTGCCTTGCGCTCCTGGGTGGACGCGGCCCAGGCGCTGCGGTCGGGCAGCTTGCCCGCGGCCTTGAGCTCCCTGGCCACCTCGACGAACAGCTCCAGCGCGGCCTTGGCGTCCGAGGCGATGCCGTAGTCCGGGGCGAAGATCTTGCCGATCTGGGTCGGCTCGATGTCGACATGGACGAAGGTGCGGCCCTGGGTGTAGACGTCCAGCTTGCCGGTGTGGCGGTTGGCCCAGCGGTTGCCGATGCCGAGGACGAAGTCGGACTCCAGGAAGTTCGCGTTGCCGTAGCGGTGCGAGGTCTGCAGGCCGACCATGCCGGCGTTCAGCTCGTGGTCGTCGGCGAGGATGCCCCAGCCCATCAGGGTGGGCACGACCGGGATACCGGTCAGCTCGGCGAACTCCACCAGCAGCTCGGACGCGTCGGCGTTGATGATGCCGCCACCGGCGACGATCAGCGGGCGCTCGGACGCGTTGAGGAGCGTGACGGCCTTCTCGATCTGGGCGCGGGTCGCGGCCGGCTTGAAAGCGGGCAGCGGCTCGTACGTCTCGGGGTCGAAGTCGATCTCGGTCAGCTGGACATCGACCGGCAGGTCGATGAGGACCGGGCCGGGGCGGCCGGAGCGCATCAGGTGGAAGGCCTGCTGGAAGACGCCGGGGACCTGGGCGGCCTCCATCACGGTGGTGGCGGCCTTGGTGACCGGCTTGGCGATCGAGGCGATGTCGACGGCCTGGAAGTCCTCCTTGAGGATCACCGCGGTGGGTGCCTGGCCGGTGATGCACAGGATCGGGATCGAGTCACCGATCGCGGAGTAGAGCCCGGTGATCATGTCCGTGCCGGCCGGTCCCGAGGTCCCGATGCAGACGCCGATGTTGCCCGGGTGGGTCCGGGTGTAGCCCTCGGCCATGTGCGAGGCGCCCTCGACATGGCGCGCCAGCGTGTGATCGATCCCGCCCGCGCCCTTGAGCGCCGCGTAGAAGGGGTTGATCGCGGCACCCGGCACTCCGAAGGCGTGGGCCACGCCCTCCCGCTTGAGGATCTCCACCGCGGCGCGGGCGGCTGTCATTCGAGGCATCGAGTACTCCTGCGTCGACCTGTCACGGGCAAGCTCCAGCGAAGCGGCGAAGAGGATTGATTCCGTATCGTGGAACTAATGTTTTGCTTTATGGAAGGAAAGTAGAGCGCGGCGTTCCCGTCGTCAAGGGGAGGGGAGGCGGGGCCCCGGCGTGACGTCATGGCGGGGCCGGAAACACCGAAGGCCCCACCCGGTGACCGGGTGGGGCCTTGATCGGCGGGAAGTCGGCGCACTTCCCCGCGAGTTGACCTAGCGGATCGGCATTCCCGAAAGCGTCCGGGCGATCACCAGGCGCTGGATCTCGCTGGTGCCTTCGAAGATCGTGTAGATGGCGGCGTCGCGATGCATCCGCTCGACCGGGTATTCGCGGGTGAAGCCGTTGCCGCCGAGGATCTGTACGGCCTGGGCGGTGACCTTCTTGGCGACCTCACTGGCGAAGAGCTTGGACATGGAGCCCTCGGCGGAAGTGAACGGCTTGCCGGCCACCGCCATCCAGGAGGCACGCCAGACCAGCAGGCGGGCGGCGTCGACCTGGGTGCGCATATCGGCGAGCTGGAAGGCCACGCCCTGGTTGTCGATGATCGGGCGGCCGAACTGGGAGCGGGTCTTCGCGTACTCCAGCGCCTCCTCGTAGGCCGCCCGCGCGGTGCCGACCGCCATCGCGCCGACGGCGGGCCGGGACGCCTCGAAGGTGGCCATGGCCGCGTTCTTCACCCTCTCCTGCCCGTCCTTCCCGGCGTTCTCGCGGGCCCGGGCGAGGCGCTCATCGAGCTTCTCCTTGCCGCCGAGCAGGCAGTGACCGGGGACCCGGACGTTCTCCAGGACGACCTCGGCGGTGTGCGAGGCGCGGATACCGTGCTTCTTGAACTTCTGCCCCTGGGAGAGGCCGGGGGTGTTCGGGGGGACGATGAAGGACGCATGGCCCTTGGAGCCGGCCTCCGGGTCGACGACCGCGACGACGACATGGACGTTGGCGATGCCGCCGTTGGTGGCCCAGGTCTTGGTGCCGTTGAGCACCCACTCGTCCTTGGCCTCGTCGTAGACCGCGCGGGTGCGCATCGCGGCCACGTCCGAGCCGGCGTCCGGTTCCGACGAACAGAAGGCGGCGACCTTGACGTCAGCGGCATCGCCGTACATCTGCGGGACCCAGGTGCCGATCTGCTCCTGCGTGCCGTTCGCGAGCACGCCGACGGCGGCGAGGCCGGTACCCACGATCGACAGGCCGATACCGGCGTCGCCCCAGAACAGCTCCTCCATGGCCATGGGGATGCCGAGGCCCGTCGGGTCGAAGAACTGCTGGGCGTAGAAGTCGAGGGAGTACAGGCCGATCTTGGCGGCCTCCTGGATCACGGGCCAGGGGGTCTCCTCGCGCTCGTCCCACTCGGCGGCGGCGGGGCGCATGACGTCCGCGGCGAAGCCGTGAATCCAGTCACGGACTTCCTTCTGCTCGTCATTGAGCTCCATGGTGAACTCGGCCATGTCCCCTCCAGCTGCTGCGGCAGTGCGGTGTTACTAGCGGTAACCCGAAGTGTGTTACTCGCCAGTAAAGGCTGTCAACTCCCCTGGGGACGAAATCACCGTGGAGAACGGGTGTTACGTTGCGCCAGCGCCACGGATTCACAAGGGTGGGGAGCACGACCATGGAAAGCACCGAGCACAGCGGTCGCCGGCAGACGGCGACCGAGCGCCGACGGCGGGAGCTGCTGGAGGCCGCCGAGCGCATTGTGCTGCGCGACGGCCCGGACGCCTCGATGAACGCCATCGCCGCCGAGGCAGGTATCACCAAACCGATCCTCTACCGGCACTTCGGCGACAAGGGCGGGCTCTACCGCGCGCTCGCCGTCCGGCACACCGATGCCCTGCTCGCCAATCTGGCGACCGCGCTGGACGCCCCCGTCCTGCGCCGGGACCGGGTCGAGGCCACCCTCGACGCCTACCTGTCGGCGATCGAGGCCCGGCCGCAGGTGTACCGCTTCCTGATGCACCCGTCGGACGAGGACAACGCCTCCGAGTCCGGCTTCGACGTCGGACGGCACTCCGCCCCCCTGCTGCGCCGGCTCGGCGAGGAACTGGCCAAGGTGATCACCGACCGGCTCGACCTGGGTCCGGGCGGCGAGCTGACGGCCCGCGTCTGGGGCCATGGCATCGTCGGCATGATGCAGCACGCCGGTGACTGGTGGCTGCGCGAACGCCCGTGCTCGCGCGAGCAGTTGGTCAAGCAGCTGGCCGATCTGCTCTGGGGACAGCTGGCCGCGGTCGACGACCGCACGGACGGCCCCGGCTTCTGAGCGCCGGTCGGTGAAACGGCGGGCGGCGCCGGTCGTTCAGCGGCCGGGCGCCTCCGCCGGCGCGGCCCACGGGGCCTTCGCCGCCGCCCGGAGCGCCCGCCGGCGGCGCAGTCCGGTCAGGTGGTCGACGTAGAGACCGCCGTCGAGATGGTCACATTCGTGCTGGAGACAGCGGGCGAAGAAGCCGGTGCCGGTCACCGTGGCGGGCTCGCCGGTGACGCTCACCCCGGTCACCACGGCACGGTCGTGGCGCGGGGTGCCGGCTTCGATACCGGGCAGCGAGAGACAGCCCTCGGGTCCGCGGATGACCGGCCCGTCGGCCTCGATGAGCCGGGGGTTGACGAGATGCCCCAGATGACGGCGGTCCTCGTCGTCGGGGCAGTCATAGACGAAGACCCGCAGCGGGACACCGATCTGGTTGGCGGCGAGGCCCACTCCGTGCGCGGCGTACATCGTCGCGTACATGTCCTCGACCAGCCGGGCCAGCTCGTCGTCGAAGACGGTGACCTCCTGGCAGGGCTCGGTCAGGGCCGGATCGCCCAGCAATCGCAGCGGGCGGACATGGCCGGAACTGCCGGGAATGGTGCGGGGACGCATGGGGACAAGCGTACGGTCCTGCACACAGCGGATGTCGCCCCACGGGTGGCGGGGTTCGGGGCTGCGGCCGGATCTCGATAGGCTGATCCCCGACCGAAGCCCCGGCCGGTCATCGGCTGCGGAGGAGCGTTCCACGGCAGCCCCACGGCAGGCGGGCGCCGGATGCAAGGAGGATCAAAGACGATGGCAGGCAACACGGAGCCGCTGTCGCCGCGGGCCAAGTTGGCCGTGACGGCAGGCAAGGCCGCGGCGGCGGTATCGCGCGCGGCGGGCCGCGGCAGCGGATCGGTGATCGGTGGCCGGGTGGCGCTGAAGCTCGACCCCGACCTGCTGGCGCGGCTGGCCCGGCACCTGGACGTCATCCTGGTGTCGGCGACCAACGGCAAGACGACCACGACGCGGCTGATCGCGGAGGCGCTGCGGGCCAGCGGCCCGGTGGTCTCCAACGCGCTCGGCGCCAACATGCCGGCCGGTATCACGTCCGCGCTGGCCGGTGGATCGGACGCCCGCTACGGCGTCATCGAGGTGGACGAGAAGTACCTCGCCGGTGTCGCCCGCGATGTGACGCCGAAGGCCATAGCGCTGCTGAACCTCTCCCGCGACCAGCTCGACCGCGCCGCGGAGACCCGGATGCTGGCCGAGCACTGGCGGGAGGGGCTGTCCGGTTCCAAGGCGCTGATCATCGCCAACGCGGACGACCCGCTGATCGTGTGGGCGGCCTCGTCGTCCTCGAACGTGGTGTGGGTCGCGGCCGGGCAGGAGTGGAAGGACGACGCCTGGTCCTGCCCCTCGTGCGGTGGTGTGATGCAGCGGCCGGGCGAGGACTGGTTCTGCGCCGAGTGCGGCTTCCGCCGTCCGACGCCCAGCTGGGCACTGTCCGGCGATCATGTGCTCGACCCGCACGGCAGCGCCTGGCCCATCAAGCTCCAGCTGCCCGGGCGCGCCAACAAGGCCAACGCCACCACGTCCGCCGCGGTCGCCGCCGCCTTCGGGGTGCCGCCGCAGGTGGCCCTGGAGCGGATGTTCTCGGTGCAGGCCGTGGCCGGGCGCTATGACGTGGTCAGCTTCATGGAGCGGGAGCTGCGGCTGCTGCTGGCGAAGAACCCGGCCGGCTGGCTGGAGACCTTCTCGCTGATCGACCCGCCGCCGACCCCGGTGATCATGTCGGTGAACGCCCGCGGCGCGGACGGCACCGACACCTCCTGGCTGTGGGACGTCGACTACACCCGGCTGGCCGGGCACCCGATCTTCGTGCTCGGCGACCGCAAGCTGGACCTGGCGGTGCGGCTGGAGGTCGCGGGTCTCGACTTCCAGGTCTGCGAGAGCCTCGACGAGGCGGTGCAGCTGGCACCGCCCGGCCGGATCGAAGTCATCGCCAACTACACGGCCTTCCAGGACCTGCGCCGACGGGTGGGCAACTGACGATGCGCGGACAAGGACGAGCGAGCATGAGTGACAACAGCCTGCGGCTGGTGTGGATCTACCCGGACCTGCTGAGCACGTACGGCGACCAGGGGAACGCCCTGGTGGTGGAGCGGCGGGCGCGCCAGCGCGGTCTGGACGTCCAGCGGCTGGACGTACGGTCCGACCAGCAGATCCCCACCTCCGGCGACATCTACCTGATCGGTGGCGGCGAGGACCGGCCGCAGCGGCTGGCCTCCGAGCGGCTGATCCGCGACGGCGGGCTGAGCCGTGCGGTCTCCAACGGCGCGATCGTCTTCTCGGTGTGCGCCGGCTACCAGATCCTGGGCCACGAGTTCATCAATGACCTCGGCGAGCGGCAGCAGGGCCTGGGGCTGCTGGACGTGGTGAGCACCCGTGGCGAGGCCGAACGCTGCGTCGGTGACGTACTCGCCGATATCGACCCGCAGTTGGGGCTGCCGCCGCTGACCGGCTTCGAGAACCACCAGGGCGTGACGCATCTGGGCAAGACCGCCCGGCCGTTCGCCAAGGTGCGCTTCGGCAAGGGCAACGGCGTCGGTGACGGCTACGAGGGCGCGTGGAACGACACCGTCTTCGGTACGTACATGCACGGCCCGGTGATGGCGCGTAATCCGCATATCGCCGACCTGCTGATCAAGCTGGCGCTGGATGTCAACGCCCTGCCTCCGGTGGACGACCAGTGGTACGAGGCGCTGCGCCAGGAGCGGATCGCCGCGGCGACCACGCCCGCCTGAGCGCCACCGCGCCCATTCGTACGCCCGCAGTCTTGCACTGCGGGCGTACGTGTGCCGGGTGACCCCGCGCTTGTAGGGTGTGCGGAATCCAACCGGACGACGGGGTCCGGGCCCCCGGTTGAGTTGCAGAGGTTTTTCGAGCAATGCGTATTGGTGTCCTCACCTCCGGCGGCGACTGCCCCGGACTGAACGCCGTCATCCGGTCCGTCGTCCACCGCGCCACCGCTGATCACGGCGATGAGGTGATCGGCTTCCGCGACGGCTGGAAGGGCCTGCTGGAGTGCGATTACCGCAAGCTCGACCTCGATGCCGTCGGCGGCATCCTGGCGCGCGGCGGCACCATCCTCGGGTCATCGCGGGTGCAGCCCGCGCATCTGCGGGACGGTGTGGAGCGGGCCCGCGGCCATGTCGCCGAGCTGGGCCTCGACGCGATCATCCCGATCGGCGGCGAGGGCACGCTGAAGGCGGCGCGGCTGCTGTCGGACGCCGGGCTGCCGATCGTGGGCGTACCGAAGACCATCGACAACGACATCGCGGTCACGGATGTGACGTTCGGCTTCGACACCGCGGTGGGCGTCGCCACCGAGGCGCTGGACCGGCTCAAGACCACCGCCGAGTCGCACCAGCGGGTGATGATCGTCGAGGTGATGGGCCGGCACACCGGCTGGATCGCGCTGCACTCGGGCATGGCGGCCGGTGCGCACGCGATCGTGGTGCCGGAGCGGCCCTTCGACATCGAGGAGCTGACCGCGCGGGTCTCCGAGCGGTTCGAGGCCGGCAAGAAGTTCGCGATCGTGGTCGTCGCCGAGGGCGCCAAGCCGCGCGAGGGCACCATGTCCTTCGATGTCGGCGGCAAGGACATGTACGGCCACGAGCGGTTCGCGGGGGTCGCCCGGCAGCTGTCCGTGGAGCTGGAGAACCGGCTCGGCAAGGAGGCGCGTCCGGTCATCCTCGGGCACGTCCAGCGCGGTGGCACCCCGACCGCGTACGACCGGGTGCTCGCCACCCGCTTCGGCTGGCACGCCGTCGAGGCCGCGCACCGCGGGGACTTCGGGATGATGACCGCGCTGCGCGGCACCGACATCACGCTGGTGCCGCTGGCCGAGGCCGTGGAGACGCTCAAGACGGTGCCCGTGGAGCGCTACGACGAGGCCGAGTGCGTGCTGTGATCCAGCGGTAGTTCAGCGCTCCACGAACCGCCCCCGGCCACCGCCATGGCCGGGGGCGGTTCTACTCTTGTCGCCGGAGCATTGGTACGAATCAGGAGCGAGCGGATGGATCACAGCGGGCACGGCATGGACGGCATGAACATGGATCTGCCGCCGTTCACGCTGGGGAGGGGCCTGGAGTTCGGTGGTGATCCGGTCTTTCTCGTCGGCTGTCTGCTGGGGCTCGGACTGTACGGCTGGGCGGTGATCCGGCTGCGGCGCCGGGGGGACGCCTGGCCGGTGGGCCGGACCGTCGCCTGGGCCCTGGGCGTGGTGTCGGTGGCCCTGGTGATGTGCACCGGGCTCAATGACTACGGCATGGCGATGTTCAGCGTGCACATGGTCCAGCACATGGTCATCAGCATGCTCTCGCCGATCCTGCTGCTGCTCGGGGCGCCGGTGACGCTGGCGCTGCGCGCCCTGCCCACCGCCGGACGGGGCCGCAAGGGGCCGCGCGAACTGCTGGTGGCGCTGCTGCACAGCCGCTACATGCGGATCATCACGCACCCGGCGTTCACCATCCCGCTGTTCATCGCGAGCCTCTACGCGCTCTACTTCTCGCCGCTGTTCGACTTCCTGATGGAGTCCCGGGCCGGGCACATCGGGATGATGGTGCACTTCCTCGCGGTGGGCCTGGTGTTCTTCTGGCCGATCATGGGCGTCGACCCGGGCCCGCACCGGCCGGGCTATGTGATGCGGATGCTGGAGCTGTTCGCGGGCATGCCGTTCCACGCGTTCTTCGGTATCGCGCTGATGATGGCCACGGAGCCGATGGTCGACACCTTCCTGAACCCGCCCGCCTCGCTCGGGATCGACGCGCTGTCCGACCAGTCGGCCGCCGGCGGTATCGCCTGGGCCTTCAGCGAGATCCCGTCCGTAGTGGTGCTGATCGCCCTGGTCTTCCAGTGGTACAAGTCCGAGGAGCGTCAGTCGCAGCGCGCGGACCGGGCCGCCGACCGCAACGGCGACAAGGATCTGGCCGACTACAACGCCTATCTCGCCTCGCTCAACGCCCGGGGGCGCTAACGGTGGGTCGGCGCGTAGCGCCGTCTTCTGGGGGTGGAGGTCGGGCGACGGGCGGGCGGGTCGCCAGTCTGGCGGTACGGGCCGCGGCCGGGGACGATGGTCCCATGGCCGCGGCCCGCGTCGTTTCCTCGGCGCCCGGCCGCTGTGAGGAGGGTGCGGGTATGCCCGGATCTGCGAAAACGATGGCCGTGTGCACGGTGGGCGGGCTGGTGGCCGCGACCGCTTACACCGTGGCGCTGGGCGCCAATGGGTGGCTCTGGTTCTCCTGGGTGGTGGTGGCGCTGGTGACGGTCGGAGTGGTGGCCGCCCGGCCGGTCTGAGCCCACCGGCCCGGGGCGCCGTTCAGAAGCGGAAGACGGGCCCGGTGGCGGAGTCCATCGTGCAGGCGTTGGGGAACTCCTTGCGCCAGTTGATGGGGACACCCCGCCAGGTGCCGGTCGCGGTGGCGGTGACCGGGTCGTACTCCCTGGTGCAGGTGTGCGGCTCGCCGGGCAGGGCGTCCAGGTCCCCGCGGGCC
This sequence comes from Streptomyces sp. NPDC029466, assembly GCF_055574515.1. NCBI lineage: Bacteria > Bacillati > Actinomycetota > Actinomycetes > Kitasatosporales > Streptomycetaceae > Streptomyces > Streptomyces sp. NPDC029466. Next base: position 66,735 of record NZ_JBVHZH010000003.1, read on the forward strand.
CAGGTCAGCGCGTCGCAGGCAGCGCCCGCGTGCGGATGCCGGCGGTGGGTGTCCGGGCAGCTGAGGCGCACCCCCCGGGTCCAGGTGTTGCCCGCTCCGGACATGGTGAGCACCAGGCCCTGGTCTCCGCCCGGCGCCGGCGGCTCATCGGCGCCGGCCGGACCGGCGCAGAGCAGGGCCAGCGACAGGGTGGCAAGCGCGGTGGCGGGCAGGGTGGCACGGGCGGATCGGCGTCGACGGCTCACGGGCATCGTGGTCTCCTGGGAACGCTCGGTGGGATCACATGCCGGAGCCCGACAGGATCACGCGGCGCCCGGCGGCCCCAGGGCATCTCGCCGCGACCCGGCGGACAAGCGGCCACGCCGTGAGGTCGCCCGTACGGCCTGCGGAAGCCGCCCAGGAGACAGGGTGGCCGGCAGCGGAGGAGGCGGCTCCGCTGCCGGCCACCGGACCGGGGTTACCCCACGCGCTCGATGCGGGCGCGCCGGATCAGGTTCTTGCCTTCTTCACGTACCTCCTCGAACGCCGCGTTGTTCAGCAGCACACAGCTGCCCGACGTGGACGTGACGGAGACGGTCGTCGACTTGTTGTTGTCCAGGTTGGTCACCTTCAGTTTGGTCCCGGTGGGGAACTCGCCGCTGGACGCCGCCGGTGCGCCGCCCTCGCCGGAGAGGGTCACCGTCGAGCCGGGGCACACCACATCGCCGTCGCCGGCCGGCGGGGCGGCGGAGGCGGACGCGTCACCGGACGCGGGCGGGTCGTCCGAGGCGGGTGGCTGCGCCGATCCGGACTGCTCCTGCGACCCGGCCGCGTCGTCGGCGGGTGGCTGGTCCGCCGCCGGTGGAGCTCCCGCGGCCGCACCGCCGTCCCCGGAACAGCCCGCTTCCCGCTGCTGCAACTGGATCTGTTTGATCACGGCTTCCCGGTTGGCGATCCGTGCCGCCGACTGGGCGTCCGGCTTGGCCTTCTGGTCGGCGATGAACTTCTGATTGTTGCTCAGCGCGGTGGCCAGCCCGTCGCATGCCGCCGATGCCTGGCTGGTGCCCGTGGTGACGATGGCGATACCGCCGACCAGTGCCGCGGCACTGACACAGACGATGATCTTCTGACGCCGGCCGGCTTTCTTCTTGCGGGACATCTCTGACTCCTGTCCTCGGCCCGGACCGTGGGGGCGGGCTCGGTTGCAGGACAGTACGTCGCGCCAACTCATCGCGTTTCAGGGCGAGCAGAAAGTTGTCCGCGGATGCCAAAGCGGATACCGAAAGGTAACAAGCGGGTCTGACGCTGTCCGGGTGCGCGTACTGATCGGGCTCCTGTGTCTCACCCCGCCGGATCAGCCGGGCCCCCGCCGCCAGGAGGTCCCCGGCCCGCTGGGGAGGAGTCAGTATCGATCCGGCCCAAGGTGGTTACCCGCCGCGGCACTTGCCCATAAACTCACTGGCCGTCTCCGGGCCCGCTCGGCACCTGGGACGAGGTAGCCGCCCAGGCGGCCCGACGGATCAGGGAGCTGCGCTGTGCTCTATCAGGTGCTGAAGTACCTCCTTCTCGGGCCCCTGCTGCGGCTGGTGTTCCGGCCGCGGATCGAGGGGCTGGAGCATGTGCCGGAAGAGGGCGCGGCCATCATCGCGAGCAATCATCTGTCGTTCGCCGATCACTTTGTGATGCCGGCGATCGTGCCGCGCCGGGTGACGTTTCTGGCCAAGGCGGAGTACTTCACCGGGCCCGGTCTGAAAGGGCGGCTGACCGCGGCGTTCTTCCGGGGGGTCGGGCAGATTCCGGTCGACCGGTCCGGCGGCCGCGCCTCGCAGGCGGCACTCTCCTCGGGGCTCGCCGTGCTGCGCAAGGGCCGGCTGCTCGGCATCTACCCGGAGGGCACCCGCTCGCACGACGGACGGCTCTACAAGGGGCGTACCGGCGTCGCCTCGATGGCCGTCACCGCGGGGGTGCCGGTGGTGCCGTGCGCGATGATCGGCACGTTCGAGGCACAGCCGACGGGCCGTCGGCTGCCGCGCGCGATGCGGATCACCATCCGCTTCGGCGCGCCACTGGACTTCTCGCGCTATGCCGGACTGGCGGACGAACGCACCGCGCTGCGTGCCGTCACCGACGAGATCATGTACGCGATCCTCACCCTGTCCGGGCAGGAGTACGTCGACACCTACGCGGGCGAGGCCAAGGCCGAGGCGCAGGCCCAGGCGCGGGCCCAGGGGCGGCGGGGGCCCGGAGGCGGAAAGGGGCCCGCGCGCTGAGCGGCGGCGCGGGTCCGGCCCCGGGGCGCCTTGCGCCGACGGCGAACCGTGCGGCAGCCATCGCCTGACGGGTCATAAGGTCCCGGCATGACCTCAGGCAGCGCAGTGGTGATCGGAGCGAGCGGACAGATCGGGCGCGCGGCGGTGCGGGCCCTGGCGCGGGACGACTGGGAGGTGCGGGCCGCTTCCCGGCGCGGCGGGCGCGACGCCTCCTGGCCCGGGGAGGTCCGCGCGGTGGCGATGGACCGGGAGGACGACGCGGCACTGGCCGGGCTGATCGGCGAGGGCTGCGATGTGCTGCTGGACTGTGTGGCGTACAACGCCGCGCATGCCGACCAGTTGACGGCCCTGGCGGACCGGATCGGCTCGGCCGTGGTGATCTCCAGTTGCGCGGTGTACGAGGACGACCGCGGGCGCAGCTTCGCGACGATGAACGCACCGGACGGCTGCCCGGCCTATCCGCTGCCAGTCCAGGAGTCCCAGCCGACCGTGCCGCCCGGCGACAAGGACTACGGCACCCGCAAGGCCGCCCTGGAACGGGCGCTGCTGGCACCGGGCGACCGGCTGCCGGTGACGCTGCTGCGTGCCGTCGCCGTGCACGGCCCGTACAGTTCGCTGCCCCGGGAGCTGTACTTCGTCAAGCGGGTGCTGGACGGGCGCCGGGTACGGGTGCTCGCGTACGGCGGCCACAGCCGCTTCCATCCGGTGCATGTCGACAATCTCGCGGAGCTGGTGCGGCTGGCGGCCCGCCGGCCGGGCTCGCGGGTGCTCAACGCGGCCGATCCGCAGGCGCCGACGGTGGCCGGGATCTCGGCGGCGGTGGATGCGGCGATGGGCGCGCCGGAGAGCGAGATCGTGCGGGTGGAGGGCGCCCCGCCGTCGTCCGGCGTGGGTGACACCCCGTGGACGGTCGCCCATCCCCTCGTCTACGACATGACGGCGGCGGAGCGCGAGTTGGGCTATCGCGCGGTGACGACCTACGAGGAGTCGCTTCCCGCGACGGTGGCCTGGCTGGCCGACCGGGTCAAGGGGCGGGACTGGCGGGAGGTGTTCCCACAGATGGCCGGCGTCTATCCGGACGAGAAGCTGTTCGGGTATGCGGCCGAGGACCGGTGGCTGGCGGGGCGGGGCGCGAACGGCTGAGCACCACGACGGGCGGCCGGCGATATCCGTTCGCGGGGCGCGCGGCCGGCCCGTACCTTGATCGCTGTGAAGCAAGGGATACGGGGGTGCCGACGATGAGCGCCCGACTGCGTGGCATGGCTCAGGAGACGGAGCGGATCGTCGCGGCGGGTGCGTACCGCGCCCCGAGCGGACGGCTGGTGGAGATCGCGGCGGCGGTCGGACGGGCCCGGGCCGGCACCCGGCTGTACGGTCCGGAGCCGGTCGCCGTGGCGGGGCGGCCACCGGGCGTGGGCACGGTCTTCGAGGTGACGGGGGAAGGCAGTCTCACGGCGGGACGGCGGTTGGCCGAGTCGGGCGCGGGCCCGCTCGCGGTGCTGAATTTCGCCTCGGCGCGCAATCCCGGCGGCGGCTATCTCAACGGCGCGCAGGCCCAGGAGGAGGCGCTGTGCCGTGGGTCGGCGCTCTACACCTGTGTGCGCGAGGCCCCGGACTTCTACGCCGCCCATCGGGCCGACCCCAGCCCGTTCTACAGCGACCGGGTGATCCTCTCCCCCGGCGTCCCGGTGTTCCGCGACGACCGCGGCAGGCTGCTCGACGTGCCGTACGAGGCGGGCTTCCTGACGGCCGCCGCACCGAACGCCGGGGTGATCGCCCGGCGCAGCCCGGCCGATGTGGGGCGGGTGCCCGCGGCGCTGGCGGTACGTGCGGAGCGGGTGCTGGAGGTCGCGGCGGCCGGCGGGCACCGTCAGCTGGTGCTCGGGGCCTGGGGCTGCGGGGTGTTCCGTAATGAACCGGCCGACGTGGCACGGGCGTTCGCGGCGGCGCTGCTGCCCGGCGGACGGTTCGCCGGCTGGTTCGACCGGGTCGTGTTCGCCGTATTGGACCGCCGGGAGGACTCCCCGACCAGGGCCGCCTTCGCCGAAGTCTTTCCGGCCTGAGCGCCGGAGCGGGGGTCCGGAGGGACGGGGAGACGGGCCGAAACGACAGGGGCGGCCGGGAGGGTTCCCGGCCGCCCCTGCGTGCCGTCATGTGGTGCCGGCACCGTTGATGCCGGCACCGTTCATGCCGTCATGTCAGTGCACGGCGGGCACGTCCAAAGCCCCCACGAGGGACTTCGCCGCCGACAGCTTGCTGGGCTTGGGCGTGGCGTGCGGGGCGCAGGTCACGTCCTTGGCGTCGGTCTTTCCGGACAGGAAGTAGGCGTCGACCCGGTCGTTGATGCAGGGGTTGACCTGACCGGTGACACCGTGCGATCCGGCGTCCCGCTCGGTGATCAGACGGGAGCCCTTGAGGCGGCGGTGCAGCTCGACCGCGCCGCCGTAGGGAGTGGCCGCGTCACGGACGCTCTGCACGATCAGCACGTTCGGCAGACCCTTGCCGGTCTTGACGTCGACCGGCCGCTGCTGCTTGACGGGCCAGGTGGCGCAGGGCAGGTTCATCCAGGCGTTGGACCAGGTCATGAACGGTGCCTGCTGGTGGATGCGGGTGTTGTCGCGGTCCCACTTCTTCCAGCTGGTGGGCCACTTGGCGTCGGTGCACTCGACGGCCGTGTAGACGGCGTTGCCGTTCTCCGAGGCGATGTTGCCCGCGGTGTCCTTGAGGTTCGGACCGGCGTTCTCCACCAGCGGCTTGCTGTCACCGGTGAGGTACGCGCTCCACACCTCGGCGACCGAGGCCCACATCGAGTCGTAGTACGGAGCGTTCTGGAAGAACCCGGTCAGCTCGGCCGGGCCGACGACACCGCCGATGGGCTTCTTCTTGGCGGTCGCCCGCAGCTTCTCCCAGGCCGCCTGGACCTTCTTGGGGGTGTTGCCGATGTGGTACGTGGCGTCGTTCTTGGCCACCCACTTCTTCCAGTCGCCCCAACGGGTCTCGAACGCGAGGTCCTGGTCGAGGTTGGCCTGGTACCAGACCTTCTGGCGGGAGGGGTCGACGACGCTGTCGACGAGCATCCGGCGCACATGCCCCGGGAAGAGCGTCGCGTAGACCGCGCCCAGGTAGGTGCCGTAGGAGACGCCCAGGTAGTTGAGCTTCTTCTCACCGAGCGCGGCACGGATCACGTCCATGTCGCGGGCGGTGTTCGGGGTCGTCATGTACGGCAGCAGGCGGCCGCTGCGCTCGGCGCAGCCGTCGGCGTACTGCTTGGCGAGCTTGCGCTGGGCGCGCTTGTCGGCCTCGCTGTCCGGCACCGGGTCGGCCTTGGGCGCCTTGACGAACTCCTGCGGGTCCAGGCAGGAGATCGGCGCGGAGTGGCCCACGCCGCGGGGGTCAAAGCCGACGAAGTCATACGCCTTCGCGGTCTTGGCCCAGAGCGGGTTCTTGGTGGTGATGCGGGTCGGGAACTTCATGCCCGAACCGCCGGGGCCACCGGGGTTGTAGAGGAGGGAGCCCTGACGCTGCTCCTTGCCGCCGGTGCCGAGGGCACGGTCGACGGCGATCTTGATGGTGCGGCCGTTCGGCCGGGCGTAGTCGACCGGGACGGTGACATAGCCGCACTGGACCGGCGACTTGAGGCCCCAGTCCGCGGGGCAGTCCTGCCAGTCGATGCCCTTCTTGGCTGCGCGCGCGGCGGCGGTGGCCACACCGCGTGCTTCGGCCGAACCGCGCTGGTGCTGCTCACCCGCCTGGGCGGGCGTGGCGGTTATCGCTCCGGCGAGAAGCGCGCCGGAGACCAGAGTTCCGGCGGCGCCGAGCGCTGCTGTTTTTCTCACGTGGTCAATTCCCCCTGCATGGTGCGCCACTTGTGGCGGCGTTGATCACAGGCTTACAGAGGGATCCTGTCGTGCGCCGTCCCTTCCTGAACAGGTGGCGCCCACCTTTCTTTACCAACCTGTAGGTTTCTTGCCCCGCCGCCGGCGGCCCGCCGGGCCCGGACCGGCCGCATCTCCCGGACGCATCCGCTCCCCCGGCGGTGCGGACACCGGCGCCGGGCGACCGGCCGGCCGGTTGCGGGCGAACGGCCGGCCGCGGGCCAACGGCCGGACCTCGCAGGGGAACCTCACCATTCCGGCCAAGGCCGCCGCCCCATGACGAACTTTCCCCCGCCATGCGGACCCCGCAGTGGCATCCTCAATTCGGTCCGGACTTACGACAGTTGCCCGACGACGAAGGCGTACCAGCAGGCCGGGCGGCTCGGCAGGGCGCGCGGCACGGTGGGCGAGCTGCCGGAGTGCGGTACAGCGCGATGGCCTGCCAAGGGGGCGCGCAGGGGCGAGAATACGTCAATTGCCGTAGACCTGCCCCACAGGCATGTGCCAGCCGCACAGCTTCAGTAACCTTCCGTGAAGGCTCTCCCACTCACTGCCACGGGAGGGCTTCGGCGTTTTCGCGCTGTCAGAGTTGTCGCGAAGGAGATCCGAAGTGCCGGGTATCGATCAGGTGTTGTCCCAGGCAATGGGGATCCCGGGCGTTCTGGGTGCCGGACTGATCGACTGGACCAGTGGTCTCACGCTCGGCACGGCGGGGCAGGCGCCGCACGGCGATCATGACGCGGCCGCCGCCGACACCGCCGAGGTGGTGCAGGCCGTGGCCCGCAACGCCACCTTCGACACCTCGGGCGCCGGCGGCCCGGCGCTCGAAGACCTGATCATCACGGCCGAGAGCAGCTACCACCTCATCCGTTTTGTGCACACGGCCTTCGACAGCCAGACCTACCTCTACCTCTGGCTGGACCGCACCCAGGCCAATCTCGCCGTCGCACGGCTCCGGCTGCGCGATCTGGCGGCGGAGCTGGTCGCGTCCTGAGCACGCGCTCCGCCACACCGCACGCACGTTAAAGGAACCAGCCATGGGCCTGCCCATATCCCCTTCCCCGCCCGCACCGGCAGGGCTGCTCGACCGGTGCGCCGCCGAGCGGGTCACCGGCGCCCTCCGTGGTCCGCACGGCTGCTTCTACCTTCTCGACGGCGCGGTCTACTGCGTCGAGGGCACCGCCGCCCCCGGTCTCGACATCCGCCTCATCGCGGCCGGCAAGGTGCCGCCGCAGGGCTGGCAGTACGCCGTCGAGCGGGCGGGACCACGGCAGCAGGTCGCTCAAATCCTGGTCAGCGAGGGCTGGTTGACCCAGAGCGAACTGGAGATATGCCATCTCGCCGCCCTGCTCGACGCGGCGTTCTTCGCCCTGCCGCTGCCGCCCGAGTCCACCTCCTTCACACCCGGGACCGCCCACTGGCTGGGTGTCGTACGGCCGATCAGCGCCGGCGCACTCCAGCAGGCGACGGCCCGCCGCCGGGCGCTGCTCGACCGGCTCCACCCGTGGGCGGCGGTCGACTCCTCCCCCGTCATACCCGTCCGGCCGCGCACCTCGGCCGCCCCCACCACGGGCCGGCAGCGGCGGCTGCTCGACCGCGCCGACGGCCGGCACACCCCGCAGGAACTGGCCCGGCTGCTGGGCCAGTCCGCGTTCGCGACCCTGCTCGACATCCGCCGTCTCGCGGCCGCCGGCCTCGTCCAGCTGCCCCCGGCACCGACGGCGCTCCCCCGGCGCCGGCCCGGCGCCTGCCTGGACGGGCCCGCCGCCCCCGCCTCCGACGGCCGCCCCACCCCGACCTGGCAACTACCGGTTCCGGACCTGCTCGATACCGCCGATCCGGATATTGCCCTCCTTGTCCGACTGCGTACGGCGCTGGAGGAAAACCTGTGAGCCCTGACGCACGAAGACGGTGCACACCATGAGGCGCGTCATCGGAAAACGCGCCCGGAAAAGGAGACTGATGACGATCGAACCCCGGATACGGGATGAATTGCACACGCTGCGCGATCAAGTGCGCCATTTCCAGGGCGGGATGGTCGCGAGTGTGGACGGCATGGTGATCGCCCACGATCTGCCGGATATCGAACCGGACGGGCTGGCCGCGCTCACCGCCGCCGCGATCGGCGTTGCCAAACGCCTCACCGAGGCGACCGGCCAGGGCGCCTTCGAGGAATCCCTGACCCGCGGTGCCACCGGCTACATAGCCGCCTATTCGGCCGGGCGCCGCGCGGTCCTCACGGCCGTGGCCAGCACGGACACCAACGTGGGGCGGCTCCATCTCCAGGCCCGGAAGGCCGCGGAACGCATCGGCGCCCTCGTGGACGCGGCGCCCCACCGATAAGAGCACACCCCCGATACGACAACTCCCCCACCGTCCCCGCACACACGCAGAAACCCCCGGAACGCCGGACACCTCGACACCCCGGAATCCCGGAACCGCGCAACCCCGGAACCGCTGAAACACCGGAACCGCTGAAACACCGTCAAGAAATCGAAAGGTCTGACCCCTCATGGCTCAAATGGAATCCGCTCTCGCCGACGCGATGTCGACCATCGAGGGCGCGGTCGGCGTCGCCCTGGTCGACTACACCAGCGGTATGGCGCTGGCCACCCTGGGCGACAATCAGGCGCTGGACCTCAATATCGCGGCGGCCGGCAATACCGATGTCGTACGCGCCAAGATGCGCACCATGGAGATGCTGGAACTCCAGGGCTCCATTGAGGACATGCTCATCACCCTGACCGCCCAGTACCACATCATCCGCCCGGTGACGGGCAAGAACGGCGGTGGTCTCTTCCTTTATCTGGTGCTGGACCGCAAGCGCGCCAATCTCGCACTGGCGCGCCACCGTCTCGCCCGGCTGGAGGCCGACCTGGAGGTCTGAGCCGGGCCGCCCCGTGACCCGCCGCCGTCACCCGGCGGCGGCACCGCGGGCGGCCTCGTCCAGGAGGCGCCGCAGCCGGAGCGCGTCCGGGGCGACGGCCGTGGCCAGGGCCGCGGGACCGGCGAGCGGTGCCAGTACGCCCTGCCCCGCGCCGTCGCCGGACCGCTCCCCCGCCGCCTCGCCCAGCAGCCGCACCTCGGCCGGACACCGCTCGAACTCCGGTTTCACCACGAGCAGTTGACCGAGGGCGCGGTGGCCGTCCAGCACGGCCGAGGTGTCCCAGCCGGGGGCGCCGGGCCCGTACGCCGTCTCCTGGTCGAGCAGGGTCCGGCCGCCCCGGCGGACGACGATCCGGCTGCGCAGCGCACCGGTCTCCTCGCCGCTGCGGCCCAGGACCTGCTCCTCGCGCAGCACCAGGTGGGCGGTGGGAGCCAGTTCGACGGTGGTGGTCATCCGCAGTGCGCTGCCGGCCGCGGAGATCAGCGGTTCGGGCAGCCAGTCGAGCCGGGCACCGTCGCCCACCCTCAGCCGCACGTCGTAGGTGGCGTGGTCGGCCGTGCGGCCGGGCAGCGCGACGGTCGCGGCGGCGGCCGTGAGGTGCAGTGCGGCGCCCGCCTCGGCGGTGGCTTCGATGGCCAGCCGGTCCCCGCCGAGGGGAGCGCTCATGGCGCCCACGACACAGACCCGGGCCTGGCCGCCGGGCCCGCGGACCCGGCGCAGCGCGAACGGGCCGTCGCCGTCGAGGACCGGCAGCCGGGTGGTGCCGCCCTGCTCGTCAACCCGCGCGACGATACGGGCGGTGGCCCGCAGACCGGCGGCCGAGGCGGCGGTCTGCGGCGGTGTGCGGAGCGCGGTGGTCATGCCGGGCCCGCGGCCCAGTCGGCCAGCCGCTCCCGGACCCACTCCGTCACGGGCCGGACGCCGTTCTCCGACTTCAGCGCGGTGAAGACGACCGGCAGCTCGCCGCGCTGGGCCTTGGCGTCGCGCGCCATGCCTTCGAGATCGACGCCCACGTACGGAGCGAGGTCGGTCTTGTTGACGACGAGGAGGTCGGAGGTGGTGACGCCGGGGCCGCCCTTGCGGGGGATGTCATCGCCGCCGGCGACGTCGATGACGAAGATCTGGGCGTCGACCAGGCCCTTGGAGAAGGTCGCGGTGAGGTTGTCGCCGCCGGATTCGACCAGCACGAGATCGAGCGGGCCGACCGCCTCCTCCAGGTCCTCGACGGCTTCGAGGTTGGCGGAGATGTCGTCGCGGATGGCGGTGTGCGGGCAGGCGCCGGTCTCGACGGCGGAGATCCGCTCGGCGGGCAGCACCGCCTCGCGGAGCAGGAATTCGGCGTCCTCGCGGGTGTAGATGTCGTTGGTGACGACGGCGAGGGAGAGCTCGTCACGCAGGGAGCGGCAGAGCGCGGCGACGGTGGCGGTCTTGCCGGTGCCGACCGGTCCGCCCAGGCCGATGCGCAGGGCCCGCCGGGTGCCATCCTCCCGTACGGGTTCAGGCGCGCTGTAGGTGTAGCGCTCGGGGAAGGTGTCCTTGTGGTCGAGGTGCATGGTCACTCCGGTGGTGGGTGCGGCCGCGGGCGGTGGGGGGGTCCGGCGGGAGGGCCGGCGGGTCAGGACGCGAAGAGGCGTACCGGCCAGGCGGCGTGCTGTTGGGCGGTGATGTCGAGCAGCGGTGCGGAGGCGGCGGGCAGGGCGTCGACTCCTTCGGCTGCGACCCGCCGCGCGGCCTCGGCTCCCTGTTCCGCGACCCGGTCGAGGTCGGCGGTGAGGCGGGCGAGCACGGCGGTGGCGTCGAAGGGGTCCAGGCTCAGCAGCCGGACCGCCGCGGTGGCCGGGCCGCTGATGTTCTCGTAGGCGACGGCGTACGCGGCATCGAGCGGCGGCAGACCGGCGGACCGCGCTGCCAGGCCGAGGACGACGGGCTGGTGGGCGCCGCGAGGGCGGGCCGCCGCGAGCGCGTCGAGGGCGGCGCTCGGCCAGGTGGCGCGAGCGGCCCGCATCATCTGCCGGCCGAGTCGCCGGGCGACCTGCCGTAGCGCCGGGACGGGGGTACGGGCGTCGGCGGCGTCGTCCAGCAGGAGCGGGTCGTGGCCGGCCGCGGCCGCGGCGGCGAGGCCGGCGGCGACCAGGCCCGCGGTGTGCAGCCGGCCCCGGCAGAAGACCTCCAGGGTGGCGGCGTCCTTGATCCGTCCCGCGGCGACGGCCGGTTCGGCGCCGCCCGAGTGGGCGTGCCCGCCGGCGGGGAACCGGCCGTCGGCGAGGACGAGCAGCGCTGCGCGGCTCATCGGGGGTACGTGTCCTTCGTCGGGGTGCTCATGGGTGTCCCCTCAGAAGAGGAAGTACCGCTGGGCCATGGGGAGTTCGGCGGCGGGGCGGGGTTCGACCACCTCGTCGTCGATGGTCACGGTGAAGGTGTCCGGGTCGACCTGGACGCGCGGCAGGGCATCGTTGTTACGCATATCGGCCTTGGTGACGCCGCGGGTGCTGCGGATCGCCTCGAAGGACTTGGCCAGCGGGAGGCGCTCGGGAAGGCCGTCCTCCAGTGCCTGCGGGGCGACGAAGTTGACCGAGTTGCTGCCCGGCGCCCGGCCGGTGGCGCCGAACATCGGGCGGGGCAGCACCGGCTGCGGTGTGGGGATGGAGGCGTTGGCGTCGCCCATCTGCGCATAGGCGATCTGGCCGCCCTTGATGACCAGCTGCGGTTTCACGCCGAAGAACGCCGGGTCCCACAGCACGAGGTCGGCGAGCTTGCCGTCCTCGACGGAGCCGACGAGATGGTCGATGCCCTGGGCGATGGCCGCGTTGAGGGTGTACTTCGCGACATAGCGGCGGGCCCGGTGGTTGTCCGCTGCGCCGTCGCCGGGCAGCGCGCCGCGGCGCCGCTTCATCACATGCGCGGTCTGCCAGGTGCGCAGGACGACCTCGCCGATCCGGCCCATGGCCTGGGCGTCCGAGGCCATGATCGAGATGGCGCCGAGGTCGTGCAGGATGTCCTCGGCGGCGATGGTGGAGGGCCGGATGCGGGATTCGGCGAACGCCAGGTCCTCGGGGACCGCGGGGTTGAGGTGGTGACAGACCATCAGCATGTCGAGGTGCTCCTCGACGGTGTTGACGGTGTGCGGCCGGGTGGGGTTGGTCGAGGCGGGCAGCACGTTCGGCTCGGAGACCATCGCGATCATGTCGGGGGCGTGGCCGCCGCCGGCGCCCTCGACATGGAAGGCGTGGATCGAACGGCCCGCGATGGCGGCGAGGGTGTCACCGAGGAAGCCGGCCTCGTTGAGGGTGTCGGTGTGGATCGCGAGCTGTGCGCCGCTCTCCTCGCAGACGGTCAGACAGGCGTCGATGACGGCGGGGGTGGCGCCCCAGTCCTCATGGATCTTGAATCCGAGGACCCCGGCCCGCAGTTGGTCACGCATCGACGCGAGGGAGGTGGTGTTGCCCTTGCCGAGCAGACCGACGTTGACCGGGAGCGAGTCCATCGACTCCAGCAGCCGGGCGATATGCCAGGCGCCGGGGGTGATGGTGGTGGCCTTGCTGCCCTCGGCGGGTCCGGTGCCGCCGCCGATCATCGTGGTGACGCCGGAGGCCAGCGCCTCGTCCGCCTGCTGCGGGCAGATGAAGTGCACATGGGTGTCGATGGCACCGGCGGTGAGGATCTTGCCGTTGCCCGCGATGACCTCGGTCTCCGGGCCGATGACCAGGTCGGGGTGGACGCCGTCCATGGTCTCGGGGTTGCCGGCCTTGCCCAGGGCGGCGATCCGGCCGTCACGGATGCCGACGTCGGCCTTGATGATGCCCCAGTGGTCGAGCACGACCGCGCCGGTGATCACGGTGTCGGGGGTGCCCTCGGCGCGGGTGGCGCGGGACTGGCCCATCGATTCACGGATCACCTTGCCGCCGCCGAAGACGGCCTCGTCGCCGGCCCGGCCGGGGCCGCCCGAGCGGTCCTCGGTGATCTCGATGAGGAGGTCGGTGTCGGCGAGCCGGATGCGGTCGCCGGCGGTCGGGCCGAAGAGGTCGGCGTACGCCTGGCGGGTGAGTTCAGCCATCGAGGGTTCCTCCGGTCTCGCCCCGCAGGCCCATGACGATGCGCTTGCCCCCGAGGGGGACGAGTTCGACCTCGGTGGGGATGCCGGGCTCGAAGCGCACGGCGGAGCCGGCCGGGACGTTCAGCCGCTTGCCGTGCGCGGCCGCGCGGTCGAAGTCGAGGCCGGGATTGGCCTCGGCGAAGTGGTAGTGGGAGCCGACCTGGACGGGGCGGTCGGCGGCGTTGAGGACGGTCAGCCGCGTGCGGGGCATGCCTTCATTGAGGCGCACCGGCTCGTCGGCGTGGAGGATCTGGCCCGGGATCATGTTCCGCTCTTCCCGTTCAGTTGATGGGTTCGTGAACGGTGACGAGCTTGGTGCCGTCGGGGAAGGTGGCTTCGACCTGTACGTCGTGGATCATCTCGGGGACACCGTCCATGACCTCGTCGCGGGTGAGCACCTTGCGGCCGGAGGACATCAGCTCGGCGACGGTACGGCCGTCCCGGGCGCCTTCGAGGATGTGCACGGTGAGCAGCGCGATCGACTCGGGGTGGTTCAGCTTCACCCCCCGGGAGCGGCGCTTTTCAGCCACGTCTGCCGCCACATGAATCATCAGGCGCTCCTGTTCATGCGGGGTCAGTTGCATACCTTCCACCTCACAGTCTTCCCGCCCGGACACATTCGCCCAGGTCACAGGCGTGGGTACACCTGTGTCGATAGATGTACCACGCAGTAATTAAAGGAGGAGCAAACCGACTTTCAGCACTTGGCCATCAAGCGCCCCACGCCAGGAGGCTAGTTCGGCGGGATTTCAGCGGCGTTACAACCAGGGACTTGTCGACACCCCTTCTTTCCCCTGGCGTAACGCGGCGTTATCACCGCCCGTTACGGCGCGAGCACCCTCTCCCACAGCGGCTGCCGACCCGTCACACCCCGGGCCGCACAGGCAATTCGCTGGCGCATTCCACCCCTTAAAGCCCGCGCGGTCGCAGGGAACAGATGACTGCCATGCGTCATAAATCGCCACTATCGGCGTAAACCGGACCCGGCCCGCTCGCCGAACACAACTGTCCGGTATGCGCTCTTGACGGTTTGCAAAGTGATCGCAATTCTCATGTGCGCGTCAAACAGCTCCATCCCCCCACACCAGTATCGGAGCAAACACAGTGACTCGTTCCACGCGAATACGCCGGGCCGCGCTGGCCACGGGCGCCGTCGCCGCCGTTGCCGCCACCGTCTTCACCGCGGCCGGCGCCTACGCCGGGAGCGCGCCGGCGGCCGCCCCGGACATCGACGTCAAGGCCGTCAAGGGCGATCTGGACCAGCTCCAGTCGATCGCCGACGCCAACGGCGGCAACCGCGCCCACGGACAGCCGGGCTACAAGGCGTCCGTCGACTACATCAAGGGCAAGCTCGACAAGGCCGGATTCACCACCAAGGTCGAGGAGTTCGACGGCGGCGGCACCAAGGGCTACAACCTGGTCGCCGACTGGAAGGGCGGCGACGAGAGCAAGACCGTGATGGCCGGCGCCCACCTGGACTCGGTCCCCGACGGCCCCGGCATCAACGACAACGGCTCGGGTTCGGCCGGCATCCTCGAGGTGGCGCTCGCCGTCGCCAAGGCGGATCTCAAGCCCACCAAGCACCTCCGGTTCGCCTGGTTCGGCGACGAGGAGGACGGCATGGTCGGCTCGCAGGCTTACGTCGACAAGCTCGGCGCCGACAAGTCGAAGATCGACTCGTATCTGAACTTCGACATGATCGGCTCGCCGAACCCGGGCTACTTCGTCTACGACGACGACACCCGCCTGGAGAAGGTATTCAAGGACTTCTTCGCCAAGAAGGACATCGCCACCGAGAAGGAGACCGAGGGCGACGGCCGCTCGGACCACGCCTCCTTCAAGGACGCGGGCATCGCCGTCGGCGGCCTCTTCTCCGGCGCCGACTACAAGAAGACCGAGGAGCAGGCGAAGAACTGGGGCGGCGAGGCCGGCAAGGCCTTCGACGCCTGCTACCACCAGTCCTGCGACACCTCGAAGAACATCGACGACAAGGCGCTGGACAACAACACCGACGCCATCGCCCACGCGCTGTGGGAGCTCAGCTCCTGAGCCACCCGCATCCCCGCACGGTCAGCTCCCGCTGACCGTCAGCTCTCGCGACCCGGTCGCCGGTCCCCGGCAGCCGGGTCGCGGTGTTCTGCGGCGATCCCGAACCGCCGCCGTTCGCCCGGAGCGGACGGGAGCTGTCGCACGGTGGAGACCGTGCTGATCACCTGCTCGTCCTCCGCACCCTGCTCACGCCGCCCGAGCTCATCAAGAAGCTCCAGGTCAGCGGCGGATACCAGCGCCACCAGCGGTTTGCCGTGCCGGGTGACGACCACCCGCTCACCGCCGTAGACAACGCGGTTGATCAGATCCGCCAGCTCGGCCCGGGCTTGCGTCACCGGAATTTCGTAGGCCATGCTCCCATTCTAACTGGACGTACATCCTGTACATTTTTTACAGAGAGAGGAGCACACCCATGCTGCGACCGATGGCCCGCTATGTCCTTCCCGAGTTCACCGAGCGCACGTCCCAGGGGACGCGCACCATGGACCCGTATTCCAAGCTGCTCAGTGAGCGCATCATCTTCCTGGGCACCCCGGTCGACGACGCCTCCGCCAACGATGTGATGGCGCAGTTCATCCACCTCGAACACGCCGCGCCCGACCAGGACATCTCGCTCTACATCAACTCCCCCGGCGGCTCCTTCACGGCGATGACCGCCATCTACGACACGATGCGCTTCGTGTCGTGCGATGTGCAGACCATCTGCCTGGGGCAGGCCGCCTCCGCCGCCGCGGTACTGCTGGCCGCCGGCACCCCCGGTAAGCGGCTGGCCCTGCCCGGCGCCCGGATCCTGATCCACCAGCCGGCGCTCCATGAGCCGATCCAGGGCCAGGCCACCGATCTCCAGATCGAGGCCGAGGAGTTGCTGCGCACCCGGGACATGCTGGAGCGGATGCTGGCGGAGCACACCGGACAGCCCCGGGAGCGGATCGCCGCCGATATCGAGCGCGACAAGATCTTCGACGCCGAAGCCGCCCGGGAGTACGGCCTGATCGACGGGCTCACCCGTCAGCGCAAGCAGTCCGTCCCCCAACTCGGCGCGCGGTGAGCCCGGATGCTGCTGCCGGAACTGCCGCCACTGCCCGCCCTGACGCGGGCCGAGGGTGAGCTGATCGACCGTTACCTGGAGGTGCTCGACCTGCTGGGCAGGATCAACCCGGCACGGGGCGGCGACACCTACACCGGACTGCGGGCCGCCCAGGCACTGGTCGGCAAGGCCGCCGGACTGCGCGACGCGCTGACGCTGATGCATGACCGGGGCGAGAGCGAGCTGCACCGCGAGACCTTGGCACGGGCGCTCCGGGTATTGGAGGGCGAGCGCCGGGCCGGGCTCGTGATGGTGCCGCCGGCCACGGAGAGTTGACGCGACACGCACACAGGGCTGCGCATACGGCGTAGCGTCCGGGCCCGATGTGAGGAGGCGACGAATTGCGCGGGGAGACACAATTCCTTGGACCTTGGATGTTTCATCCCTGGTCCAGAGGCTGCGACGCCCCGCGCCTTGGCACTTGACGGAACAAAAGTAACCATTCAGACGAAGTGTGACCCATGTCACATACGGCATTTTCAGCTCGGAAATCTGGTGGCGGGTGCGTGACGATCCCTTCGACGGCAAGACCCCGCCACAGCGACGGGGCGGTCCGGACGGGCGCCTAATCCCGCCGCCGTACCGGATGTCCGGTCGACGTTGTGGATCGGCGGGAGCGGAGGACCCGAGCAGGACGGGGTCCCGGCCTGACGGCCGAGGGCTCCTTGGGGTGAAGCCGTACGCACGGCCGGGCATCTTCGCCTGCCCGAACCCGACAGGTCTTCCTTCGCAGGCGGCTGACGAAGGGTTTGCGCATGACTGTGCGCATGCATACGCCGAATCTGCTGGCGCGCGCCGGCACCGTCACCGCTCTGACGCTGGTCACCCTGGGCGGGACCACCGTCGCCCCAGGAGAGACCGGGAACGCCGAAGCCGCCTCCGTGTCCGCCTACGCGCTGCGGATCGCGGCCTCCAAGAGGGGCGCGCCCTACCAGTACGGCGCCCAAGGGCCGTACCGCTTCGACTGTTCGGGGCTGACGCTGTACTCGTTCAAGCGCGCCGGGCGGGCCCTGCCCCGTACCGCCGCCGAGCAGTACATCCGCACCCGGCATCTCCCGGCCTCCCTGCGCAGACGCGGTGACCTGGTCTTCTTCCGTTCCGCACGCGGCATTTACCACGTCGGCATCTACGCGGGCCGGGACCAGATGTGGCACGCCCCCAAGGCTGGGAGCGTGGTGCGGCTGGAACGGATCTGGAGCGGCGCGGTCTCCTACGGGCGGGTGGGCTGACCGGCATTTCTTCTCACATGTGATCAATTCACAGTGGGATCGGCACACTTGGCGTGCCCTGGAATCCGCGGTCGGCCCCGGGCCCGTTGCCTGCCGTTCAGGCCAGTGCGACCTCGACGAGCAGGATGCCGCCCAGCGTGGTGAGCAGCGCTCCGGTGACGGCTTCCAGGGCTCGGGTGACCCGTGGGCGGCGCAGCAGGCTGCCCAGGCGGTCGACCAGCAGCGCGACGGCCGGGAACCACACCAGCGCCATGGCGACGACCATCGTCGCGAGCAGCAGCGTACGGGGCAGCGCGGGCTCGCCGGCCGGGACGAACTGCGGGAGCAGGCTGAGGAAGAGGACCGGCGCCTTGGGGTTGAGGGCATTGGTCAGGAAACCCTGGCGCAGGCTCCGCGCGGTGCCCAGGAGCGCGGGCGGATCGTCGGCCTGCGGCGCAGGCGGGCCGGTCGCGGTGTCCTCGTGCGTCTTTCGATGCCGGACGACCCCGAGCAGCGCGCCGACTCCCAGGTACAACAGATATAGCCCGCCCAGGAGTTGGACGGCGCCGAAGAGCGCGGGCACGGCGACCAGCACGGCCGCGAGCCCGGCCACCGCCAGTGCGGTGTGCACCAGCAGCCCGCCCGCCACTCCGACGGCGGCCGCCACCCCCGCCCGGCGCGAGTCGAGCGCGTTGCGCACCACGACCGCGAAGTCCGCGCCGGGCATGGCGACCATGCCGGCGGCGACTGGGATGAAGGCGATCAGCTGTCCGTCCATGGGAGCAGTTTCGCTGGTCAGAGCCTTTAATGGGGAGTGGCAATGTTCTTGGGGAGCCTAAAGAGGTTCTTATGTACGACCCCACGCGGCTGGCCGCTCTGGTGGCGGTGGCGGAGGCCGGTTCGATCAGCAGAGCCGCCGACCGGCTGGGCTACACCGCGCCCGCGCTCTCCCAGCAGCTCGCCAAGCTGGAGCGGGAGGCCGGGACGGCGCTGCTGGTGCGCCACCACCGCGGGGCGCGGCTGACGGCGGCCGGTGAGCTGCTGCTCGTACGGGCCCGGCGGGTGCTCGACGAGCTGGATCAGGCGCGGCACGAGCTGTCCCGGCTGACGGGGCTGTCCGGCGGCCGGCTGCGGGTCGGCACGTTCATGACCGCCGGGACGCATCTGCTGCCGCCCGCGCTCAGCGCGTTCCGGCGAGCGCACCCCGATGTGGAGCTGAGCGTCACGGAGTACGTGCCTCCGCAGGCCACCGCGGCGGTGGCGCTGGGCGAGGTCGATCTGGCGCTGACACATGCGTATGTGCCGGGCGAGGCGATGCCGACGCCGGAGGGGGTGCGGCTCGAATCGCTGCTGACCGAGGAACTGGTGCTGGTCACCGCGCCGGGCCATGTCCTGGCGGCCGGCGCCGGACGGCTGCCGCTCGCCGAGCTGGCCGGTCAGCCGCTGGTCAGCATGGCGCCGGCCAACCCGAACCGGCGTGCCGTGGAGGCGGTGCTGGCGGCCGCCGGGGCGAGCGTGGCGGTGCGCTGCGAGTCGCCGAGCTATGCCGTGGTGTGTGCGCTGGTGAGCGCGGGGCTCGGGGTGGCGGTGGTCCCGGAGATGATGGCGGAGGGCTCGGTGACCCCGCTGGGTGTCCGCCGGCTGGACCCGCCGGAACTGCTCCGCCGGATCTCGGTGGCCTACCGCCCCGACGGCGCCCCGGCCGCGGACACCTTGCGCGCCCTGTTGCGCGGGGCCTTCACCCGCCACGCCGCCGCGCCGTAGCCCCAGGTATCGCCGGATGCGGCAGAGCTGGTCAGCGGACGGCGTTCTGCCAGGGCACGGTGATCCAGACGGTCTTCCCGCCGGAGTCGGTGGGGACGACCGAGAGCCGGCCGCCGGCTTCCGCGGCGAGGCAGCGGATGATGACCAGACCCCTGCCGTTGTCCTGCTGGACGGCGGCGGGCAGCCGGCGCGGGCGTCGGGGATGGCTGTCGGTGATGCCGACCCGCAGCTGTTCGTCGCGCTCCAGCCGCAGCTCGACGGTGAAGTCCGGTGACCGGCCGGAGGTGTGCACGACGGCGTTGGTCGCGAGCTCGGAGACGATCAGCCGGAGGGAGTCGGCGAGTGCGGAGCCGGCGGGCAGGCCCCATTCGGCGAGCACGGTGAGGGCGTGGGTGCGGGCGGTGCGGACCGAGGCGGGGGCGCTCGGCAGAGTCAGTGAGGATGCTTGGTGGTCTGCCATCGAGGCGCCGTCCCTTTCCCACCGAGGCCCGGGTCCGGTGCGCACCGGAGCCGGGATGCCGCTCCGGACACCGGTGCGGCCTCGGGCTTCTGCTGGGCAGCCAGACTGCCACCCCCACCGGCGATGAGATACCCGATCCACCCACATATACGGAGCCCTATCGCTCGTTGCGGTGAACTCTGCCACGCGAGACCGGATTTGGCAGGGCCGCACAGCGGGGTTCCGGGTGCAGGCCCCGGAGCGGGGCCGGTGGGGGCGGCCGGCCCCGGCCCGGAACGTCGTACGCGTCAGGCCGTCGGCGCCGTGGCCACGATCGTGCCGACCGCCGTGTCGAGCTGAGCGTCCGTCAGGTCCGCGCGGGCGGTGAGCCGCAGCCGGGAGATGCCGTCGGGCACGGACGGCGGCCGGAAGCAGCCGACCGCGAGTCCGGCCGCACGGCAGTCGGCGGCCCAGCGGACCGCCGCCTCCGGCGAGGGGGCGCGGACCGAGACCACCGCGGCGTCCGGCCGGACCGCGGCCAGCCCCGCCGCGGTGAGCCGGTCGTGCAGCTCCCGTGCGACCTGGCCGGCCCGAGCGGCGCGCTGCGGTTCGCGGCGCAGCAGTTGGAGCGCGGTCAGGGCGCCGCCGGCCGCGGCCGGGGCGAGTCCGGTGTCGAAGATGAACGACCGGGCGGTGTTGACCAGGTGCTCGATGACCCGGGCCGGGCCGAGCACCGCACCGCCCTGGGAGCCGAGGGACTTGGAGAGCGTCACGGTGGCCACCACATCACCGTCACCGGCGAGCCCGGCCGCCCACAGCGCACCGCGGCCCCCTTCGCCCAGGACGCCCAGGCCGTGCGCGTCATCGACGAGCAGCGCGGCGCCCGCGGCCCGGCATGCCTCGGCGAGCGCGGGCAGCGGCGCGGCGTCGCCGTCGACCGAGAACACCGCGTCGGTCACGGCGAGCGCCCGGCCGTCGTGGCCGGTCAGCGCCGCGCGCACGGCCTCGGGGTCGGCGTGCGGGGCCACTTCGGTACGGGCCCGGGAGAGCCGGCAGCCGTCGATGAGGGAGGCGTGGTTGCCCGCGTCGGAAACGACCAGGGTGCCGGGGGCGGTGAGCGCGGTGACGGCGGCGAGGTTCGCGGCATAACCGGACGACAGCACCAAAGCGGCCTCGAAGCCGCAGAACTCGGCGAGTTCCGCCTCCAGCCGGGCGTGCAGCTCGGTGCTGCCGGTGACCAGCCGGGAACCGGTGGCGCCGGCGCCCCAGCGGTGCGCGGCGGCGGCCGCACCGCGGGTGACCTCGGGGTGCCGGGCGAGTCCGAGATAGTCGTTGCTGGCCAGATCGAGCAACGGGGACTCGGCGGGGCGGGGGCGCAGCGTGCGGACCAGACCGGCACGATGGCGTGCGGCGCGGGCCGTGTCGATCCAGTCGAACGCCGCGTCGTACACCGGCCGGGAGGCCGCGGCGGGGGGCTCGCCGGGGCTCGCCGGCGCGGTGTCGTGGAGCAGCGACGGGGCGGAGTCCTGCGGCATCGGCGTCCTTCGTCTGTCGGCCTCGATTGTCGGCTGTCGATAGACGTTAGCGGTCGTTCCGCATGCTCACGGTGTGGTGATACACACACCTCGATCGGAGCTCGTTGTGGAGATCCTCCTTGGCCGGAGGCGGTGGCGTACGCCAGGATCAACGCCATGGACCTGCTGAACACACTGGTGGACAAGGGACTGCGGCGCGAGTTGCCGACCCGCGAAGAGGCGCTGGCCGTGCTGGCGACCTCCGATGACGAACTGCTCGATGTCGTGGCCGCGGCCGGAAAGGTGCGCCGCCAGTGGTTCGGGCGGCGGGTCAAACTCAACTATCTCGTCAACCTCAAGTCGGGCCTGTGCCCCGAGGACTGCTCGTACTGCTCCCAGCGGCTGGGCTCGAAGGCCGAGATCCTCAAGTACACCTGGCTCAAGCCGGATGACGCCTCCAAGGCGGCGGCCGCCGGGGTGGCCGGTGGCGCCAAGCGCGTTTGTCTGGTGGCCAGTGGCCGGGGCCCCACGGACAAGGACGTGGACCGCGTCTCGGAGACCATCTCCGCCATCAAGGAGCAGAACGAGGGCGTGGAGGTCTGCGCCTGTCTCGGTCTGCTCTCCGACGGCCAGGCCGGCCGGCTGCGCGCGGCGGGCGCCGATGCGTACAACCACAACCTGAACACCTCGGAAGCCACCTACGGCGACATCTGCACCACGCACGACTTCTCGGACCGGGTGTCCACCGTCCAGCAGGCCCAGGCGGCCGGTATGTCCGCCTGCTCCGGGCTGATCGCCGGTATGGGGGAGAGCGACGCCGACCTCGTCGATGTGGTCTTCGCACTGCGCGAACTGGACCCGGACTCGGTCCCGGTCAACTTTCTGATCCCCTTCGAGGGCACCCCGCTCGCCAAGGAGTGGAACCTCACTCCGCAGCGTGCGCTGCGCATCCTGGCGATGGTGCGGTTCGTCTGCCCGGACATCGAGGTACGGCTGGCCGGCGGCCGCGAGGTCCATCTGCGCAGTCTCCAGCCGCTCGCCCTGCACCTGGTCAACTCCATCTTCCTCGGCGACTATCTGACCAGTGAGGGCCAGGCCGGCAAGGACGACCTCTCGATGATCGCGGACGCCGGGTTCGAGGTCGAGGGCACGGACACCACGACGCTGCCGGAGCACCGCAGGCAGGACTGCGGCGCGGCGGCCGACGAGGCGGACGACGCAGACGGCGCGGACGGCGGCGCCGAGGAACTCACCGCCGGTGTCCCGGCGCCGTCCGAGGACACCCGCCGTGATCTGGTCTCGGTGCGCCGCCGCGGTGCCGGTACCGACCTGCCGCCCAATGCCTGAGCCGCTCGCCCCCGGCGAACTGCTCGCGCTCGACCGGCAGCATGTGTGGCACCCGTACGGGCCGATGCCCGGCAAGGCCGCACCGCTGCTGGTGGAGTCCGCGTCCGGTGTCCGGCTCCGGCTGGCCGAACCGGTCGAGGGGCAGGACGAGTTGGTGGACGGCATGTCGTCCTGGTGGTCGGCGGTGCACGGCTACAACCACCCGGTGCTCAACGAGGCCGCGCGCGGCCAGCTGGGGCGGATGAGCCATGTGATGTTCGGCGGGCTGACGCATGAGCCGGCCGTCCGGCTGGCGAAGCGGCTGGTCGACATCACCCCGGAGCCGCTGGAGCATGTCTTCCTCGCCGACTCCGGTTCGGTGTCGGTCGAGGTCGCCGTCAAGATGTGCCTCCAGTATTGGCGCTCGCTCGGGAAGCCGCGCAAACAGCGGCTGCTGACCTGGCGGGGCGGCTATCACGGCGACACCTGGCAGCCGATGTCGGTGTGCGATCCGGACGGCGGAATGCATGAGCTGTGGCAGGGGGTGCTGCCGCGGCAGATCTTCGCGGACGCCCCGCCGGCCGGCTTCGACGCGGCGCCGGACGAGGCGTATGCCGCGCAGCTGCGCGAGCTGATCGCCCGGCACGCCGAGGAGCTGGCCGCGGTGATCGTGGAGCCCGTGGTGCAGGGGGCGGGCGGGATGTCGTTCCACTCCCCCGGCTATCTGCGGGTGCTGCGGGAGGCCTGCGACGCGCATGGCGTGCTGCTCGTCTTCGACGAGATCGCCACCGGCTTCGGCCGTACGGGCGCCCTCTTCGCCGCTGACCATGCGGGCGTCGCACCCGATGTGATGTGCCTGGGCAAGGCGCTGACCGGCGGATATCTCACCCTGGCGGCGACGCTGTGCACGGCGGCGGTGGCGGACGGGATCTCCCGCGGCGCCCTGCCGGTGCTGGCGCACGGCCCGACGTTCATGGGCAATCCGCTGGCCGCGGCCGTCGCCGATGCCTCGATCGAACTGCTGCTGTCCCAGGACTGGGCGCAGGAGGTCAAGCGGATCGAGGCCGGGCTGGTGAACGGTCTGGCCCCGGCCCGGAGCATCGCCGGGGTGCGTGACGTACGGGTACTCGGCGCGATCGGCGTCGTCCAGCTCGACCACGAGGTGGACATGGCGGCCGCGACCCGGGCGGCGGTCCGGGAGGGCGTATGGCTGCGTCCGTTCCGGGATCTGATCTACACCATGCCGCCGTACATCACCGGCGACGACGATGTGGCGCGCATCTGCGCCGCGGTGCGCGCGGCGGCGCGCGAGGGCTGACCGTACGGGCGGCGGTGGCCGGGTGTCCGCGCCCCCGCCGCCCGGCGCCGCGGCCCGCGCCCCGGTGCCGGTGCCGGTGCCGGTGCCGGTGCCGGTGCCGGTGCCGGTGCCGGTAAGCACCGGGCACACAGCAACATTCCCAGTCATTGCGCGCGGGACCGTCCGCGCAGAGTCGGAGGCACAACCATGTCGGTGCTGTTCGTGACGGGCACGGGCACGGAGATCGGCAAGACCGTGACCACGGCCGCGATCGCCGCGGCGGCGCTCGCCCGGGGCCGTTCGGTGGCCGTGCTCAAGCCGGCCCAGACCGGCGTCACGGCCCATGAGCCGGGTGATGTGGCGGAGGTCGAGCGGCTGGCCGGCCCGGTCACCGGCGTCGAACTCGCCCGCTACCCGGAACCGTTGGCGCCCGCGACGGCCGCGCTGCGGTCCGGGCTGCCGCCGGTCGGTCCGCGGGACATCGCCGAGGCCACCACCAAACTGGCCGCGTCGCACGACCTGGTGCTGGTCGAGGGCGCGGGCGGGCTGCTGGTCCGCTTCGACGCGGACGGCCATACGCTCGCCGACGCCGCGCGGCTGGCCGGGGCCCCCGTCCTGGTGGTCGCCCAGGCGGGCCTGGGCACCCTCAACGCCACCGCACTGACCGCGCTGGCCCTGCGCTCGTATGGGCTCGACTCCCCGGGCGTCGTCATCGGCAGCTGGCCGGCCGAGCCCGATCTCGCGTCCCGCTGCAATCTGGCGGACCTCCCGGACGCCGCGGGCGCCCCGCTCCTCGGCCTGGTCCCGGAGGGCTCCGGCGGGCTCGCGCCGCACGCCTTCCGCACCGCGGCCCCGGACTGGCTGGCTCCGGCGCTCGGCGGATCGGGCGCGTTCGGCATCCCCTCGTGACGGCGGTGCGGCCCCGGCACACCGCCGTACGCGCCGCGTGGTGCGCGAGGACGGGAGACGTACGGCCCAGGCCCCGGGTGCCGGGCCGCTCCCGCCTCGTACGGATGTCCGGACCGCTGACGGGGTGGCTCCCGGAGACTCCTTGCCCGCCCGGTGGGGAAACTGACTCCAGGAGCGGGCATCGTCGGCGAAGGGGTCCGTCATGTGGCAGCGCAGAAGAGTTCCGCACGGCACGGTGCACCACCCGGTGTTCGCCCGTTTCTATGCGAACTGCTGCGGTCCGGCCGCGGATGCCCGGGCGGGGGTGGCCGCGCTCCGGAAGGAGCTGCTGACCGGCGCCACCGGCCGGGTCATCGAGGTCGGCGCGGGCACCGGGCTGAACTTCGCGCACTATCCGGGAACCGTCTCGGAGGTGGTGGCCATCGAGCCGGAGGCCACCCTGCGGGAGGTGGCCCGGTCGGCGGCGGCGCGTGCGGAGGTGCCGGTGGACCTGGTGCCGGGGGTGGCGGAGGCGCTGCCGGTCAAGAGCGAAGCGTTCGACACCGCGGTGGCGTCGCTGGTGCTGTGTTCGGTGTACGAGGTGCAGCGGGCGCTGCTGGAGCTGCGGCGGGTGCTGCGGCCGGGCGGTGAGCTGCGGTTCTTCGAGCACGGGCGGGCCGCGGGGCGCGGGCTGGCGGCGGTGCAGTGGTCGCTGGACCGGACCGTCTGGCCGCTGCTGATGGGTGGCTGTCACACCGGCCGGGATCCGCTGGGCGAGATCCGCACGGCCGGTTTCGAGGTGCTGCGGGTGCGCCGGCTGCGGGTGCCGGAGCGGGGGCCGACGCTGCCGACCTCACCGGCGGTGCTGGGCACGGCCCGGCGGCCGGCCGACTGAGCGGCCCGGGCGCGAGTGGCGTTCAGACCGTCCAGGTGCGCA
Organism: Streptomyces sp. NPDC029466; assembly: GCF_055574515.1. Classification (NCBI taxonomy): domain Bacteria; kingdom Bacillati; phylum Actinomycetota; class Actinomycetes; order Kitasatosporales; family Streptomycetaceae; genus Streptomyces; species Streptomyces sp. NPDC029466. Next base: position 92,348 of record NZ_JBVHZH010000003.1, read on the forward strand.
GCGCGTCCGCGATGGCCCGGACATCGGCCGTGCCGTCCTTGACGAGGCGGGCGAGGTCGCGGACCTGCTCGGGGGAGGTGGCGATCTTCAGGCCGCTGGCGACGAGGTAGCCATAGGCGACGGCGGTCGCGAACATCGCATTCGCCTCCTCCAACGCCGGTACCTGGAGCAGGAGTTGGAGCAGCGCGGCGGCGCGGTCCTGGGGATCGGTGTAGACGGGCACACCGAATATCTCGGCTTCATGGCGGCTGACGGCGGCCACCAGGGCGCCCCAGTCGGTGACCTGGGGGTCTCCGGGGGTGTGCTGTTCGGCGATCAGAAGGAGCCAGGCGAGGTCGATGCGCAGTGTCACGTGGTGCCCGGCAGTCCTTCGTGGTCGGTGGTGCCCGGAGTGGCAGGGGGACTGCCTTCTTGCCGGCCGAATTCCTCGGCGAAGACACGCTCGTACTGCTTCATGAAGTCGGAGGCGGCCTCGACGAAGGTCTGGCCGACCTCGCCGGCGTCCTTGAGGACGAGCTCCTCGATATAGCGGTTCATGCTCACTCCCCGCTGCATAGCGCGCTCTCGCGCCGCTTCGGCAGTGGCCTCGTCCACCCTGACGTTCAGCTGCGTCTTCGCCACCCCTTAAAGCTAGCGCGCATCCGCTAGCAGCGGCAAGCGGCGGGGCGGCGGAGCCCCCGGGGCCCCGCCCGCCCGGTCGCTCCGCTGCGCGGCAACCGGGCGGGCGGCTCCCACGGCTTTACTTGTAGCCGAAGTCCTGGGTCCAGTAAGCCCGGTGCTTGCCGCCCAGGGCGACGCCTATACCGGTGGCCTTGGAGTGGCAGCTGAGGATGTTGGCCCGGTGGCCGGGGCTGTGCATCCAGGCGTCGAACGCGCCCTTGGGCGTCGTCGGCCAGGCGTCGATGTTCTCCGACGAGGCATCGTCGTACCCCTGCGCTTCCATCCGCTCCTTCGGGCCCTTGCCGTCGGTGGAGGTGTGCGAGTAGTGGCTGTGTGCGGCCATGTCCTGGCTGTGCAGCCGGGCGGCTTTGTCCAGACGGGGATCGCGGTGCAGGGGCGCACAGCCGTGCTCGACGCGTGCCTTGTTGACGAGCCGGTTGATTTCCGCCTCGTAGCGGTCGATCTTGCCGTTGCCCGACGTGGTCGCCTTCGGCGCCGGCGTGGAGGGCCGGTCGCTCGGCGTGGCGTCGGGGGTGGCGCTGCCCGAGGACCGGGGGAAGGCTTCGCTCGCCGTCGCGTTGTCCTGGGAGTTGAACACGGCCAGCGATCCGCCGAGGACACCGGCCGCGGCCAGGATGCCGATCGGAATCATCCGGACCCGGCGCCGGTGAGCACCGCGCGCCTCGCGCCGCACCGAAGAGAATTTCACGTTCAACTAAATCGTCTCCATGGGGGAATGCCGGAACGGAAAGCGGATGGCACCCATCGGCACCGCCCACTCCCCACAGGCTCGTTCGGCCACCCGAACTGCCTTTCCGAGAACAGGAGGCACCGTAACAAGGCAATCCCGTACTCCTCCCACCCGGCATTCAACTCCCCCTTGCATAAAGGAATTGCCGGGCCAATGCACTTCAGATCCTGTTAATCGGGAGAAGTTCGCTGGTGGGCCCCCTCGAAAGCCTTCGCCACAAACGAACTTGCACCGGTGATACGGCGGCCGTTGGTAAATTTCCCGCGAGTTCCGTACGATGCCGCAGCACCTCTCGACTCCCGGGGCAGGGAAAGGGAATTTCGGGCCGGGCACAGAATTTCTGAGCCTGGAGGGAAGGGCCCTTCGGCCCCGCATCGAGCTGCGGGTGGCCCCTTTCGCGGTGTCCTAACGGGTGTCCGCGAAGCCTCGTACGTCCTCGGGGTACAGCGGCCGGAGCGGATCGAGGATGCGGGCGGCCTGCTCGCGCACACTGAACACCGCTGCCCCGTCACACTGCCGCCGGGACCGCGCCCACAGGAAGTACAGCGGCGCGGTCACGGCCGGCCCTACAAGCCAGGACAGCGCCGCGCCGCCGAAGTACGCCGCCATCGGGCCGGTGTACGGGCCGGTGGCGAGGAACGGGATCTGGACGGCGAGGCCCAGGGCGTACGAGCCGAGCGCGACCGGGTCGAAGCGCCCGTGGTGGTGGTGCTCGTCGTCCGGGGCGTCGGCCGCCCCGGGGTACTCGCCGCCTCTGCCGCGGCGCAGGAGAGCGACGTCGACGAGATTGATCGCCGCCCAGGGCACCAGCACGGCCAGCAGCGCCAGGGCCAGATCGGCGAAGCGCGGCACGAAGTCGCCGGCGAGGCCGAGGGCGAGGGCCGGTCCGCAGGTCAGGACAAGAACGCCGACCGCGCCGCGGACCCAACCGGCCCGGAGTGGCTGCCCGAAGGTGAGCGTCGTCTGCACCGCGCGGTAGAGGTTGAGCGCGCTGTGGTGAAGGACGATCAAGAGGAAGAGTGCCAGCAGCACCGGCCCGAACGCCCCGGCCGCGGCGTCGAATCCGGCGGCCGGGTCCGGGCCCGGGCAGGCGGGGGCGACCACCGCACCGGCCAGGAACGGCAGCAGGGAGCCCAGGCAGGAGCCCCCGTACCTCGCCCGGAAGGCGGCGGCGGTGCGGGCGGGCCGGGGCAGCGGGCGCGCGGGGTCCGCGACGTACGGGGCGAGGGCCGGCTGCCACAGGGCGCTGAGAGAGACGATCGTGAGCCAGCCGGCGAAGGTGAAGCCGCCCCGGGTGAGGAAGTCCGCGGGCAGGCCGCGGGCCACGACGGCGGCGAGGCCGGCCAGGCAGCCGAGGCCGAGGATCACCGGCGCCGCCTTGTGGAGGAAGTGGAGCAGGCGCCGGCCGGTCAGGCAGAGCAGCCCGGAGCCGACGGCGGCGAGCAGAATGCCCCCGCCGACCGGCAGGTGGGGCGCGAGGGCATGCAGCGACCGCCCGGCGAGCACGAGGTGGGCGGCGAAGCACGCGACGTACACGGCGGCCGCGACGGCCACGCTCGGCAGCGCGCCCGGCGAACCGAACCGGACCCGGCGGCGGAGGCTGCGCGGTCCACCGGGCCGCGGGCCCGGCGCCCACCGCGACGCCGTGCACACCCCGCCCAGCAGCTGCCCGACGAGCACCGCCAAGACGCCCGACCACAGCGGCTGATGCCACACCTGCACCGCCATCGCGCCGGTGACCAGGGCCAACGGGGCGATATGGGTGCCGAATCCGAGGGTGAACAGTGCACGGGCACCCCCGTGCCGTGCGCGCTCCGGCCCTTCGCCGACGGTGTGGGTTCCGAGCGCGCCGGGCTGCGCGGCTCCGTGCCGATCGATCACGGCGGCCTCCTCGTGGCTGGCCCGCGCGGGGTCGCGGGCTGGTGGGTGACGGGACGGCCAACCGGCGGACGGGCAGCACGGAGCTGCCGGATGACCGGTGGGGCGGCGGCCGACGAGGGGGGCTGAACGGAGTCTCGGGTACCCGGGCCACCAGGTCAATGACCAAGATCCGTCCTCCCCGGGATCTCCATGTGGTGCGAGACGCACGGCACCGGCGCGCGGTTCTCCAGCAGCCGTTCGTCGCAGGGCGTGCCGCTGCGGAGGCGGCCGGAGCCGATGCCGCACGATGTGACGGTCGCGGGCCCGGCCCACGGAGGGCAGCGACGGACCGGACCGACCGCGACCGCACCGGCCATCAGGAGGACCACGCCGTGTCCGTCCCCGCCCCCGTCCCGCATCTGAAGCGCAGTCTGCGGCGCTTCGACATCATGGCGATGGGCGTCGCCGCCGTGATCTCCTTCGATGTGATCGGGCAGATCGCCGCCGGCGGCGGGCAGGCCGTCACCTGGATCGCGGTCCTCGCGGTGACGTTCCTGCTGCCCTATGCCCTGGTGTTCGCCGAGACCGGGGCGGCGTTCCCGCAGGAAGGCGGGCCCTATGTCTGGGTGGAGGTGGCCTTCGGGCGGCCGGCGGCCGTGCTGACCACGATGTTCTACTGGGTCACCAACCCCGTCTGGCTCGGCGGTTCACTGGTCTTCGTGGCGGCCGCGGCATGGGACGGCTTCGTCCTCCCGCTCGGCTCGGGGACGGTGGCGGACTACGCCTTCAAGCTGGCCTTCATCTGGGCGGCGATTCTCACCGCGGTGGTCTCGCTGCGCCGCGGCAAATGGATCACCACGGCCGGCGCCGGGGCCAAGGTCCTGGCGCTGGCCTTCTTCACCGGTACGGCGGTGGCGTACGGGATCCAGCACGGCTTCCGGGGCCTCCAGGACGCCGGCTTCTCCCCCACCGGGGTGGGGTTTCTGGCGCTGGTGCCGGTGCTGCTGTTCGCGTTCGTCGGGTTCGAGGCGCCCAATGCGGCGGGCGACGAGATGCTCGCTCCGCAGCGCGATGTGCCGGTGGCGATCGGGGTGTCGGGGGCCATCGCCACCTGCTGCTATCTGCTGCCGGTGCTGGCCATTCTCTCGGCCGCGCCGCCCGGCCGGGTCACCGGCGTCGGCGGCTTCATGGATGCCGCCCGGCTGGTCTTCGGGATCTACGGCGCCGGGCGCGAGCCGGTGCTGACCTTCGTCGCGGTGCTGTTCGTGGTGGCGCTGCTGACACAGGGCAGCGCCTGGATGATCGTCGCCGACCGGATGCAGGCGATGGCGGCCGCCGACGGCGGGTTCTTCAGCCGGGGCCTGGGCGCCTTCCATCCGCGGCTGGGTACGCCGGTCCGGATGAATCTGCTCTCCGGCGTCACCGCCACCGTGTTCATGGCCGCCGCGATGAACCTGGCGAAGGGGGACGCCTCGGCGGTCTTCGGCGTGGTGCTGACCGTCGCGATCACCACCCTGCTGCTGTCCTATCTCGCGGTGGTTCCCTCGCTGCTGGCGCTGCGGCTGCGCCACCGCGAGGTGCCCCGCCCCTACCAGGTCCCCTTCGGCGCCCGCGGTTTCACCGTGGCGACGCTGCTCGTCTACGGCTGGATCGTGCTCGGCTCATGGGTGGCGCTGTTCCCCGGCACATTGGAGCAGCTCTTCGGCCTCCCGTACGACTTCCGGGCGGTCTGGGGCGTTTCCCGGCTCACCTTCGAGGCGTTCACCCTCGGCACGGTCGCGCTGCTGCTGGCGGTCGCCGTCGCCGGGTACCTGACGCAGCGCGGGCGCAGCCGGCCCCGGGACGAGGAGCGCGCGGCCGGCCCGGCCCGATAGCGCGGGTCCGGACCGGCGGGACTACTGCTCCGGCTCGGCGACCCGGAGCAACAGTGCGTGCAGCAGCTCTCGTTCGCCGGCATCGAGCGGGACGAGCAGCTCGTCGGTGACCTCGCGGCTGGACTCATCGGTGTCGCGCAGGGCGCTGCGGCCCTGGTCCGTGAGGACCACGATGCGGCTGCGGCGGTCGCCGGGCGCGGGCCGGCGTTCGACGTAACCGAGGTCCTGGAGGTCGTCGACCAGGCTCACGATCGCGCTCGGGTCGTAGCCCAGCCGTTCGCTCAATTCCCGTTGCAGGGCCCCTTCCACGGTCGTCAGATACCGGAGCAGGGCGTAGTGGCGCAGCCGCAGGCCGTACTCCTGGAGCGCCGTGTTGAACATGCTCCCCGACCGCAGGCCGAGGCGGTACAGGAGGTAGCCGGTGTCGGCGTGGAGGGCGCGCATCCAGGGGGCGTCGGCGTCGGTCTCGGCGATCTCTGGCTCCGGTGTGAGGTCCCGTGGGAGCGGGAGCGTGGGCGGGGCGGGGCGGGCCGTCCCAGCATGGAGCATATCGAGGTCCACGGCAACTATTGACGACAACAATGATTGGTCTTAGCTTCCTTCGGGAGAGTCGGACCGCGCCGAGCCGCAGCCCAGGGCTCCCGCACCCTCCCTCCCAAGAGAAGGAGCACATCGCCGTGTCAGACCCCACTCCCCCTTCCTCCACCGACCTCAGCGGCAAGGTGGCCGTGGTCACCGGCTCCGGCCGGGGTCTCGGCCTCGCCTACGCCACCGCGCTGGCCAGGGCCGGTGCCGCCGTCGTCGTCAATGACGTGGACGCCGGGATCGCCGGGCAGGCCGTCCGGTCCCTGACCGATGCGGGCGGCCGGGCGGTGGCCGAGGTGGTGGCCGTCGGCACCACCGAGGCCGCGGACCGCCTGGTCGCCCGTGCCGTCCAGGAGTTCGGGCGGCTCGACATCATGGTCACCAACGCCGGGATCCTGCGGGACCGCGTGCTGTGGAAGATGACGGACGACGACTTCGACAGCGTCGTCACCACGCATCTGCGGGGCACCTTCACCTGTGCCCGGGCCGCCGCGGTCCGGATGCGCGAACAGGGCGAGGGCGGCAGCCTGATCCTGATCGGCTCACCGGCCGGCCAGCGCGGCAACTTCGGCCAGACCAACTACGCCGCGGCCAAGGCCGGCATCGGTGCCATGGTGCGCACCTGGTCCATGGAGCTGGGCCGGGCGGGCATCACCGTCAATGCCGTCGTCCCGGTGGCGGCGACCGCCATGACCGAGACGATCCCGGCCTTCGCCCCGTACGTCGAGGCCCTGCACCGCGGTGAGCCGCTGCCGCAGTTCCTGCGCAAGGGCGAGGGGTTCGGCACTCCCGAGGACTGTGCCGCGCTGCTGCCCTTCCTCGCCTCCGACGCGGCGCGGGGCGTCACCGGGCAGTGCATCGGCATCGGCGGTGACAAGCTCGCGCTCTGGTCGCATCCACAGGAGGTCTCGGTCGCCTACGCCGAGGGCGGCTGGACGCCGGAGGGCATCGCCGCCACCTGGCATCACTCGGTGGGCAGCAGCCCGCAGACGGTCGGCATCCCCGCTCCCCAGGCCCGGTGATCCGATGAACCCCGACGAGCTCGTCGCGATCGACGTTCACACCCATGCCGAGGTGTCGGCCAAGGGCGCCCATGCCCTGGACAACGACCTGTATGACGCCTCCAGCGCCTATTTCAAGGTCGAGGGCGCGCGCAAGCCCACCCTGGAGGAGATGGCCGCCTACTACCGGGAACGGAGGATGGCTGCCGTCGTCTTCACCGTCGACGCCGAATCCGCCACCGGCACACCTCCGGTGCCCAACGAGGAGGTCGCGGAGGCCGCGGCCGCCCACCCCGACGTACTCATCCCCTTCGCCTCGCTCGACCCCTTCCGGGGCAGGACCGCCGTCAAGCAGGCCCGGCGGCTGGTGGCGGAGTACGGCGTCCGGGGTTTCAAGTTCCACCCCAGCATCCAGGGCTTCTTCCCCAACGACCGCGATCTCGCCTACGCGCTGTACGAGGTGGTCGAGGAGACCGGGTCCATCGCGCTCTTCCACACGGGCCAGACCGGCATCGGCGCCGGCGTGCCCGGCGGCGGGGGCATCCGGCTGAAGTACTCCAATCCGCTGTACGTCGATGATGTCGCCGCCGACTTCCCGCAGATGAAGATCATCCTGGCGCATCCGTCGTTCCCCTGGCAGGACGAGGCGCTCGCCGTCGCGACACACAAACCGGGCGTGCACATCGACCTGTCCGGATGGTCGCCCAAGTACTTTCCGCAACAGCTTGTCCACTACGCCAACACGCTGCTCCAGGACAAGGTGCTCTTCGGCTCCGACTACCCCGTCCTGACGCCCGACCGCTGGCTCGCCGACTTCGCCAAGCTTCCGCTCAAGGACGAGGTCAGGCCGAAGATCCTCAAGGACAACGCCGCCCGGCTCCTCGGGCTCGCCGGTCCGGACCCCGAATCCCGCTCCTGACAAGGAGATTGTGATGCGCAACGAGGGACTGGGGTCATGGCCCGCCCGCCGGGCCCGTAAGACCCCCGGTCGCACCGCCCTCCTCCATGAGGGCGCGCCGACCTCCTATGCCGCACTCCACGAGCGCACCACCCGTCTGGGCCACGCGCTGCGCGCAGCGGGGGTCCGGCGCGGCGACCGGGTCGGCTACCTCGGCCCCAACCACCCGTCCTTCCTGGAAACGTTCTTCGCCGCCGGTCTGCTCGGCGCGGTGTTCGTGCCGCTCAACACCCGCCTCGCCGCACCCGAGATCGCCTACCAGCTGACGGACTCCGGGACGAGTGTGCTGGTGCACTCCCCGGCGCAGGCAGCCGTCGTCGACGAGCTGCGGGGCGCCGCAGACCTGCGGAGAACCGTCACCGTGGGCCCGGAGTACGAGGAGCTCCTCGCGGCCTCCTCGCGCGACCCCGTCGACGAACCCGTCGGCGGCGACGAGGTGGGCCTCATCATGTACACCTCGGGCACGACGGGCCGCCCCAAGGGCGCGATGCTCACCCACGCCAACCTCACCTGGAACGCGGTCAATGTGCTGGTGGACAGCGATCTGACGGCCGACGAGGTGGCGCTGGTGTCGGCGCCGCTGTTCCATACCGCCGCGCTGAACATGCTCACCCTGCCCGTGCTGCTGAAGGGCGGCGCCTGTGTCCTGACCGGGTCCTTCGACCCCGATGCGACCCTCGATCTGATCGAGGAGCACCGCGTGACGTTCATGTTCGGGGTGCCCGCCATGTACAGCCGGCTCGCCGGCCGGCCCCGCTGGCAGCAGGCGGACCTCTCCTCGCTGCGCACCCTCACCTGCGGCGGCGCACCGGTCCCCGGCTCGCTCATCGAGACCTACCAGCGGCGCGGTCTGTCGTTCCTTCAGGGGTACGGGATGACGGAGGCGGCCCCCGGGGCCCTCTTCCTCGACGCCGAGCACGCCGTCAGCAAGGGCGGCTCCGCCGGCGTCCCGCACTTCTTCAGCGAGGTACGGGTCGCCCGGCCCGACCTGACGCCGGTGGAGGTGGGAGAGACGGGCGAGGTGGTCGTCCGCGGGCCACATGTCATGCCCGGGTACTGGGGTCTTCCCGAGGAGAGTGCGGCAGCTTTCACCGACGGCTGGTTCCGGACCGGGGACGCCGCGCGGATCGACTCCGACGGCTATGTCACCATCGTCGACCGGCTCAAGGACATGATCATCTCGGGTGGGGAGAACATCTACCCCGCCGAGGTCGAGAACGCCCTCCTCGCCCACCCCGATGTCGCCGAGTGCGCGGTCATCGGCGTTCCCGACGACGAGTGGGGCGAGGTCGGCCGTGCGGTGGTCGTCCCCCGCGAAGGGGCGGTGCCCGACCCGGCCGGAATCCTCACCTCGCTGGCCGGCCGGCTCGCCAAGTACAAGATCCCGAAGACCCTGGTCGTGGCCGCTGAACTCCCGCGCACCGCCTCGGGAAAGCTCCTCAAGCAGCAGGTCCGCGCCCGGTACGGCGCACGCTGACCAACCCTTCCATGCGCCCCCCTTTCCGCCCCTCCCCGAGGAGAATCAAGGTGACTGTTTCCGTCCACGGCATCGACGAACTCAAGAAGCTGTCCGGCAGCGCGCTCGGCACCAGTGACTGGATCGACCTCACCCAGGACCGCGTCAACCAATTCGCCGACGCCACCGGCGACCACCAGTGGATCCATGTGGACGTCGAACGCGCGCGGCGGGGGCCCTTCGGCGGCCCCATCGCGCACGGCTATCTGACCCTGGCGCTGTTCATTCCGCTCTTCACCGACCTGCTGGAGGTCGAGGGCGTCACCACCAAGGTCAACTACGGCCTCAACAAGGTCCGTTTCCCCGCGCCCGTCCCGGTCGGCAGCCGCCTCCGGCTGACCGCCGTCCTCGCCTCCGTCGACGACATCAGCGGCGGAGTACAGATGACGGTGGACGGCACCATAGAGATCGAGGGCGGCAGCAAACCCGCCGCCGTGCTCCAGAGCGTCACGCGCTTCTACGTCTGAGCCCTCCGGATCCGGGTCCGTCCCTGCGGAAAGGGGTCGCCGATCACTTGGGCGCTCTGCTTGGCTCACCGCATGAGCGATCTCCACATCCGCAGCGCCACCGCGTCGGACATCGATACCGTGCTGACGTTCTGGCGCACGGCCGCGGAAGGCACCAGCATCAGCGACGACCACGACGGAATGGCCCGGCTCGTCACCCGGGACCCGGCGGCCCTGCTCCTGGCCGAGCGCGACGGCGTGCTCACCGGCACCGTGATAGCCGGCTTCGACGGCTGGCGCTGCCATCTCTACCGGCTGGCCGTCCACCCCGGGTACCGCAGGCAGGGCATCGGCGCCGCCCTGCTGGCGGCCGCCGAGGAGCGGTTCCGCGCGCTGGGCGGCCGGCGCGGCGATGCGATGGTGCTGGACCGCAATGAGCCGGCGCAGCATGCCTGGCGCGCGGCGGGTTACGGGCCCGAACCCCAGTGGAGCCGCTGGGTCAAACACCTCGACAGCTGAGCCCGGCATCTCCAGAGCGCGCAGAGCCCGCCCCGGCCCCGGGGCGGGCTCTTTGCACGCCGGCGACTTCGGCTCACCAGTGACTTTGCTGATCCTTTACCATGGTGTTCCCCCTCCTCAGTGAAAGGTGTGTGAGCGTCCAGCCATGGGCGAGCCTCCCAGTTGCCGGGCACCCTCCCGACAGAGCGCGAACCTCCCGATCCTGTTCGATCATGGGACGGAGGTGACTCGATGACCGACCTGCTCTTTCTGGGCGTGGCGCTCCTCCTGACCCTGGCCTGTGGTGTCTTCGTCGCGGCCGAGTTCTCGCTGACGACCGTCGAGCGCAGCGAACTGGAGCGCGCCGCCGAGCGCGGCGAGCGGGGCGCGGACAGCGCCCTGAAGGCGGCCCGCGGTCTCACCTTCCAGCTCTCCGGGGCCCAGCTGGGCATCACCGTCACCGGCCTGGTCATCGGCATGCTGTCCAAACCGGCCATCGCCACTCTGCTGGCGGGACCGCTGGACGCGATGGGCCTGTCGCGCTCGGTGGCTGATTCGTTGGCGGTGGTCCTCGGTACGGCGATCTCCACCGTCGTCCTGATGGTCGTCGGCGAGCTGGTCCCGAAGAACTGGGCCATCTCCCACCCGCTGCCCATCGCGAAGAAGGTCGCCACCGCCCAGCGCGGTTTCAGTGCCGCCTTCCGGCCGCTGATCCGGCATCTCAACAACACCGCCAACCGCACGGTCCACCGGATGGGCCTGGAGCCCGCCGAGGAGCTGGCCTCGGCCCGTGGTCCGCAGGAGCTGGTGGCGCTGGCCCGGCACTCCGCCAGGGAGGGCGCGCTGGCGCCGGACACCGCCGAGCTCTTCGTCCGCACCCTCAACCTCGCCGATCTGACCGCGGAGAACGTGATGACACCGCGGGTGCAGGCGATCGCGCTGGAGGTGCAGTCCACCGCCGAGGACGTGGCCAATGCGACCCGGGCGACCGGGCTGTCCCGCTTCCCCGTCTACCGCGGCAGCCTGGACAGCGTCGTCGGTGTGGCGCACATCAAGGACGTGCTGGCCATCCCGGCCGAGCGCCGCCCCCGCCACCCGGTCTCCGAGCTGGTCCGCGAGCCGCTGCTGGTCCCCACGACGCTGACCGTGGACCGGCTGCTCGACCGGCTCTCCGGCAAGCGCACGATGGCCGTGGTCATCGACGAATACGGCGGTACGGCCGGAGTGGTGACGCTGGAGGACATCGTCGAGGAAGTGGTCGGCGAGGTCCGCGACGAACACGACCCGCTGGAGACCCCCGACCTGGCGCCCGCCGGAACCGACGCGGCGGGCCGCAAGGCCTACCAGGCCGACGGCGCCGCGCGCACCGACCAGCTGGAGCGGATCGGCCTGCGGCTCCCGGAAGGCCCGTACGAGACCCTCGCCGGTCTGATCGCCACCGAACTCGGCCGGATACCGCAAGCCGGCGACACCCTGGAGGTGGCCGGCTGGACGATGGATGTCCTGGACGCCACCGGCCACCGCGCGGCGCGGGTGCTGCTGCACGCCCCGCTGCCGGGCAGCACCGGCTACCAGGAGCAGGAGGCCCCCCGATGACCGCGGTCCAGCTGTTCGTGGGTCTGCTGACGCTGGTCGTCAACGCCTTCTTCGTGGGCGCCGAGTTCGCCCTGATCTCGGTACGCCGCAGCCAGATCGAGCCGTACGCGGAGCGCGGTGACCGCCGGGCGACCAGCGTGCTGTGGGGGCTCCAGCATGTCTCGGCCCTGCTGGCGGCGGCCCAGTTGGGCATCACCCTGTGCACCCTGGTACTGGGCGCCGTCGCCGAGCCCGCCATCGCCCACCTCCTGGAGCCGGTGTTCCATGCCGTGGGCATCTCGACCGCGCTGATCCACCCGATCTCGTTCGTGATCGCGCTGTCGCTGGCCACCTATCTGCACATGCTCTTCGGCGAGATGGTGCCCAAGAACGTCGCCCTGGCCGAGCCGGTGCGCACCGCCCTGATGCTCGGGCCGCCCCTGGTCGCCCTGACCCGGGCCCTGCGTCCGGCGATCTTCGCGATCAACGCCCTCGCCAACGGGCTGCTCAAGCTCATGCGGGTGGAGACCAAGGACGAGGTGGCCGCGACGTTCTCGGACGATCAGCTGGCGAAGATGGTCGAGGACTCCCGGGCGGCCGGTCTGCTCGACGAGCGGGCGCAGGAGCGGCTGCGTGACGCACTGGAGCTGGGCCGCCGGCCGGTCCGGGACGTGGTGCTGCCGGTCGAGAAGGTGGTCTCCGCACAGATGGGGATCACCGCCGAGGGGCTGGAGCGACTGGCCGCCGAGTCCGGCTTCTCCCGCTTCCCCGTGGTCGACGACACCCGGCGCATCCTCGGCTATCTGCACGTCAAGGACGCCCTGGACGCCAGCCCCCGCACTCTGCCCTTCCCGGTCTCCGCGCTGCGCCCGATCGCCCGGGTGAGGGCCTCGACGCTGCTGGACGACGTACTGACGGCGATGCGCGGATCGAGTACGCATCTGGCCGCGGTGATCGGCGACGACGGGCGGCTGGCCGGGCTGGTGACGATGGAGGACGTGCTCCGGGAGCTGGTGCTGCAACGCCCCGCGGCCTGATGAAGGGGGCGGTTGAACCACCACGCGCCTGACCGATCGGTCAGATTGCTGACCGATCGGTCAGGGCGCTGCCTCGCCGGTCGCCATCGCATGCGTACGCGAGGAGGGGGCACGAGCATGGACCGCACCACGTGTTGCATCGTCGCGCGGCCACCTGTCTCTTTCCTCGCCGTCCGGACGACACCAGACCGTATACCGCGGGGATCCCCCCGGGGACCGGGCATACCGCGCGGTACGGCGGGCGGTAGGATCACCGCGCCATGGAGATGAATGCCCGCTACACCAGTTTCGTCGCGGTCGGCGACAGCTTCACCGAGGGAATGTCGGACGCCCTGCCGGACGGCTCGTACCGCGGCTGGGCCGATCTGCTCGCCGCCCGGCTGGCGGCCGCGGCCCGGGGGCCGGCCGGGGGACCCGCCGCCGCACCGGGATTCCGCTACGCCAATCTCGCGGTGCGCGGCAAGCTCATCGGGCAGATCGCCGACGAGCAGTGCGGGCCGGCGGCTGCGATGGGCGCCGATCTGGTGACGCTGGTCGGCGGGCTCAATGACGTTCTGCGGCCCCGGTGCGACGTGGACCAGGTGTGCGCCCGGTTCGAGGACGCCGCCGGGCGGCTGGCCGGGGGCGGCGGTCAGCTGGTGCTGATGCGCAGCCCGGGGCGGCAGGGGCCCGTACTGGAGCGTTTCCGGCCGCGCATGGAGCAGCTGTTCGCGCGGATCGACGCGGTGGCCGCGCGGCACGGTGCTGTCGTGGTGGATCTGTACGCCTCCAAGGCGCTGTCCGACCCGCGGCTGTGGGCCGACGACCGGCTGCATCTGAACGCCGAGGGGCACCGCCGGGTGGCGGAGGCGGTCTGGCAGGCGCTCGGGCTGGCCGCCGAGTCGGAGTGGGACGCGCCGCTGCCGGCCGCCGCACCGCCGGGCTGGGGTGCGCGGCGCGCCGCGGATCTGCGGTTCGCGCGCGAACATCTGGGGCCGTGGATAGGCCGGCGGCTCACCGGCCGTTCCTCCGGTGACGGCCGTCCGGCCAAGCGCCCCGAGCTGCTGCCGTACGGGGACTGACACCGGGCGGCGCCGGGCTCCGGACCCCCGCACCCGGCTTGGAGGAACATACAGCCGGGACCGGGGCGCTGGCCTGCGCAAACCGCCAGTAGACTCTGACCACGTGACTGCTGTGTCTGCGAAGCCTCGCATCCCCAATGTCCTGGCCGGCCGCTACGCCTCCGCGGAGCTGGCCGTGCTGTGGTCCCCCGAATACAAGGTCAAGCTGGAGCGGAAGCTGTGGCTTGCCGTACTGCGCGCGCAGAAGGACCTGGGGGTGGAGGTCCCCGAGCAGGCGCTGGCCGACTACGAGCGGGTCCTGGACGACGTCGACCTGGCCTCCATCGCCGAGCGCGAGAAGGTCACCCGGCACGACGTCAAGGCCCGTATCGAGGAGTTCAACGCCCTCGCCGGCCATGAGCAGGTCCACAAGGGCATGACCTCCCGCGACCTGACCGAGAACGTCGAGCAGTTGCAGGTGCGGCTCTCGCTGGAGCTGATGCGCGACCGTACGGTCGCCGTGCTGGCGCGCCTGGGCTCGCTGGCCGCCCAGCACGCCGAGCTGGTCATGGCGGGCCGCTCGCACAATGTCGCCGCCCAGACCACGACCCTCGGCAAGCGTTTCGCGACCGCCGCTGACGAGCTGCTGGTGGCGTTCGCCCGGCTGGAGGAGCTGCTCTCCCGCTACCCGCTGCGCGGCATCAAGGGCCCGGTCGGCACCGCCCAGGACATGCTCGACCTGCTCGGCGGCGACGCCACCAAGCTCGCCGACCTGGAGCAGCGGATCGCCGCGCACCTCGGTTTCGGCCAGGCCTTCACCTCCGTCGGCCAGGTCTACCCGCGGTCGCTGGACTACGACGTGGTGACCTCGCTGGTGCAGCTGGCCGCCGCGCCCTCCTCGCTGGCCAAGACCATCCGGCTGATGGCCGGCCACGAGCTGGTCACCGAGGGCTTCAAGCCCGGCCAGGTCGGTTCCTCGGCGATGCCGCACAAGATGAACACCCGCTCCTGCGAGCGCGTCAACGGCCTGATGGTGATCCTGCGCGGCTATGCCTCGATGGCCGGTGAGCTCTCCGGCGACCAGTGGAACGAGGGCGATGTGTCCTGCTCCGTGGTGCGCCGGGTGGCCCTGCCGGACTCGTTCTTCGCACTGGACGGCCTGCTGGAGACGTTCCTGACCGTGCTCGACGAGTTCGGCGCCTTCCCCGCCGTCATCGGCCGCGAGCTGGACCGCTATCTGCCCTTCCTCGCCACGACGAAGGTGCTGATGGGTGCGGTGCGCGCCGGTGTGGGCCGCGAAGAGGCGCATGAGGCGATCAAGGAGAACGCGGTCGCCTCGGCGCTGGCCATGCGGGAGCAGGGCGCGGAGCGCAACGAGCTGCTGGACAAGCTCGCCGCCGATGCGCGGATCCCGCTGGACAAGGCGCAGTTGGACGCCCTGATGGCGGACAAGCTCTCCTTCACCGGCGCGGCGGCCGACCAGGTGACGGCCGTCGTCACCCGGATCGGGGAAATCGCCAAGCAGCACCCGGAGGCCGCGGCGTACACCCCCGGCTCGATCCTCTGACGCGAGGAGCCATGGGCTTCACCCCCGAAGAGCTGGCAGCCGCTCGCGACCGCGTCGTTCCGGACGTGGCCGCGAGCGGCCTTCGGGTGCTCTTCTGCGGTATCAACCCCGGGCTGATGACGGCCGCCACCGGTCATCACTTCGCCCGGCCCGGCAACCGTTTCTGGCCGGTGCTGCACGCCGCCGGCTTCACCCCGCGCCAGTTCCGGCCCGCCGAGCAGGAGGAGTTGCTCGCCCATGGCCTCGGCATCACCAATGTCGTGGCACGGGCGACGGCCAAGGCCGACGAGCTGACCGCACAGGAGTACCGCGAGGGCGGCCGGCTGCTGGCCGAGAAGGTGGCGCGGCTGCGCCCCCGCTGGCTGGCCGTCGCCGGTGTCACCGCGTACCGCGTCGCCTTCGACGACAAGAAGGCCGCGATCGGGCCCCAGCAGCGCACACTGGGCGACACCCGCATCTGGGCCCTGCCCAACCCCAGCGGGCTGAACGCCCATTGGACGGTGGCGGCCATGGCGGAGGAGTACGGACGGCTGCGCGCCGCGGCGTTCGCGGAGGGCGACGGCGCATAAGGCCGTGCACCGTTCGGCCGGCCGTCATCTTGAAGGCATGTACATGCCTACCTGACAGCTCTACTCTGACGCCGCCCGCGCAGCCCCCACTCCCATACGGAGACTCCTGTGCCTGCCACGTCCGCGTCGCCCTCCGCCGCCGAGGCCCCCTCCTCCCACCGCATCCGCCGCTCACGACGCCGCGAAGTCACCGCGCTCGCCGGGGCGTTCGCCCTGGCCGCCGCCGGTCTCGGCATCTGGGCCGGCAACGGCTTCGGCGCCGAGGCCACCACGGCCGCAGTGCCCACCCCCGACCATGTGGTCGTGGTCGTCTTCGAGAACCACGCCTACGGCCAGGTGATGGGCAGCTCCAGCGCCCCGTACCTCAACTCCCTGGCCTCCGGCGGCGCCGACCTGACCGCGTCCTACGCCGAGACCCACCCCAGCCAGCCCAACTACTACGCCCTCTTCTCCGGCGACACCCAGGGCGTCACCGACGACAGCTGCGTCGACCCGGGCTTCAGCGACGCCCCCAACCTCGCCTCCGAGCTGACGGCGGCCGGCAAGTCCTGGGCGAGCTACAACGAATCGCTGCCGTCCGAGGGCTCGACCACCTGCAAGAGCGGCAACTACGCGCAGAAGCACAACCCGTGGTTCGGTTTCAGCAATGTCTCCACCGGCTCGGCCCACACCTTCGACGCCTTCCCGACCGACTTCTCGCAGCTGCCCACCGTCTCGTTCGTGGTGCCGAACCTGTGCAGCGACATGCACGACTGCTCGGTGTCCACGGGTGACACCTGGCTGAAGAACCACCTCAAGAGCTACGCCGACTGGGCCAAGACCCACAACAGTCTGCTGCTGGTCACCTTCGACGAGGACAACCGGCTCAGCGGCAACCGCATCCCGACCGTGCTGTACGGCCAGCCCGTACAGGCCGGCTCCACCTCGGCCACCACCTACAACCACTACGACGTGCTACGCACCCTGGAGGACATGTACGGCACCTCGCACGCGGGCCGGGCCGCCGACGCCAAGGACATCAGCGGTATCTGGGCCGGCTGACCCGTGTATCTCGCAGACGGCCGCCCGGCTCCCGCCACCTCCGTATCGCCGGGCGGCCGGCGCACCGGCCGCGTCCGCCGCGTCCGCGCCGCCGTCCCCTCCACGGTGCTGGTCCTGGGCACCGTCAGCCTCATCACCGACATCTCCTCGGAGATGGTCACGGCCGTGCTCCCGCTGTACCTCGTCGCCGAACTCGGGCTGTCCCCGCTGGGGTTCGGGGTGCTGGACGGGGTCTACAACGGGGTGAGCGCGCTGGTCCGGCTGGTGGGCGGCCGGCTGTCGGACCGCGGCGGGGGCGCCGGGCACAAGGCGGTGGCCGCGGTGGGGTACGGGCTCTCCGCCCTCTGCAAGCCGCTGTTGCTGCTGGTGCACTCGTTGCCGCTGATCGGGGCGGTGCTGGCGGTGGACCGCACCGGTAAGGGGCTGCGGACCGCGCCGCGGGACGCGATGATCTCGCTGGCCGCCGAACCGGCCGCCCGTGGCCGGGCGTTCGGGGTGCACCGGGCGATGGACACCGCGGGCGCCCTGTGCGGCCCGCTGGTGGCGTTCCTGCTGCTGCGGGCGGCGGCCGAAGGCTATGACGCGGTGTTCACGGTCAGCTTCTGTATCGCCGTACTGGGCGTCGTCGTACTGCTGTTGTTCGTCCCGGGCCGCGCGCTGCCCGCCGCGGAGGACACCGCCGGACCGACACCTGCCGGGCCACGGACGCCGGCCGCTCCACGGACGCCGGTGCGCGCGCTGCTGGGCCGGCCGGAGATACGCCGGCTGACCGGGTGCGCCGTGCTGCTCGGGCTGACCACCGTCAGTGACTCCTTCCTGTATCTGACCCTCCAGCGGCGGCTGGACCTCCCGGCGGGATGGTTCCCGCTGCTCCCGCTGGGCACCGCCGCGGCGTTTCTGTCGCTGGCGGTGCCGATGGGGGCGATCGCCGACCGCATCGGCCGGCGGCGGCTGTTCCTGGCCGGGCATCTGGTGCTGCTGGGCGCCTACGGGCTGCTCCTGTCGCCCCTCGGCGGCGGCGCGGCGCTGGTCTGTGCCGTGCTCGTCCTGCACGGCGCGTTCTACGCGGCGACCGACGGAGTGCTGGCCGCCGCGACCGCCGACGCGGTGCCCGAGGACGCCCGTGGCAGCGGCCTGGCCGTGGTGCAGACCGGCCAGACGGCCGCGCGCTTCGTCTGCTCCCTCGCCTTCGGTGCCGCCTGGACCGCCTGGGGCGCCCACACCGCCGTCCTCGCCGCGGCCGTCGGACTGGCCCTGGCCGCGGCTCTCAGCGCCCGGCTGCTGCGCCCGGCCGGACCGGCGGCGGGCCCGAACTCCCCCTCGGAGCAGACCTCGTGAACCGCATCCCGCTGAGCCGCACCGCGCGCCTGCTCATCCTGCTCGCCACCGTCGTCGTCCTCGGCGCGGTCGCCGTCGGCGCGACCCTGGCCGCCGCCGGGCGCGCCGACCGGAAGGACCGCACACAGTCCGGGGGCCCGAAGGTGACCCCCGGGACCGTACGCCTGGACGGGCCGGGCCAGGGGCTCTTCCGCAACATGGCCTGGGGGCCGCACCGCGACGAGATCACCGCCGTGCCGGAAGGGCGGCTCACCGGGCCGCGCACCGCGTCCGGGGTGCGCTGTCTGCGGTTCCACGCGGCCGCCGGGACCGGTATCTGTCTCCAGGCCGTCCACGGCGAACTCCGGGACAGCTACCGGGCCGTCCTCCTGGACAACCGGCTGCGCGAAGTGCGTCACTACGACGTGGCCGGCACCCCCACCCGTGCCCGGGTCTCCCCCAGCGGCCGCACCGTCGCCTGGACCGTCTTCGTCAGCGGTGACTCCTACGCGGGCACCGCCTTCTCCACCCGCACCTCCGTCGTCGACACCGGTGGGCGGCGCCTGGTCGCCAACCTGGAAACCTATGCGCTGACCGTCGACGGACACCGGGTCCGCGCCGCCGACATCAACGTCTGGGGCGTCACCTTCGCCGATGACACCCGCTTCTACGCCACCGCCGCCACCGGCGGAAAGACCTATCTCGTCCGCGGCGACCGCAGCACCGGAACCCTCCGGGCCCTGCACCCCAACGTCGAATGCCCCTCGCTGTCCCCCGACGGCACCCGGATCGCCTACAAGAAGCGCGTCGCGGGCGCCGACCCCGACGCTCCCTGGCGGCTGTACGTCCTCGATCTGCGCACCCTGCGCGAGACCGCGACCGGTGAACACCGCAACATCGACGACCAGGCCGTCTGGCGCGACGGCCGCACCCTGGTCTACTCGCTGCCGGGCGACTACGGCTCGGACCTCTGGACCGTCCCCGCCGACGGCACCGGCACCCCGCACCGCCTCCTCTCCGCGGCCCTCGCCCCCGCTTTCTCCCGCTAGGGGGTGTCCGGGGACGGACTCTGAACCACCGCCCCCTCCCCCACCGCCACCAGTAGCTGGAACGGCAGCTCGCGCGCGCCCTGCCCCACCCCCACACCGATCCAGCGGCCCTGCACCCGCCAGCCGTGCATCCGCGGGACATAGCCGCACAGCGTGTCCAGCGGCGGCCGGACCGGCAGGCCCCGCGCGGTCCGTTCCAAGTGGGTCCCCAGATCGACGGTTTCGGGGGCGCCCCACCGTAACGACAGCGCCTGCACCAGCGCCGTCAGCTCGGCGGTGAAGTCCTCCTCGGCCTCCGCCACCTCGGCGGCGTCCGCGTCCCAGAACTCCTCGCTGACTCGCAGCCCGGCTATGTGGTACCCGGGTCCGCTCTCGACCATGGCGGACCGGTCCGGCACCGCCGGGAACTCCCGCAGCCGCAGTCGGTCGATGACCGTCAGATGCTTGTCAATGGTCATGTCGTCAGTAAACCGCGCGGGTCTGACAATTGGCCCTCCCGCGGCCCGGCGCCGGAGGACACCCGCGCGCTGCGCCACCGCCGAGCAGGCGTCACGGCGGTCGGCGGCCCCCTCCCGCGGGGCTCGCCGCGCACCCCCTGACCGGCTACGATCCGCCCCACACGCATAGTGAGGGAGACGGACGTTGGGGCGGCTCACCGGCGGGGACCCGTCCCTGCTGCGACGGATCAACTCCGCGGTGGTGCTGCAAGCGCTGCGCGCCGCGGACTCCCCCACGCTCACCGACCTGGTCCAGGTGACGGGGCTGTCCCGGCCGACGGTCGAGGGTGTGGTCGAGGGGCTCATCGAGTCCGGGCTGGTGGTCGAGGCGGCCGCCGGGGAGGGTGCGACGCGTCGCCAGGGACGGCCGGCCCGCCGGTTCCGTTTCCGTACGGAGGCCGGCCATCTGCTGGGCATCGAGATCGGCTCGCACCGCGTCGCCGCCCTGCTGTCCGATCTGGGCGGCCGGGTGCTGGACACCGCACAGCGCCCCGTGGAGGAGCGCGCTCCAGCCGACGAGCGGCTGGAGCGGGTCCGTGCCGTGGTGGCCGATCTGCTGCGCCGTACGGGCGTGTCCCGCGGTTCGCTGCGCGCCGTCGGGGTGGCCGGCCCCGGCATCGTGGAGGCCGACGGCACCGTCCGGCTGAGCACCGCGCTGCCGGGCTGGACGGGTTTCCCGCTGGGTGAGCGGCTGCGCCGGTCGTTCCGCTGCCCGGTGCTGGTCGAGAACGACGCGAACGCCGCCGCGGTGGCCGAGCACTGGCAGGGCGCGGCGACCGGCTCCGATGACATCGTTTTCGTGCTGGCCGGACTCAGCCCGGGGGCAGGATCGCTGATCGGCGGACGGCTGCACCGCGGCTTCGGCGGGGCCGCCGGGGAGATCGGCGCGCTGCATCTGCTCGGCCGGGAGGCGACACCGGAGAAGCTGCTGTCGACGACCGGAGAACCGCTGCATCCTCTGGACGAGGCGCAGGTGGCGGCGGTCTTCGCGGCGGCGCGGGACGGTGACGCGCAGGCGCGGGAAGCGGTGGACCGCTTCATCCGGCGGCTGGTGCACGATGTCGCGGCACTGGTGCTGGCGCTGGACCCGGAGCTGGTGGTGATCGGCGGCTGGGCGGCGGGCCTGGCGGGTGTACTGGAGCCGCTGCGCCGGGAGTTGTCGCGCTATTGCCTCCGCCCCCCGCAGGTCGCCCTGTCGCAGCTGGGCGAGGCGGCGGTGGCCACCGGGGCGCTGCGGCTCGCGCTCGACCACGTGGAAGGTGAACTCTTCGCGGTGGAGAGCACGGTGACCGGCCGCCGCCGCACCGCGGCGCGCTGACGGCCGCTACGGAGCGGCGACGGCCCGCCACAACGGAGCGGGCCCCCTCCGAGATCCGGAGTGGGCCCGTCCCTCAGCCGGCGGGCCGTCTTACCCCGCGAGCAACTCGACCGCGTCGCTCTCACCGAAGGTCAGACGGCAGGTGTCCGCCCGGTAGGTGGAGACCGCGACGGCGGTCGTACGGCCGCCCGAGACATAGCGGGTGGTGACGACCAGGACGGGCGCGCCGGGCAGCCGGTCCAACTCCTTGGCGTCCTCCGCACGGGCCGAGCCGAGCTCGACGGTGCGGTCCTGGCCCTCCAGCTCCAGCGACTGCAGCTCCTGTAGGACCGCATACGCCCGCGCCGCGCCGGTCAGCAGGTCGAACTGCGCGCTGCCGGGGATCGCGGCCGCCGGGACGTACAGCGACTCGGCGGCGAGCGGCCGGTCCTGGGTGACCCGGCTGCGGCGGACGATGTACACCCGGTCGCCCACGGCGGTCTCCAACAGGCGGGCCACCACGGCGGGCACCGTGTCGCTCACCTCGCAGCCGACCGGCTGCCAGTCGTCGCCTGCGGCGCCGGGCCAGCTGTGGCGGGCGGGCGCGACGGCGACACCGACGCGGGGCGGGGCGACCGTGGTGCCCACACCGCGGCGACGCTGGAGTCTGCCCTCCAGCTCCAGCTGTTCGAGCGCCTGCCGCAGCGTGGCCCGCGCGACGCCGAACCGCGCCGCCAGATCACGCTCGTTGGGCAGAATCTCGCCGACCGCGAACTCCGAGTCCAGCGCCTCGCTGAGCACGGTCTTGAGGTGCCAGTACTTCGGCTCCGGCACCGTTTCGAGCTGCGTGGTCCCCACCCTGTCCTCCGCACTGGCCGCTACCGGGGCTGCTCCCCCATGGGACTCGGGCCGCGCGCGGCCGGCAGATATGAGCCCGCTGCGCGCCCGATTATGAGCGCTTCTTTATTAAAGGTTGTTGCAGTATCCCGACGATATGGCCGCCCCCACCCTTGGTCAAGACCAACCGGGATCACTTTCGGCCCGCTCCGCATGCCCGAACGGGCCGTCCCCCCCACGGCCTCGGCGGGACCGCTGGGTACCGTCTCCGTCATGCTCGCGCTGCTGCACACCTCGCCCGTCCACGTCCCGGTCTTCGACGCGCTACGGGACACGGAGACCCCCGGCCTGGCGCTGCGTCACCTCGTACACCCTCAACTCCTTGCCCGGGCAAGGGAGCAGGGTCCGGAGGCCGTCTCGGCCGAGGTCTCCGCCGTCCTCGCGGACGCGGCCGGCCACGGGGCGCGGGCCGTGCTCTGCACCTGCTCGACGATCGGTGCGGTGGCGGAGACGGCCGGCGCCGCGCTCGGCCTGCCCGCCCTCCGGGTGGACCGTCCGATGGCCGCGGCCGCGGTCGTCACCGGCCCGCGGATCGCCGTACTCGCCGCGCTGGAAAGCACCCTCGCCCCCACGGAAGCCCTGATCCACCAGGAGGCACTACGGGCCGGCCGCGCGGTCGAGGTGCGGAGCGTCCTGGTGCCCGGCGCCTGGGAGCGTTTCGAGAGCGGCGACACCGAGGGTTATCTGGCGGTGGTCGCCGCCGCGGTGCGGGAGGTCCGGGACGCCGAGGTGATCGTCCTGGCGCAGGCCTCCATGGCGCCGGCCGCCGAGGGGCTCGACGGCGATGTCCCGGTGCTGTCGAGTCCGCGGCTCGGTCTGCTGGCCGCCGCTCAGCGTGCCGCGAGCGACTCCAGCTTCTCGGGGTTGCGGACGATGTAGACGGTCTTGATCTCGCCCTCCGCGATCCCGAGCTGGATGACGGAGTCCGGCACGCCGTCGAGGAGCGCCAACACCGCGATCCCGCCGTTGAGTTCGAGGACGGAGAACTCCAGGCCGGCCGGCAGGGACTTGGTGACACCGAGGAGGAAGCGGGCGATCTTGTCCGCGGACTCGATGATCCGCAGCGGGGCCTTGGCCTTCCCTCCACTGTCCCCGACCAGCCGGGCGTCGGCCGCCAGCAGGCTCAGCAGCCCGTCCAGATCGTCACCGGCCGCCGCGGCCAGGAACCGCTCGGTCAGCTCCCGCTGCCGGTCCGGATCGACCTCGTAGCGTGGTTTGCCCTCCTCCACATGCCGCCGGGCACGCCCCGCCAGTTGCCGGACCGCGGCCTCGCTGCGGTCGAGAGTGGTGGCGATCTCCGCGTACGGATAGCCGAAGGCCTCGCGCAGCACGAACACCGCGCGCTCCAGAGGGGAGAGCGACTCCAGGACGACGAGCACGGCGAGGGTGACCGACTCGGTGAACACCGCGCGCTCGGCGGTGTCCGGGGCGAGGCCGCCGGCCTCCGTCCGCAGCGGCTCCGGCAGCCAGGGCCCCACATAGGACTCGCGCCGTGCCTGGACCTGGCGCAGCCGGTCGATGGCCAGCCGGGTGGTGATCCGTACGAGAAAGGCGCGCGGTTCCCGTACCGCCGCACGGTCCGCGCCCGACCAGCGCAGCCAGGCGTCCTGGAGCACGTCCTCGGCGTCGGCCACCCGGCCGAGCATCCGGTACGCCACCCCGAAGAGTACGGAGCGGTGTTCCTCGAAAACGTCGGTGACCTCGGTCGCGGAATCCTTCAGCACCCCTCCATCCCACTCGGCCGCCCCGACGTTGTCCAGCGGAAACGGTGGCGGACGGGCGCGCGGACGCGTGGTGTGCGGCACACTCGCCCTCGCCCCGGCTGCCCCATACCGCTCAGTAGTCCCAGCTGGCATCGTGTCAGCGCACGCGCGCACCACCGGAAGTCCCGCACCCCCAGAGGAGTTCACCCATGGCCGCCCCGGTCTCCTTCGCCCGTATCACCCCCGCGGACCGGCCGCCGTTCACGGTCGCCTACGACCGCAAGGGCGCGGGCGAACCCATCGTCCTGCTGCACGGCATCGGCCACCATCTCCAGGCCTGGCGCCCGGTGTGCGACATCCTCGCCGCCTCTCATGAGGTCATCGCGCTCGATCTGCCGGGGTTCGGCGCCTCCCCCGCGCTGCCCGGCGGCTCCTCGTACGACCTGATATCGGTCGTCCCGCTGCTGGCCGCGGCGTTCACCGAACTCGGGGTCGAGCGCCCGCATGTGGTGGGCAACTCGCTGGGCGGCCTGCTCGCGCTGGAGCTGGGCCGCACCGACGCCGTGCGGTCGGTCACCGCGCTCTCACCCGCCGGCTTCTGGACCCCGGCCGAGCGGCGGTACGCCTTCGGTGTGCTGCGCGGGATGTACGCCGGCGCCCAGGCGCTGCCCCAGCCGGTGGTGGAGTCGCTGGCCCGGAGCGCCCTCGGCCGCGCCTCGCTCACCGGGACCATCTACGCCCACCCCGGGCGCCGCTCCGCCGAGGCCGTCGTGGCGGAGACCCGGGCGCTGCGCGAGGCGCCCGGCTTCGCGCCGACGCTGGCGGCCGGCCGGGAGGTGCGGTTCACCGCCGATGTGCCCGGCGTCCCGGTGACGATCGCCTGGGGCAGCCGCGACCGGCTGCTCCTCCCCCGCCAGGGCGTACGCGCCAAGCACACCATCCCGGGCGCCCGGCTCGTACGGCTGCCGGGCTGCGGGCATGTGCCGATGAACGACGATCCGGCGCTGGTGGCGCGGGTCATCCTCGACACGGTGGGCTGAGCCCGCAGTGGCGTTCTCCCCGGGTCCGACCGTCCCGGTGGCCCGTATCGGGGGCGTATGCACCACGTCGGCGTCCTGGCGATCGGACGGTGGTCTTGCGACCATGGCCCGGGTCCGCCGGTGGCGGGGCCCGGGTCCGGCCGGGCGAGCAAGCGGGCGAGCGAGCGGTGCACCGTGATCGACGAACGGGCCGGTGTTCACCGTCCGTTCGGCTGTGGGGCACCGGACAGCGATACGAACGGGCGGGCAGTGAAGTCGGTCGAGGCACGGAGGTTGGAGATGGCGCAGGGATCCGGCAGCGGCTTCGGACGGCGGTCGCTGCTGCGGGGCGCGGCGGCGGGTTCGGCGGCGCTGGCACTGCCCGCGCTCTCCTGTGCCGCGCCGGCGCAGGCCCGCAGCGGGCGGCCGAGCGCCGACTGGGGCGTCCAGGTCGGGGATGTCACCACCTCCTCGGGCCTGGTGTGGGTGCGGTCCGACCGGCCGGCCAGGATGGTGGTGCAGACCGCGGCGACCGAGTCGTTCCGGAATGCCCGGTCCTGGCACGGCCCGGTGGTCGGGCCGGACACCGACTTCACCGGCGTGACCTCGCTGCACGGTCTGCCGTCCGGTGAGCAGATCCACTACCGGGTGCTGCTCGCCGACCCGGATGACCCGCGGCGCACCGGTGAGCCGGTCTCGGGCACTTTCCGCACGGCCCCCACGGGGCGCCGCACGGACCTCCGCTTCCACTGGTCGGGCGATCTGGCCGGGCAGGGCTGGGGCATCAATCCGGACCGCGGCGGCTACCGCATCTACGAGGACATGCGCCGCCGGAACCCGGACTTCTTCCTGTGCAGCGGCGACAACATCTACGCCGACAATCCGATCCCCGAGCGGGTGACACTGCCGGACGGCCGGATCTGGCGGAATGTGACGACCGAGGAGAAGTCCAAGGTCGCCGAGACGCTCGCGGAGTTCCGGGGCGCGTTCCGCTACAACCTGCTCGACGACAATCTGCGCCGCTTCAACGCGCAGGTGCCGACGATCACGCAGTGGGACGACCACGAGGTGCACAACAACTGGTACCCGGGGCAGCTGCTCGATGACGACCGGTACACGGAGAAGTCCACGGATGTGCTCTCCGCGCGGTCGCTGCGCGCGTTCAGCGAGTATTTCCCGATCCGTACGCTGCGGCCCGACCGGGGAGGCCGGGTCTATCGCGTGGTGCACCACGGCCCGTTGCTCGACGTGTTCGTGCTGGACATGCGCCGTTACCGGAACGCCAATTCGCCGGGCCGGCAGACCGACGACCCGCAGGGCATCCTCGGCGCGGAGCAGCTGCGCCGGCTCAAGCGGGAGCTCTCCCGGTCCCGCGCGGTGTGGAAGGTGATCGCCTCCGATATGCCGCTGGGGCTGGTCGTCCCGGACGGCAAGACGAACTTCGAGGCGGTGGCCCAGGGCGATCCGGGCGCTCCCCTGGGGCGTGAGCTCCAGCTGGCCGAGCTGCTGCGGCACATCAAGCACGACCGGGTGACCGGCACCGTCTGGCTCACGACGGACGTCCACTACACCTCGGCGCAGCACTACGCGCCGGAGCGGGCCGCGTTCAAGGACTTCGAGCCGTTCTGGGAGTTCGTGTCGGGGCCGCTCAACGCGGGCGGGTTCCAGGCGCTGAAGATGGATGGAACCTTCGGGCCCGAGCAACCGTTCATCAAGGCGCCGGACCGTGCCAACACCTCCCCCGCGGAGAGTCCGCAGTACTTCGGCGAGGTCGATATCGACGGGGGCAGCGGGGAGCTGACGGTGCGGCTGCGTCAGGAGGGTGGCCAGGTGTTGTTCAGCAAGGTGCTGCAACCAGGACGGGTAGGACAGTAGGGCCCAATGCGCCGATTGCGTCTTTTACCCGTCGGACACAAGGTGTTGGTGATCAGGCAACACCTGTCCGTCAGGCTTGTGTGCATGACTGAAGCATCCCTTGCCCCGTCCGCCCGCCGCCCGCACCGTCGGCGGGACACCCTCCAGCCGGCCGGCCTCTTGGCGGCCGCCACGGCCGGCTTCCGCTTCTGGTGGTCACGACGCCACGAAAACGCGCCGCCGCCGACCGATACCGGCGCCGCGGCGCCGTCCTCCACCGACCGGGCCCCGGGGGCCGGCGGCCAGGAGACGGTGCTGTGGCGGATGCGGACCACGGTCCGGGACGAGCCGGGCAGCCTGGCCGCGCTGTGCACGGCACTGGGTTCCCGCCGGGTGGACATCCTCAGCCTCCAGACCCATCCGCTCTCCGACGGCACGGTCGACGAGTTCCTGCTGCGCGCGCCCGAGGCGCTGACCCCTGACGAGCTCACCCATACGATCGCCGGCGCGGGCGGCAGGCACAGCTGGCTGGAGCGGGCCGACGCGCACGACCTCGTCGACGCGCCGACCCGGATGCTGGGGCTGGCGACCCGCACGGCCCTGGATTCCGCCGAACTCCCCCTCGCACTCCGCCAGTTGCTGGGACGCTGCACCATCCATTCGGTGCCCGCACGCTCCCTCAACGGGCACCCGCTCGCCGAGCAGGTCCCCACGGAGGGCGTGCTGGAGGAGCACCGCATGAAGTTCCGCGACCCCTCCGGGGGCTCGCTCACCATCGAAAGGCCGCAATTGCCGTTCACCCCCACCGAGTTCGCCCGGGTCCGGGCGCTGGTCGATCTGGATGCCCGGCTCGGCCAACGGGTGCCGCCACGGCGTGATGTGCTGACGCTGCCGGAGGGCAACGAGATCACGGTCCGCCGCGCCGACACCTCCGACCTGGCCGCGGCCCGGGAGATGCACGACCGCTGCTCGCCTACGACCCTGGGGCTGCGCTACCACGGCCCGGTCGGCGACGCGGACCGCTATCTGGGCCATCTGCTCAGCCCGCGGTTCGGCCGGACCCTGGCCGTGGAGACCGCCTCCGGCCGGCTGGTGGCGCTCGGCCATCTGCTGTGGGACGGCGACGAGACCGAGGTCGCCCTGCTGGTCGAGGACGCCTGGCAGCAGCGCGGTATCGGCGCCGAGCTGCTGCGGCGGCTGGTGGCGATGGCGGCCGAGACCGGCTGCGAGAGCGTGTACGCGATCACCCAGGCCTCGAACACCGGCATGGTGGCCGCGATGCGCGGCCTCGGGCTGCCGCTCGACTACCAGATCGAGGAAGGCACCCTGGTGATCACCGCCCGCCCGACGGGCCTGACCGCCGCACGGGAGCCGCGGGAGAGCGTACGCCTCCATGACGGCAGCGGGCGCCGCTGAGTCCCCGGGAGCTCCACCGGACACGGGGCCCCCGGCCGGCCGGGCGTGCGGACGCCCGACCGGCCGCGGCAACCGGCACGGACGCCGAAAAGCGACAGCAACGTACAGCTTTTTGATGGTGACGCGGCGGGGCGATCCGTACGAGGATGGCCGTATGTCCAACACCACTACTTCCGGGGGCGGCCCGCTGCCCCGCGAGGTCGCCGACGCCTATGTCGACGCCCTTGTCGACCTGGACCCGATCACCGGCACCTTCCTCGGCGTCGCCGAGAGCTCCGACAAG
The DNA here is from genome assembly GCF_055574515.1 of Streptomyces sp. NPDC029466. Taxonomy (NCBI): domain Bacteria; kingdom Bacillati; phylum Actinomycetota; class Actinomycetes; order Kitasatosporales; family Streptomycetaceae; genus Streptomyces; species Streptomyces sp. NPDC029466. The sequence continues at coordinate 120,658 of NZ_JBVHZH010000003.1, forward strand.
CTCCCCGACTTCTCCCCGACGGGCCAGGAAGCGGTGGCCCAGCTCGCCCGGACGACCCTGGAGAAGCTCACCGAGGCCGAGGCCCGGCCGGGCGCGGACAGCGCCGCCGAGCAGGTATGCGCCCGGCTGCTGCGCGAGCGGCTGACCGCCGAGCTGGCGGTTCACGAGGCGGGCGAGGGCCTGCGCACGGTCAGCAACCTCAGCTCGCCGCTGCACCACGTCCGTGAGGTCCTCACGGTCACCCCCGCCGAGACCGACGAGGACTGGGCGGCGATCGGCCGGCGGCTGCGGGCCGTACCCGCCGCGCTGGAGGGCTACCGCTCCGCGCTGGACGCCGGCCGCAAGCAGAACCTGCCCGCGGGACCGCTCCAGGTCCGCACCGTCATCGGCCAGTTGGACGAGTGGATCGGCACGGACCGCAGCTGGTTCGCCGAGTTCACCGACGCGGGCCCGGACGCCCTGCGCGCCGAGCTGACCGAGGCCGCCGAGGTGGCGACCGGCGCGCTGGTGGAGCTGCGCGACTGGTTCCGCGACACCTACGCCCCCGCCATCGAGGGCGCTCCGGACGTGGTGGGCCGGGAGCGCTACGCCCGCCTCGCGCGCTACTTCAACGGCGCCGACCTCGACGCGGACGAGGCGTATGCGTACGGCTGGTCCGAGTTCCACCGGCTGCTGGCCGAGATGGAGACCGAGGCCGAGAAGGTGCTGCCCGGTGCGAAGACCCCGTGGGAGGCGCTGGCCTGGTGCGATGAGCACGGCGAGGCGGTCGAGGGGGTCGAGGAGACCCGCCAGTGGCTCCAGTCGCTCATGGACGAGGCCATCGACGCGCTCGACGGCACCCACTTCGAGCTGGCGGAGCGGGTGCGCCGGGTCGAGTCCCGGATCGCCCCGCCCGGTGGCGCCGCGGCCCCGTATTACACCCAGCCGTCGCTGGACTTCTCCCGCCCCGGCCGGACCTGGCTGCCGACGATGGGCGAGACCCGCTTCCCGGCGTACGACCTGGTCTCCACCTGGTACCACGAGGGCGTACCCGGCCACCACCTCCAGCTGGCGCAGTGGGCGCACGTCGCCGACCAGCTCTCCCGCTACCAGACGACGGTCGGCATCGTCAGCGCCAACGCCGAGGGCTGGGCGCTGTACGCCGAGCGGCTCATGGACGAACTGGGCTTCCTGACCAGCGCCGAACGGCGCCTCGGCTACCTGGACGCGCAGATGATGCGGGCCGTCCGGGTCATCATCGACATCGGCATGCATCTGGAGCTGGAGATCCCCGCGGACTCGCCCTTCCACCCGGGTGAGCGCTGGACGCCGCAGCTGGCGCACGAGTTCTTCGCCCAGCACAGCAGCCGCCCGGCCGATTTCGTGGAGAGCGAGATCATCCGCTACCAGGGCATGGCCGGCCAGGCCATCGGCTACAAGCTCGGCGAGCGGGTGTGGCTGCGGGGCCGGGAGGCGGCCCGCGCCCGGCACGGCGCGGACTTCGACCTCAAGGCGTGGCACATGGCGGCGCTGTCGCAGGGTTCGCTGGGCCTGGACGATCTGCTGAGCGAGCTGTCGGCGCTCTGACCAGGTCTTGTGGGGGCGGCGGCCGGCCATGGCCAGTGAGGGCCGGCCGCCGCCCCCGCCCGTCGGGCCGTCGGCATCACCGCGGGACGGGACCGGTGGGATGGCGGCGGTATCCGGGTGTCAACGACGGAAGCCGCCCTCGGAGTTGATGACCTGACCGGTGATCCAGCCCGCCTCGTCGGTCGCCAGCCAGGCGATCAAACGGGCCGGGTCGTCGGGGGTGCCCCACTGCCCTCCGGGGAAGCATCCGGCGACCCGCTCACGGAGCTCGCCGACCGCGTAACCGGTGTCCACGGGGCCCGGGTTGACGGTGTTCACAGTGACTCCGAGACCGGCGAACGTGGTGGCCAGGCTGCGGGTCGCCGAGGCCAGCGCCCCCTTGGCCAGACCGTAGGCGATCTCTTCCGGCATCCCGTCACCGAGGTCCTGGCCGGAGGTCATCAGCACGATCCGCCCGCCCGGCAGCCCAGCAGGGCGACGGCGGGCGTAGGCCTGCGCGAGCAGGATCACCGAGCGGGTGTTGACCGCCCAGTGGGCGTCGAGCATCGCCGCGTCAATGGTGTCGAGGGTGCCGTCGCTGCCGCTGAGGGCATGGTTGGCGACGAGGATGTCCAGCCGGCCGCCGAGCGCCTCGGCGGCGGTGTCGAGGAGGCGGGCGGGGGCGTCGGACCGCGACAGATCGGCCGGTCCGTGGGCCACCACCGCGCCGGGGGCGGCGAGTTCGCGTACCCCGTCGGCGACCGCTTCCGGGCCGCCCGGGTCCGCTCCCCACGGCTGGCCGGCGTCGTGCGGCACATGATGGTGCAGATAGACACCGGCCCCGTAGGCGGCCAGGCGCCGGGCGACGGCGTATCCGATGCCACGGCGCCGGCTCGCTCCGGTGACCAGGGCGGTACGGCCGAGGAGCGGCAACGGGTCGCGGCGTGGTGCGGTGGCCTCCATGGCGGGCCGGGGGCCTTCGGCGGAGCTGCTCTTGTCGTAGGTCATGGCGCCCCACCCTCGCCGCCGCCGGCCGGGCCGTCACCCGCTTTTCGGTGCCGGGTGGCGGCGGCCGCGTGAGCGTGGCGGGGCATGTCTCGTCCGGCATCGGCCCGAAAGGTGGAGATCGCCGGGCAGCGCCCTTGCTCTGCCGTCGATTCCACTGCTGGACGGGCGGCCCGTGACCGGCAGCCGGTGACGGCCCCCGGACTCAGCTCCGTACGCGGTGCCGGACCGTCGAGCCCGACCGGTCCTTGACGACCTCCAGCTGAGCGGGGATCCGCGCCTTGAGGTCGGCGACATGGCTGACGATGCCGACGCTGCGGTCCCGTTCGCGCAGCGAGTCCAGCACGTCCAGCACCTCGTCCAGGGTCTGTTCGTCCAGGCTGCCGAAGCCCTCGTCGATGAAGAGGGTGTCCAGTCGCGTGCCGCCCGCCTCGTCGGTGACGACATCGGCGAGGCCGAGCGCCAGCGCGAGCGAGGCGAAGAAGGTCTCGCCGCCGGAGAGGCTGGAAGTGTCCCGCTCATGGCCGGTCCAGGCGTCGATGACATGCAGCCCCAGGCCGGAACGCCGGGCGCCGCCGGCCCGTTCGTCGGAGTGGACGAGGGTGTAGCGGCCGGCGGACATCCGGTGCAGCCGGGCACTGGCGGCCGCCGCGACCTGTTCGAGCCGGGCGGCGAGCACATACGACTCCAGGCGCATCCGCCGCTCGTTCTCGCTGGACGTGCCCGAGGCGAGGGCGGCCAGGCGGGCGATGCGGTCGTAGGCGGCGCGCAGCGGTGCCAGCGTGCGGGCGTCGGCCTCGGCGCGGGCGGACAGCCGGTCGAGCTCGGCGCAGCGTTCCCGGGCCGCGGCATGCGTGGCCGAGGCGGTGCGCAGCCGGGCCGCCGCGGCCTGGTGCGCGGACTGTGCGGCGGCCGGGTCGGCGGGCGGCAGCGCCGCCGCGGCCGCGGTTTCCGGTGCGGCCAACTCGGCTTCCACGGCGGCGGATTCGGCCTGCCACTCATCGAGCCGCCGCTGGAGTGCCCGCCAGTCGTCGTCCTGGAGCAGCGCCTCAGCGGCGGCCCGCGGGGTGTCGAATCCGGCGCGGTGGGCGGCGTCGGACAGCCCCTCGTCAGCCTCCTTGAGCCGCTGGGCACAGGAGTGCGCCGTACGGGACGCCTCCGCCGCCGCGGCCAGCAGCGCCACCTGGCGCTCCAGCCGGGCGGCCCGGTCGGCGACGCTCGGGCTGTCACCGCGCGCGCGGGTCAGCTCCTCTTCCAGGGTGGCCCGTTCGCGGTCCAGCGCCTCCCGGTGGGAGGTACGGGCAGCGGCCCGGCGCTCCGCCTGCTGCTGCTCGGCGCGACGCCGTTCGTATTCGCGCTCGGCGCGGGCGAGCGCCTCGCGGGCGGCATGGAGGTCGGCCCCCTGCGCATGGGCGTCGGCGTATGCGGTGCGCAACTCCGCCACCTCTGCGGCGAGTTCGCCCGCCGGAGTGTCCCCGACCGTTGCTGCCGCGGCGGCCAGCGCCTCCTTGGCGGCCTGGCAGCGGGCCTCCGTCCGCTGCCGGGCGTCCTCGGTCCGCCGGTACGCGGTCAGCGCGGCTTCCTCGGCCGCCCGGTCGACATGGCCCGCACCGGCCCGGGCCGGCCGGGGGTGCTCGGTCGCCCCGCACACCGCGCAGGCCTCGCCGTCACGCAGTCCGTCCGCGAGCTCGGCGGCGATCCCGCGCAGTCTCCGGTCCTTGAGGTCGAGCCAGTGCTCGTGGGCCGCCGCGGATTGCTCCCTGGCGGCGAGCAACTCCGCTTCCGCCGACCGCACCTCTTCGCTGAGGCGGTCGCGGCGGCGGGCGGCTTCGCAGCGTTCGGCGGCCGGTTCGATCCGGGCGCCGAGCTGTTCGGCCCGGGTGGCGGCCTCCTGCGCCGTGTCGATGCGCTGCTGGTGGGCACGCTGGGAGTCGTCCCACGCGGCGAGCCACTCGGCGGCGTCCAGCAGCGTCTGTTCGTCGGCGCGCGCCTCGCGGTCGAGGGCGGCGCGCTCCCGGCCGATGTCGGCGGCCCGCCGCTCGGCCCGCCGGGCCGCGCCGAGCGATCCCAGATCCTCCCGCAACTCCCTTTCCAGTGCGGCGAGTTTCTCGCTCTCCGCATCAGCGAGATCCGGCGGCAGCGGGTCCCGCCGCTGCCGCTCGGCACGCTGGGCGGCGTCCAGCTCACGCCAGGCGGCGTCGCGCAGCGCGAGCGCGGGCGCGACCTCCGCGGCCGCACGGGCCCGCTCCAGCCGCTCGCGGGTGTGCGCACGCTCCTCGGCATGGGCCTCCAGCCGGGCGGCCCGGCTCCGGGCGTCCGCGTACCGCTGCTGGAGCCGGTGGCGTTCACGGGCCTCTTCCCAGCTCCCGGCCGCCGCCCGCTCGGCCGCCTCGGCGGCGTGCAGCGCGGAGTCCGCGACGGTCAGCCGTTCCCGTGCGCTCACCCGGGCGACCGCCGCTCTGACCAGCACCGCGTCCGCGAAACCCGGCTCGCCGGGGCCCGGTGCGGCCGGATCTTCCGCGGCGCCACCACGGGCCGATGCGGCCGGTCCGCCGGGCTCCACGGCCCCGGCCTGCCCCGGTACGGTCGCCCGCTTCGTGGCCGTCGCCGTCGCCCGCCCGCGCCCGCCGGCAGCCGCCGCGCCACGTCCGCGCGCCGGTGCGCCCTGCTGCGTCGCCCCGGCCCGGTCCGGCGCCGGAACCGACGGATCGGTGAGGTCGGCGCTCTCCCCGGCCGCCTGCGCCATCCGGTGTGCCAGCGCCAGCAGCCGTTCGTCGCCGGCCGTGACGGTGTCCGCGGCGGCTTTGCGGCGCGCGGTCAACTGCTCTTCGAGCGCGGCGAACCGCCGGGTGTCGAAGAGCCGCCCCAGCAGCCGGGCCCGCGCCTCGGCATCGGCCCGCAGAAAGCGCGCGAAGTCGCCCTGCGGCAGCAGCACCACCTGGCAGAACTGCTCCTTGCTCATGCCGAGCAGCTGGCCGATTTCCTCACCGATCTCCTGATGCGAGCGGCTCAGCGCCTTCCAGTGGCCGCCGCCCTCGGCCTCGTCGCCGCGTCCCGGCCCGTCATCGCCCTCCGGCCCGTCGCCGTCCGCCGCTCCCCCGGCCCCGGCCCCGGCCGGCACGAACTCCCGCAGCCTGCTCTGCGCCTTCTCCTTCGTCGTGCCGCTGCCGCGCTTCTTGGGGCGTGGCTGCTCGGGCAACCGGGTGATCTCCAACCGCCGTTCGCCCACGGTCAGTTCGAGCACGACCTCGGTGAGCGTCAGCGGGTCCGCCAGATCGCTGCGCAGTGCCTGGCCGCTCTGCCGCGCCCCCGGGACCGACCCGTACAGCGCGAAGCACACCGCGTCCAGAACCGAGGTCTTGCCCGCACCCGTCGCGCCGTGCAGCAGAAAGAGACCGTCCCTCGTCAGCCGGTCGAAGTCGATGGTCTGGGTGCCGCCGAACGGCCCGAAGGCGGTGACGGAGAGCCGGTGCAGTCTCAACGGGCCACCTCGGCCGCCATGTCGTCGACGCGTACCTCGTCGATCGCCGAACGCAGTTCGGCCCGCTCCTGCTCATCGGCCGCGCGGCCGGACCGTACGTGTTCCACGAAGTCCTCGGCGATTTCCTGGTCGCTGCGTCCGCGCAGCCGCTGCGCGTACGACGCCAGCGAGCGGGCGGGCCCGTCGTCGGGGTCGAAGACCAGGCTGACGAGGTGCGGGAAGCGCTTGACCAGCCGGGCCATGGGCTCATGCGGGCGGGCGGTGTCGGTGAGGGTCGCCTCGACCCAGGAGTCCTCGTGCCGGGCCGGTCCGGGGTCTTCCAGCAGCTGCTCCAGCCGTCCGCGGATACGGGCCAGCGGCCGCGGCACCGGGCAGTCCACCCGTTCCGCGTGCACGGCGCCGTCCGCGTCGAGATCGACGATCCATGACGACTTGCGGTGCTCGGCCTCGGAGAAGGAGTAGGCGAGCGGAGATCCGGAGTAGCGGACCCGCTCGGTGAGGGTCTGACAGCCGTGCAGATGCCCGAGGGCGACGTAGTCCACCCCGTCGAAGACAGCCACGGGAACCGAGGCGACCCCGCCGACGGTGATATCGCGCTCGCTGTCGCTGACCGCACCGCCGGTGACGAAGGCATGCGCCAGCACCACGGAGCGCGTCCCCCCGGGCCTCCCGGCGAGATCGGCCCGTACCCGCTCCATGGCCGCGCCGAGCACCTCCGCATGGTCGGCGCGCCGTGCCCCGAGGGTGTCGCGGACCATGGCGGGTTCGAGATACGGCAGCCCGTAGAGCGCCACCGGACCATGGGCATCGGCGAGCAGCACGGGGGTGCCGCAGTCGGCCGGGTCGGTCCGCAGGTGGATTCCGGCCCGCTCCATCAGCCCGGAGCCGACGCCCAGCCGGCGGGCCGAGTCATGGTTGCCGGAGATCATCACCGTCGGGACACCGAGCCCGGCGAGCCGGTGCAGGGCGTCGTCGAACAGCTCGACGGCGGCTAGCGGCGGCACGGCACGGTCGTAGACATCGCCCGCGACCAGCACCGCGTCGATCTCCCGGGCGCGCACCGTCTCGACGAGATGATCGAGGAACGCGCGCTGGGCGGAGAGCAGATTCACCCGGTGAAAGGACCGCCCGAGATGCCAGTCGGAGGTGTGCAGAAATCTCACCCAGCCGCTCCGACCTGCATATTTCCCCTCCGAGAACCCACGAACCAGCACCCGGCCCCCACGGCCCGGCAACCGGCTCCCACCACGGCGGCCACTGTCCGTACCCCGTTCCTTGCGGGCCTCATTCTTGCATCCGTGGCCGGGGCAGGTGTCCGCGATTGTTCAGCCCGCCCCGTGTCGCGGACGCTGCCTCCGCGGAGCGCTTGCCGCCCCGGCTCGACCGCTGCATCTGCGTCTACGTCAAGCCCGCGTCACGGACCAGTAACGCCATCTGCACCCGGTTGGCGAGATTCAGTTTGGCGAGCCCACGGCTGACATGGGCCTTCACCGTGCCTTCGCTCATGGCCAGTTCCCGTCCGATCTCGGCGTTGGACAGCCCTCTGGCCACGGCCCGGACCACCTCGCCCTCCCGGTCGGTCAGCGCCGAGAGCCGCCGGCGCGCCTCGCCGGCGCGCTCCGACGCCATGCCCGCGAAGGCGTCGATCAGCCGTTTGGTGACCTTCGGCGTCAGCATCGCACTGCCCTCGGCGACCGTACGGACGGCACCGGCCAGATCCCGCGGGGAGGTGTCTTTGAGGAGGAATCCGGCCGCGCCGTTGCGCAGGGCGGTGTGCACATAGTCATCGAGGTCGAAGGTGGTCAGCATGATCACCTTGGGACAGTCGGCCGAACGCCGCAGCTCCTTGAGGGCGGTCAGCCCGTCCATGCCTGCCATCCTGACATCCATCAGCACGACGTCGGGGCGGTGTTGGGCTGCCGCGATGATCGCCGCGCCGCCGTCACTCGCCTCGGCCACCACCTCGATGCCCTCGGCCGGTTCAAGGATCATGCGCAGGCCGGCCCGGACCAGCGCTTCGTCGTCGACCAACAGGACTCGGATCATGCGCGTTCCTCCGGGGCTGGCTGGGAGAGGGGGAAGCGGGCCACGACGGTGAATCCGCCGCCGTGGCTCGGCTGGGCGGCGAATATCCCGTCGAGCAGTTCGACCCGCTCGCGCAGGCCCACGAGTCCGGTACCGCTGCCCGGGAGTACCTCGATGGGTCCCCTCGGTGCCGTGTTGGACACGACGACTTCCAGATCCGACTCCAGGTAGCGCACGAGGACTTCGGCGTGGGCCGTACCGGCGTGCTTGTGGACGTTGGTGAGGGCTTCCTGCACGACGCGGTAGGCGGCGTGTTCCAGCAGGGTCGGCAGCCGTTGGGGGGTGCCCTCGTCGTGCCGCTCCACGGAGACTCCCGCGGCACGCGACTGGTCGAGCAGCCCGTCGAGATCCACCAGGGTCGGCTGCGGCCCGAGGCTGGGCCCGCCGTCACTCGCGCTCTTGAGCACCCCGATAACTTCCCTGAGCTGCGTGAGCGCTTCCCGGCCCGTGGTGCGGATGAGTTCCGCCGCGGCGGCTGTCTCCTCATCCTTGGCGTTGACCTCCAGCGCCCCCGCGTGCAGCACCATGAGCGACACCCGGTGAGCGACGATGTCGTGCATGTCCCGGGCGATGCGGGCCCGTTCCTGTGTGCGCGCCCGCTCGGCGCGCGCGATCTGCTCCCTCTCGCGCTGTGTGGCACGCTCCTCGATCCCGTCGATCACCTCACGGCGGGCCTTGCTCCACAGGCCCAGTGCCGCGGGGAGCCACACGAACAGCACCGCACCGCCGAGCGATGGGAGCAGGTCTTCCCCGCTGAGACCCGGCATCCCGATGGCCACGCCCGTGGCCGTCGGCAGCACGGCGAGGGCGCCGCCACCCACGAGGTACCAGACCAGGTTCCGCGGGCTGCGCGATGTGCGCGCCGCGACATACGACCCGATGCCCAGCGGAATCCAGACCGACAGCAGCATCCACGCCACCGCGCCCATGGTGATCAACGGCCACGGCCGGCGCGGCAGCATGAGGACGGTGATCGCGGACGCCACGGCGATCACCACCGACAGGACATGGCCGGCCAGCGGCATCCAGCCCCACTCCGTCAGCACATGGGGAACGGGGCCTGCCTCGTGCCACAGCAAGGCGCCCGCCCCGAACACGGCAGACAGCATGGCGAGTCCCCAGCGGTCACCTAAGCGCCGCAGGTGCTGCCGAAGTGCACTTTCCCAACCTTGTGTCACGAATCGAGCCTAGTTGGTCAGGGTCGGCCCGGCTTCTGCCGTTCGTCTGCCGTGGACCCCACGAAAGTTGAGCACTCTCTCCACCTAAGTCAGGGAATCTTGTTGCCCTTTGGGCGACGCACCGCGGTGGTTCACGCTCACACACTTCACTCCATGACACAGACAACAGCTGCCGTCCGAGCCACCGGGCTCGCGAAAGGCTATGGATCGGGCGACTCCCGGGTGGTCGCTCTCGCAGGAGTCGATGTGGATTTCCGTCGCGGTGAGTTCACCGCGATCATGGGGCCGTCCGGCTCCGGTAAATCAACGCTGATGCACTGCGTCGCGGGGCTCGACCAGGCGGACGAGGGCAGGGTGTGGATCGGGGACACCGAGTTAACGGGCCTGCGCGACAACGCGCTCACCCATCTGCGCCGTGACCGTGTGGGATTCGTCTTCCAGGCTTTCAACCTTCTCCCTACCCTCACCGCACTCGAAAACATCACGCTCCCCTTCGACCTGGCCGGCCGGAAGCACGACCAGGACACGGTGGACAAGGTCATCGAAGCGCTGAATCTGCGAAGCCGGCTGCACCACCGGCCCAGCGAGCTGTCCGGTGGCCAGCAGCAGCGCGTGGCCTGCGCCCGGGCACTGGTAACCCGGCCCGAGGTGGTCTTCGCAGACGAGCCAACCGGCGCACTGGACTCCGCCGCCTCCGCGGAGCTGCTCACATTTCTCCGCCACAGTGTCGACGCTCTCGGCCGGACGGTGGCGATGGTGACCCACGAGCCGAGTGCCGCCGCCTACGCGGACCGGGTGCTGTTCCTCAAAGACGGCCATCTCGTGGACGAACTCCAGTCACCCTCCGCCGACGGCGTGTTGGAGCGAATGAAGTCGTTCGAGAAGGCAGCCGCCTGATGCTGAAGGCGATGCTGCGCGACCTGCTCGCGCACAAGGGCCGTGTGGTGATGACGCTCATCGCCATCGCTCTCGGCGTGACGGCGACGGTCGGAAGCTGGGTGGTGAGCGACTCCATCGCCCTCACCCTCGTGGGCCAGGAGACCCGCAATGATGTAGGTGTCTCGGTGCAGAGCCCCGGAAAGGAACCGCTGCTCACCGCCGCGGACCGGGACCGGCTGGCCCGTACGCCCGGGGTCCGGCGCGCCGCGGGTGTGGTAGTCGGCCGCGCCGGACTGATCGGTCGTGGCAACAAGTTCATCAGGACGACCACGGTGCTGGACCGGGCCGGCACGAACTGGAGCGACGACAAACGGTTCACCATCGAGGCAGGCACGGCACCCACCGGTCCGGGCCAGGTCGCGCTCCGCAAGGCCGATGCCGATTCCGCCGGCCTCTCGGTGGGCGACACCGCCCGGGTGCTGCTGTCCGCCGGACGTTCCGACAGTGCCAGGGTGACGGCGCTCTTCACCTACCACCGGCTGGGCCCCAGCGCCACGACGGACGTGAACGAGGCATCCGATGCGGTACCCGTGGTGGCCTACGACTCGGCGACCGCCGCGACGTTGCTCGGCTCGCGGTTTCACCGCATCGAGCTGATCCCCACGGTCGGTGCAAGTCCCGAAGCGATCAAGGCAGCCGTGCAGAAAGACGTGTCCGACGAGTACCACGTCGAGACGGGCAGCGCCCTGGCCCGCGCCGCCGTGCAGCAGTCGGACTCCGAGGCGCAGGACCTCCGGATGACGATGCTGCCCTTCGCGGCGGTCGCGCTCCTGGTCGGCATGTTCGTCATCGCCAACACCTTCACCCTGCTGGTGAGCCGGCGGACCCGGCAGTTCGCGCTGCTCCGGGCCGTGGGTGCGCGCAAGAGCCAGGTCCGGGCCGGGATCCTCGTCGAGGCCGGTGTGCTCGGAGTGGTCGGCGGCACCCTCGGCACGTTGGCCGGTGTAGCACTGGGCCCCTCGATGATTGCCGTGATGCGGCCGGAGGGCGACGTCGACTTCACCGTCAGCCCGGTGGCCGTCCTGCTCGGATACGGGGTCGCCCTGCTGGTGACCGTGGTGGCTGCGTACCGCTCCTCACGGCGGGCCGCCGCCGTCCCACCGGTCGCTGCGCTGCGCACCGCCGAGACCGTCCCCCGCGAGACGAAGCGGACGCGCAACGTCAGCGGTGCCGGCTGTGTCGTCCTCGGTCTCATCATGGTCGCCGTCACGGCGGGCCCCAGCGCGTCCAACCTCGGGCGGATCAGCGCGCTCGCGGGAGCGGTCCTCGGCGTCATCGGCATGATCGTGCTCGCGCCCTGCTTCGCCGAGGTGCTGCTCCGTCCGCTGATGCGTCTTCTCGGGGCGCGGTCGGGACCGTCGGTCCGGCTTGGTCTGCGCAACGCGGCGGGCGACCCGCGACGGACCTCCGGCACGGCGACCGCCCTCACCGTCGGGCTGGCTCTGGTCTGCGCGTTCGCCACGCTAAGCGCTTCCTTCTCCACACTGATCGCCTCAACGACCCGGGCGAACGTGCCGACTTCGACCACGGTCCTACAGTCCGCGGCCGGGGGCGAGTCGTCGCTCACCCCCGCCGAGGCCGAGAAGGTCAGGAAACTGCCCGGGGTCACCCAGGTGGCCGGGAGCCGCGATGTGCTGGTCGGGCTGACCTACCGGGGCGGCAGCACCGAGCGCCGGATCTCCGCCATCGAGCCGGCGGGCCTCAAGGGCCCGCTCACCCCGCGCCTCACAGCAGGGAGCCTCGACCTGACGCGCGGCGTGGTCATCTCACAGAACCAGGCCGACATGATGGGCCTGGGCATGAACGACAGGATCACGCTGCATCTGAACGCCCGGACCGCCGTCACGCAGACCGTGGTGGGGATCTACGACGCCACCGAACTACAAGCCAGCATCTTCCTCGACGTCAACAAGGCGCCCACGTCCGTGCGTCGGCAGATCACAATGCTGTACGCCACGGGACCCGACCCGGACAGGGCGCGGGACAGCATACGGGCGGCCTTCCGTGACCGCCCGGACGTATCCGTCGGCAGCCGTGAGACGTTGGTCGCACAGGGCGTCGCCCAGCAGTCACTGGCCTTCACCCTGATGTACGCCATGTTCGGCGTCGCGATCCTGATCGCGGTGTCCGGTGTCGTCAACACCTTGGTGCTCTCGGTCATGGAGCGCACCCGTGAGATCGGAGTGATCCGCGCGGTGGGTGCCACCCGGCTCCTGGTCCGCCGGACCATCAGGGTGGAGAGCATTGTGATCTCGCTCTTCGGTGCCCTGCTCGGGGTGGCCGTCGGTGTCCCGGCGGGCGCCGTCATGCAACACGCCATGTTCGGGCAACGGTTGTGGGACTTCTCGCTCCCCGCCGGAATCATCGGCCTGTCGCTGGTCGGTATCACCCTCGCGGCAGTGCTGGCCGCGATATGGCCGGCCCGCCGGGCGGCCCGTACGAAGATGCTGGCGGCGATCGCCGGCGGGTAGCGACAGGTGGTTCGGGGTGCGCCGTCCCGGCGCGGTGGGCATCAGCCCGGGTCGGCGGCCCCGACCACCGTGCGCGCCAGACCCGCCCCATCAGACCGCCCCATAAGCCTCGCCCCCCAGTTCCACCCGCGCCGTACCGGCCGTGGTGTCCGCGAGCCAGGCGCGGAAGGTGTCCAGATCGGCCTCCGGCAGCCCGATCTCGATGCGCACCTCCGCCCCGTACGTCACCTCACGCACCGCCCGCCCCGTGGTGCGCAGGTCGTTCTCCACCCGGCCCGCCCGCTGGTGGTCGACGGTGACCGTCACCAGCCGGAAACGCTGCCGGGTGACGGTGCCCAGCGCGTCCAGCGCCTCACCGACGACGCCTCCGTACGCACGGATGAGGCCGCCGGCACCGAGCTTGACGCCGCCGAAGTAGCGGGTGACGACGGCGACGACATAGCGGACCTCGCGGCGCACCAGCATCTGCAGCATCGGGACGCCCGCGGTGCCGCCCGGCTCGCCGTCGTCGCTCGCCTTCTGGATACCGCCGTCGGCGCCCAGGACATAGGCGAAGCAGTGGTGGCGGGCGGTGGGGTGCTCCTTGCGGATGCGCGCGATGAAGTCCTGGGCCTCGGCCTCGGTCGCGACGGGCGCGAGCGCGCAGAGGAAGCGGGACTTGTTGATCTCGATCTCGTGGACACCCTCGCGCGCGAGCGTGCGGTACTGCTCCTGCATCGGACCAGCCTATGCGGCCCCTCTGACAGGCGGGCACCGGCCGGTCCCGGTGGTCCGCGCCGCGCGGGGCTGTCCGCCGTAAGGGCGCGGGGGTCCGCCGTACGGGCGCAGTGCGCACGGCCACGCGGCGTACCCGCCCCGTCCGCACGGTGCGTCGGGGAGACGTCCGCGCCGCCCGTGGGCACTGTGAGGGCGGTGCGAGAGCCTCGTGTTTCCGGGGCCCCGCTCGTACAGGTAGGAACGGCGGGTTTGCGGAGGGCTGCATGGAAGAGAGCACACAGTCGGCGATGACGGCGGGCGTTCCGGTGACGGGCGAGGAGATGCCCGAGCCCCCGCCGGAGGTCATCGAGGCGGCACGCACGGCGCCCGACCACTGGCTGGCCATGGTGGATCTGACCTGGCGGGGAGAAGGGCCGCCACCGCTGTGGGCGCTGATCGGCCAGTGGCGGTCGGGTCCGACGGGCGAGATCGAGGAGTGGCGGGACAATCCGGAGTACCGGCCGTCGCCCCAGATGCTGGACTGGTCCGAGCCGACGGACGCGGTCGACGGCGCACTCCAGCTCGCCGCGACCGGCTACGGGCCGGGGCAGGACGTCACGGAGGCGCTGGCGCGCGCGGAGGTCTCCGTCCTGGTGACCGCGACCGGTACACCACTGGCCGCCGCCTCACCCGAGGGCACTCCGGTGATCCCCGTCTACACCTCGCAGAGCTACCTCGAATCGGTGGGCCGGCTGCTGTACGACCGTCGGCCGGTGGCCGACCTCGTCGAGCAGCTGCCGCCGGGGCATGCCCTGTACCTCAACCCGACCGGGCCGGTGAGCATGCTGGTGGACACCGAGGAGCTGCGCGCGGCGCTGGCCGCGGTGACCGGAACCGAAGCCCGGGAACCGGCCACGCCCGTGGCACCGCGGCCGGGAACCGGAGCCGGCGGCGCCGAGCCCGTCGGCAGCGGCCGCGGCATCGGCAAACCGGCCCGTGCCGCGAAGGGCAGCACCGTGGTGGGGGCCGGAATGGCCGGCAGCGGAATGGCCCGCGGCGCGAACTGAACCACCGCGCAAAAGACCCGCCCCGCCCGTCTTCCCCTTCGGGCGGGGCGTCTGCCGTGCGGCGCACACCGGCTGTCTCACTCCGCGGAGTGGTCACCCTCCGCGACGGGAATCTCCGGGTCACGCCGTCCGTTGATCGGCACAGGACTCTTCCATCCGCAGGAGGCAGTGCGTGTACGGCGACCCCAGTACGATCCGCAGGATCCTGACCGAGCTCGGCGACACCTGGGCGGTCGTGGGCCTGTCCAACAACGAGCAGCGCCCGGCGCACGGCGTCGCGGAGGTGCTCCAGCGCTACGGCAAGCGGATCGTGCCGGTGCATCCGAAGGCCGAGCGCGTCCATGGCGAGCAGGGCTACCCCTCGCTCTCCGCGATCCCCTTCCCGGTCGATGTCGTCGATGTCTTCGTCAACAGCGAGCTGGCCGGCCCGGTCGCCGATGAGGCCGTGACGGTCGGGGCGAAGGCCGTCTGGTTCCAGCTGGGCGTCGTCGACGAGGCGGCCTGGAACCGGGTGCACGACTCCGGTCTCGACATGGTGATGGACCGCTGCCCGGCGATCGAACTGCCTCGTCTGGGCTGAGTGGGGGGCCGAATGCACCTGGCCTGAAAAGCCCCGTCCGCGTGGCTCGCGAACGGGGCTCCGGGGGTGCGCTGCGTTACTCGGGCGTGGGCTCAGCATCAGGGAGGATGAAGCCCCGTACAGGGGTCGTCTCCTCCTGCTCCTCCACCTGAGCCTCGCGGTACGCAGCCACAAGGGCGGCGTACCGCGAATTGATCAACTCGGCCATGGGGGCTCCAATCGACGCACCGAGTGTGGCAGACGTCGGTTATGGCTTGTCCCGGCACGGCGGGCGGGGCGTCGGCATGGGCTTGATGGGGCCGGTGTCCGACGGCGAATGCTGACACTTCGCGGAGACCGCGATGAGTTGATCACCCGTCGGGGCTCCCCATAGCTCCTCATCGACGTCATACCCGGCGATACGGATGGCGTCCTGCGTGCGCACCAGGATCAGAGGGTCGTAGTTGTCCGGGTCGTAGCCGGGGTAGTGGTGGACGAAGTCGCCCAGCGACGCGCACAGCTCCTCCTACACCTTCGTGTGGAGGATGAGCGCATGCCAGCCTTCGTCAACGACGCGGGAGGGAGCCAGGGCGACATCAGGCATCTTGGCGCAGGCAACGATGAACTTCAGTCCCTCGTTCGTGATGCGCTGCGCCATGTCCCCTGCCATGCCGGGGTTGGCGTCCTGCACGGTCCCGACGACGCTCAGGAACGCTGCCGGGCTGATCAGATCGCTTACCGTTAACACGTGCGGCCTCTCTTTGAGTTGTGTCGTACGCCTGCCGTCTCCGACCGTGATCGCTGTCCAGGCATTCGGCCGGAGACGGCTCTTCTCTTCCTACGGCCCGCCCAGGGGATGCCGACCAAAGCGAACCTGGGACGGACGTTCATGGAGGGTCGCCCGGCGACGTCGCTTGCTCCCGCCGGCACGCCTCTTTCCGGTTGTGGAGTAGCAGCTCCGTTGATGCGATCGCAGCCGCCGCGCAGTCTTGGCGCTCGCGCGCCTCGTCCCGCACCTTCACCCACGCTGTGCAGTCGGGGCAGTTCGGATCCGGCGTAGGCAGGTCTCCGTACGGCTCCGTCAGCTGCACCGGGGGCGTCTGAATCCCTCTCGGTTCGCTCATGTCTCCAATAAACGCCGCTACAGGGGACGTTGGTACGCCCATAGCCGGGACGGAGCGGCCTCTTCGGCTCTATCGTCCTGAGTGGCCCAAACGTCCCGGGAGGAACCTTGAATACTGCGCTGCAAGACGCTATGGCGAGTGCCGGTATCAGGCCCCGGCAGCTAGCACGTATGGTCGGGGTTGAACACAAGACCGTAGAACGATGGCTGAGCAACCCTGACCGGGCTCCCCGCGAATCCACTCAGGAGGAGGCCGGCCGCGCGCTAGGAGTGGACCCCATGACTCTGTGGCCCAAGTCGGTGCGTTCTCACGTCAAAACGGGGCATGACCGCGAGATCATCGCGGCCTACCCTTTCCGCAGCGCCGCCCCCACGTCGCTGTGGGCGTCGCTCATCGACGGTGCGTCCCAGAATCTGGCGTTAGCCGGCTACACGAACTACTTCCTGTGGCAGCAGCACCCCCGCCTAGGGGCGCGTCTGAAGGCCAAGGCCGAGGCCGGCGCCCGGATCCGGTTCCTGGTCGGCGACCCGGAGTCGGACGTCACGCGCAAGCGGGAGGAAGTGGAGGGCGTCCCCCTCACCGTCAGCACACGCATCAAGATCACGCTGGATGCGCTGGAGAAGATGGGCGAGTGCCGTGGGATCGAAGCGCGATTCAGCGATCAGCACATCGCGCTGTCCGTCTTTCAGTTCGATGATCAGATGCTGGTGACCCCGCACATCGCCTCGTTGCTCGGCGACGAGTCCCCCATGCTCCACCTCCGCCGGCTTGAGGACGACGGACTGTACGACCGGTTCGCCAGTCACGTGACGACGCTGTGGGACAGCGGCCGACCGGTAGAGCTGTAGTCCGCGCACGCAAGCGACCGGACCGGCGCGCAGCCCTCAGGCGATTCCCAGCCCGTCCAGCACCGTCGCGCCCGGGAGTTCGGCCAGGGCCTTGCCGGGGACGATGAGTTTGCCGCGGCGGCTGCCGCTGCCGATCAGGGCGTAGGGGGTGTCGACGACGGCGGCGTCCACGAACAGCGGCCAGTCGGCGGGCAGGCCGATCGGGGTGATGCCGCCGTACTCCATCCCGCTGTCGCCGACGGCCTTGTCCATCGGCGCGAACGACGCCTTGCGCGCGCCCAGTTGACGACGCACCACTCCATTGACGTCGACGCGGGTGTGCGAGAGGACGACGCAGGCGGCCAGGGTGGCCTCGCCGCCGCGTTTGCCGGCTACCACCACGCAGTTCGCCGACTGTTCCAGGAGCCAGGGGCCGTAGCGCTCGACGAGCAGCGCGGTGTCCGCGATCGCCGGATCCGTGTCGACGTGGCGCAGCTCCTCGACGGGCACCGAGCCGCCCCAGGCACGGATCGCCGCGGCCACCGGCTCTGGCAGCAGGTCCAGGCACTCGACGGCGGGCCGGACCTCGTCAAAAGCATCCATCGGGACGGGCATGCCCGCCAAGCTAACAGCCGGGACGGCCCGGCGGCGGGCCGTCTCAGCGTACGGGCGGGATGATCACCGACATGGTCATCTCGACCGGTTCCGTGCCGTCGTTGCGGTAGCCGTGCGCGACCTTGGCCTCGAAGGTCGCCGAGGCACCGGCGGGCACCTCGTGCTCCTCGCCGTCCACGACCAGCGTCAGCGTGCCGGCCCGGACATGCAGCAGTTCGACGGTGCCGGGCGGATGCGGATCGGAGGTGCTGCTGTCGCCGGGCATCAGCCGCCAGTCCCATAGTTCGTAGGGGCCGGGTGCCTCGGCGCCTACCAGGAGCGAGGTGAAGCTGCCGGCGTCGGTGGACCAGAGCCGGACCGCCTCCTGCGGGGTCACGATCCGTACCTGCGGGCCCTGTTCGTAGTCGAGGAGCGTGGTGATGCTGACGCCGAGCGCGTCGGCGATCTTGACGGTGGTCCCCACGCTGGGGTTCGTACGGGCCTGCTCAATCTGGATGATCATGCCGCGGCTGACACCGGCGCGGGCCGCCAGCGCATCGAGGGTGAAGCCGCGCTCGGCGCGCCAGTGCTTGAGGTTGCGGGCGAGCGACTGTGTGAGCTGGTCGAGATCCGTCACGGTCCGTCCAAGTCGAGGCCAATATATTCGATACCCCAGTACAGTCTGCTGCACTACGGTGTGGTGTACTTCAGCGTCCGGTTCACTGTACTGCGAGGTTTCACCATGACAGCGGTCTTCGCCCTGGCCACCAGCCTTCTGTGGGGGCTCGCCGACTTCGGCGGCGGACTGCTGACCCGACGGTTCCAGGCGCTGACCGTAGTGGTGGTCTCCCAGGCCCTGGCCGCCGTCGTGCTGGGCGCCATCGTGCTGGCCACCGGCGGCTGGCGGGAGGCCGGACCGCAGCTGTGGTTCGCGGTCGGAGCGGGTGTCGTCGGCCCCGCCGCCATGCTCTGCTTCTACCGCGCGCTGGCGCTCGGCCCGATGGGCGTGGTCTCCCCGCTCGCCTCGTTCGGCACGGTGCTCGTTCCGCTGGGTGTGGGGATCGTGGCGGGTGAGCGGCCGGGCCTGCTCCAGGTCAGCGGCATGCTGGTGGCCGTGGTCGGGGTCGTGCTGGCGGGCGGCCCGCGGATCAGCGGTGCCTCCGTGGCCGGCCGGACGATCACCCTGACGGTGATCTCGGCGCTCGGCTTCGGCGCGGTGATGGCGCTGATCTCGGAGGCGTCGACGACCGTGACCGGGCTCTTCCTCGCCTTGTTCGTCCAGCGGCTGTGCAATGTCGCCGTCGGCGGCGTCGCGCTCTACGCGTCGGTGCGGCGCGGCACTCCGGCCCTGCCCGAGGGCGGGCTGCCGGCGCTCCGGGACGCGCTGCCCGCACTCGGCTTCGTCGGTATCGCCGATGTCGCCGCGAACGGCACCTACGCCCTCGCCGCGCAGAGCGGACCGGTCACCATCGCGGCGGTGCTCGCTTCCCTCTACCCGGTCGTCACCACGCTCGCCGCACTCGGCATCCTCAAGGAGCGGCTGCGGGCCATCCAGACGGCCGGCGCCTCCCTCGCCCTGGTCGGCTCGGCCCTGCTCGCCTCCGGCGGCTGACCGCATCGGGGCCGGCGGCGCTCCGCCGCACCTGACGCCGGATCAGGACGTCTCGTACGCCTCGCCGGCCTCCGCCGCCTGCCACTCCTCCAGTGCGACCAGCTGCTCCGGGGTGACGCCCTCGGGTATCGGCACCGGCGCCGGGGTGCGCAGCGGCGGCTGCCAGCCCTGCCGGGGATCCCAGC
The DNA here is from genome assembly GCF_055574515.1 of Streptomyces sp. NPDC029466. Taxonomy (NCBI): domain Bacteria; kingdom Bacillati; phylum Actinomycetota; class Actinomycetes; order Kitasatosporales; family Streptomycetaceae; genus Streptomyces; species Streptomyces sp. NPDC029466. The sequence continues at coordinate 140,026 of NZ_JBVHZH010000003.1, forward strand.
GGCGGACGATCCGGGCGGGCGCGCCGGCGACCACCGCGTGATCGGGAACATCACCACGCACCACCGCCCCGGCCGCGACGACCACATTCCGGCCCAGCCGCGCCCCGGGCAGGATCACCGCACCGGTCCCGATCCAGCTGCCGGGACCGATGGCGACCGGGTCGCTGCGCGGCCACTGCTTGCCGACCGGCACCTCGGGGTCGTCATAACTGTGGTTGGTGGTGGTGACGTAGACGCCGGGACCGAAGAAGCAGTCATCGCCGATCGTCAGCCGGACATCGGCGATCACATGGCTGCCGCGGCCCAGCACCACACCGTTTCCCAGCGTGAGGATCGGCTCCGCACCGAGATCGAGGTCGGGCATCATGCCCGCCGTCAGCGTCACGTCCTGAGCGATGATGCAGTGGTCGCCGAGCTCGATCCACGGGTCACCGAAGACCGTGCCCTGCGGGTAGGCGAGCCGGGTGCCGGTGCCGATCCGGCGGAAGCGGTACGGGCCCGGGCGCTCGGCCGTCACGGCCGCGGCCTCGCGCACCCAGCGCGCGCCGCGGTGGACGGCGCGCGACACGGCCCGGCGCCGCCAGGCCGCGACAGACGAGAACACGTTCTGGTTTATCGGCACTCGCACACCGTACTCAGCCCGCGGCCGGAGGGCCCCGCCACGGGCTGTGATCTTCGCCCCACCGGCGCACCGCACCGCCCGGCACGAGCCCGCGGCGCGCCCGTCGTCTACGGTGCTCTCGGCGCGGCGCAGAACGACGAGGAGGTCCAGGATGACGGCACGGGCGTTGATTTCACCGGTGGGCGGCAAGGAGCCGAAGATCGATCAGAAGGCGTTCACCGCCCCCACATCCGTCGTGCTCGGCGAGGTCACGATGGCTCCGGGCACCAGCGTCTGGTACCACACGGTGCTGCGGGCGGACTGCGGCCCGATCGTGCTCGGCGCCGACAGCAACATCCAGGACAACTGCACGGTCCATGTCGATCCCGGCTTCCCGGTGACCGTCGGCGCACGGGTCTCGGTCGGGCACAACGCGGTGCTGCACGGCTGCACCGTCGAGGACGATGTCCTGATCGGCATGGGTGCCACGGTGCTGAACGGCGCGCACATCGGCGCCGGCTCGCTGGTCGCCGCGCAGGCGCTGGTCCCCCAGGGCATGCGGGTCCCGCCCGGTTCGCTGGTCGCCGGGGTGCCGGCGAAGGTCAAGCGGCAGCTGACCGACGAGGAGCGCGAGACCATCAAGCTCAATGCGGTCATGTATCTGGAGTTGGCGGCCCAGCACCGGGAAGTGGTCGCGGACTCCGGGGACTGAGCCGGCCCACGGGAGAGCGCGGGGTCCGGACGCCGGGGGGGGGGGGGGGGGGGGGGGGGGGGGGGGGGGGGGGGGGGGGGGGGGGGGGGGGGGGGGGGGGGGGGGGGGAGGGGGGGGGGAA